>JAYNYK010000040.1:0-24442 GCA_038102985.1 Halieaceae bacterium
ACCCAGATAATTGGCAGGCAACCCTGGATGCGATAGCGCAGCAGGGATCCCGATTACTGGGTCTCGCCTTTGTGGATAAACCAGACCCGGGCGCCGTCACCCCTGACGAGTTCCCCGATACGGGTTGCGTGGTCAGATTACACCGGCCACCGGGGCTGTCGGAGCACTCGGGGCAGTTTCTCGCTCAGGGCCTGCGACGATTTCGCATTGTTCGGTGGTTGAGTAAAGCCAGCCCCCTTGTCGCGCAGGTAGAGTATCCGCGGTCTCAGGGCGATCGTGACAGCGACGAAATTAAAGCCTATGCCATGGCCGTTATTGCCGCAATCAAGGAGCTACTGCCGCTGAATCCGCTCTACAGCGAAGAGCTTAAACAGCACATTGGTCAATTTAACCCGAGCCAGCCCGGGCTTTTGGCTGACTTTGCTGCGGCCCTGACGACCGCGAGCGGCGATCGCTTACAGGAAGTGTTGGAGACGCTGCCCCTCGCTCGTCGGATGAACATCGTGTTGGAATTGCTGAAGCGTGAGCGCGAGGTCGCAGAGCTGCAGGGCCAAATTACCACTCAGGTGAATGAGAAGGTCTCGGCCAACCAACGAGAGTTCTTCCTGCGTGAGCAGATGAAGGTGATCGAGAAAGAGCTGGGCCTTTCCAAAGACGACAACACCTCTGATCTCGAGCGATTTAAACAGCGCCTCGAGGCACTGGATCCGCCGCAAAAAGTACTGGATCGGTTGGAAGAGGAGTTCAACAAGTTACAGGTGCTGGAGTCAGGTTCCCCTGAATATGGGGTAACGCGCAATTATCTGGACTGGGCCACTTCGGTACCTTGGGGCGTACGGTCTGAGGATAACCTCGATCTTGGTCATGCCCGGACTGAACTGGATGCGCATCACGATGGCTTGGATGACGTTAAGGCGCGTATTATCGAGTTCCTCGCCGTGGGCGCCTTTAAAGGCAGCGTCGACGGTTCTATTCTCCTGCTGGTGGGTCCCCCGGGCGTTGGTAAAACCAGTATTGGCAAGTCTATTGCCGCCGCATTGGACCGGAAATTTTATCGGTTCAGCCTCGGTGGTATGCGCGATGAGGCCGAGATTAAGGGCCATCGGCGCACTTATATCGGCGCGATGCCCGGCAAGCTGGTGCAGGCGTTGAAAGAAGTCGAAGTCAGTAACCCCGTGATCATGCTGGATGAGATTGACAAAGTTGGAACCTCTTTTCAGGGTGATCCGGCGTCAGCCTTGTTAGAGGTATTGGACCCAGAGCAAAACAGCGATTTCCTCGATCATTACCTCGATCTGCGCATTGACCTTTCCAAGGTCTTATTTATTTGCACGGCAAATCAGCTCGATACGATACCGGGGCCGCTACTGGACCGGATGGAGGAGATTCGCCTCTCTGGCTACATCGCCGAAGAGAAGCTTGCGATCGCCAAAAACCACCTATGGCCAAAACTTCTGGAGCGCCACGGCGCGCAGCCCAAGCAGATTCGTATCAACGATGCTGCGCTACGCCTCGTGATTGATGCCTACAGCCGCGAGGCAGGGGTGCGGGGCCTGGAAAAAAAGTTGAGCGCACTGGTGCGCGCATCTATTTTGGAGATGGTGGAGGAGAGCTCACCACGTATCCGCATTGGTAAGCGGGAAGTCGAAGCAATTCTTGGCCGACCGAAGTTCAAAGTGGAGCGTGCACTGCGTGGTAAAGGAGTGGTTACTGGGCTTGCATGGACGGCGATGGGTGGCGCTACGCTCAGTATCGAGTCTTCAAAAATTCACACGTTGAACCGCGGTTTCAAGCTGACCGGTCAGCTCGGTGAAGTCATGAAGGAGAGTGCAGAAATCGCCTATAGCTATGTCATTGCCCATCTTCGCGAGTTTGGCTGCGAGCCTGACTTCTTTGACATGTCGATGGTGCATCTTCATGTGCCCGAGGGCGCGACGCCTAAAGACGGGCCCAGTGCTGGTATCACCATAGCCACCGCGTTACTGTCTTTGGCGCGCGGTGATCGGCTTCGTCGTCCACTCGCTATGACGGGTGAACTCACCTTGACCGGGCAGGTGCTGCCGGTGGGCGGTATTCGCGAAAAAGTGATTGCCGCCCGCCGGGCCGGAATCGGTGAGGTGATTTTACCCTTCGCGAACCGTGGCGATTACGAGGCGCTGCCCGACTATCTCAGGGCCGGGGTCGAGGCACATTTTGTCCGCGGCTATCGAGAGGTTTTTGATATTGTGTTTGACGCCGCGCGAACGCAGCGACAGTTGCATTAGTGGGGATGCGCTAGCCCGGTTTGATGGCCGTCAGAATTGCCCGTCTGGGAGCGGGAAAGCCCTCAATCGTTAATGCGCTGTCAGCCGGATCCAAAAAGTCAGCGAGGGAATGGAAAGTCATCCAGGAAGTGCTTCGTTGCTCTTCTGTGCTGGTGGTGCTGATGTCGATAATGTCGGTTTGGCGGAAGCCGGCGGACGCTAACCAGTGTGCTGCCAAGCCGGTGCTTGGCAGTTGCCAGACGTTGCCCATGCGCGCATAGCGTCCATTGGGCTCGAGCACCGCACGGTCGCCGCCATCAATTACCAGGGTTTCGAGTACCAGCTGACCCCCCGGGCGGAGCTTGTTTTTTAGACTAAGCAAATGGGCCATTGGGTCGCGTCGATGGTAGAGCACCCCCATTGAGAATACGGTGTCGAAGACCGCTAAGTGCTCAGGCATCATCTCCAGCGTCATTGGCAAGACGTGAATATTGGACCGGGGATGGTACCGGTGAACCGCCTTAAACTGCAGGATGAAAAGGGGGGTTGGATCAATGCCGATGACTTCCGTAGCGCCGGCACCCAGCATTCTCCAGCAGTGGTAGCCATTGCCACAGCCAACGTCTAGCACTCGTCGCCCCCCCAGGGGAGCCAAAGCATTTTTCAAGCGATCCCACTTCCAGTCGGAGCGCCACTCCGTATCGATGTGCAGGCCAAAGAGCTCATAGGGCCCTTTCCGCCACGGGTGCAGTCCTCTCAGGGCGCTCTCGAGCATTTTTATGTCAGCGTTTGTGACGGTACCCGTCACACCTACGCGAGGGGTATCTAAAATCGGCCTATCGACTTTGATCTCTGGCAGGCGATGGAGTGCATCGCGCCATCGCGGCAGGTCGCCGTATCGCTCGGTCGATAGCCCGCGCTCCAAGAGGGCGGGCAAATCCTCAAGCCATTGGGCCAGCCGGCCCTCAGTCCACCGCTCTTTAAGTGCTACCCAGTCACTGACCAACTCGGCGGGAAGGTTCATGCGATGGCGATAAACGAAGCAAAATTCAGACATTGAAACCAGAGGTCGCAGCGACTGAAACCCACTTCCATCAGCCGTGCCACATGTGTCTCTCTGGTCTCGGGTACCAGAACGTTCTCGAGCGCGTCCCGCTTCTGAGAGATCTCCAGATCGCTATAACCTTGCTGCCGTTTAAATTCGTGATGCAGATCGATCAGGCGGCGATTGAGGTCATCATCCGTGAGGCTGATTTTCTCAGACAGAATCATCAAGTCGCCCGGCACCATAGCCTCCCTGATGCGTCGTAATACGGGCTCGCGGTGTGCAATGGGGATGAACTGCAGCGTGTAATTCATGATCACCACGCAGGCATCGGTCAACTGCAAGTCCGCAACGTCACCGGCCTGCAACTGGATCTGTGCTCCCTCGGGAAACTGGGCAAGATGACTCCGCGCCGCGGAGAGCATGGCCTCGGAATTGTCGATGCCGATCAGCTGGCTGTTCTGGCAGGCGGGCTCTCTGGCGACAGACAGCAGTGAGGCACCCAGTGAACATCCAAGATCATAAATGTTGGCTTCCGGGCGAGCATGGCCGGCAGCCAGATGGCCTGTCATGGATATCACTGTGGCATAACCGGGCACTGATCGGTTGATCATATCGGGGAATACCGATGCGACCGCTTCGTTGAATGAAAAAGCACCGGGTGCTGACAGGGGCTCGGAAAACAATTGGTCCCGTAATTGCGAAGTGGGATGCGCAATGGCCCCGGTATCTGCCGCAACCTTTTGGTGTTTTTTCTCGGGCGGCTGCCCAACTGGGTGCTTGTGGGTCATGGAGGAAGTCGTTTCGTCGATTATGCCTGCGAGCATAACAGGGCTTGTAGCGCGGTCAGATACTCCCGCATACTTTGGCGCTGTTTCCACCTCCAGTTTGCCAGAGATTTACATGTTTGATTCATTGCCGGTGCTACCACCTGATTCCATTCTCGGATTGGCCGCTGCTTGCCGCGCAGATCCCAATCCAGACAAGGTTGACCTTACTCTCGGTGTGTACATGGATGAGACCGGCCTTTGCCCTGTTTTTGACTCGGTACAGGCAGCGCAGCGACAGCTGGTGAGCGAGGAGAAAACCAAGGTTTACATGCCGCCGGCAGGTGACGCCGCCTACCTCTCAGGCATTTGCTCATTGGTTCTGGGGGCTGATGCTGAAGGTCATCTGGGGCGTCGGGTTTCTGCTGTCCAAACCCCCGGAGGCTGCGGTGCGGTGCGATTGGGTGCGGAGGTGCTACATGCCGCAGCGCCCGATGCAACGGTTTGGGTGAGCGATCCCACCTGGCCAGTTCATATTCCATTAATGGGGTCAGTTGGTCTGCGGTTCAGCACCTATCGCTATTACTCCTCTGCGCTCAAGGGGCTCGATTTTGAGGGGATGTTGGCTGATCTGGAGCAGGCTTCTGCGGGCGACGTGGTTCTATTGCACGGTTGCTGTCACAACCCCAGTGGGGTAGATCCCTCCGCAGACCAGTGGCGGCAGTTGGCCGCTTTACTGGCGGAGAAGGAGTTGTTACCCATGATTGATTTTGCCTATCAAGGCATGGGCGCGGGGCTAGATGAGGACGCGACGGGACTGCGGAGTATGTTGGCATCCTTACCCGAGATGATTATTGCGGTATCGTCCTCCAAAAATATTGGTTTGTATCGTGAGCGAGCGGGGGCAGTTATTTTTATAGGGGGCGACGCTCGTGCGGCAGAGGCCATGGCGAGTCAGGCGGTTGCAGCGGCGCGCCGGGTGTATTCGATGCCCCCCGCCCATGGCGCATTATTGGCTGGTCGAGTGCTGTCATCTCCGGAATTGCGGCGCGCGTGGTCTGACGAACTTGGGCAGATTTGCGGCAGGATAAATGGGTTGCGCGCGAATTTTCGTGATGCGTTGATGACAGCCACGGGCCGAGACTTTGACTTTATTGGCAGAGAAAACGGCATGTTCTCTTTTCTCGGGTTGACGGTAGAGCAGGCGGAACGTTTGCGACGGGAACAATCGGTTTATATGCTTGATTCTTCCCGGATCAATATTGCAGGTCTCAATAACAGTAATATGGCCCGCGTGGTGGATGCGGTCGCTTCGGTGCTGTGAGCGACGTTTTATCCCTCGAGGGCGACCAGTCGCTCCAGTGCCTCATCCAGCGCGCGCTCTGCAGTCGTTATCGCTGTCATCACTTCCGCTATCTCGGCCGGCGCCTGATTGTAAAACTCGGGTTCTGAAATCGACGCAATCAGGGCTGCGTGCTCGTTTTCTAGCTGCTTAATTTTTGCGGGTAACGCGTCCAGCTCTCTTTGCTCTTTGTAGCTCAGCTTGGCTTTTTTGCCGGGCGATGGATCAGTGGTGCCTGAGGAGGCTAATGCCTCGGGTAAGACAGATTCGGAGGCGGACTGATTTTTTTTAGGCGTGGCACCAGCTGGGTCACTCGGTGACGCGAGTTGCCCGCCGCGCGCCTCCCAGTCGCTGTATCCCCCCGCCTGTTCTTCGACGGTACCGTCGTCTTTCATGACCAGCAGGCTGGTGACCACTTTGTCGAGGAAGTATCGGTCATGACTGACCAAGATAACGGTCCCCTTAAACTCCAGCAGTATTTCCTCCAGTAGTTCCAGCGTTTCGATATCCAGATCATTGGTCGGCTCATCCAGCACCAGCAAGTTAGCGGGCCGGGTAAACAGGCGCGCCAGAATGGCGCGATTAATTTCGCCCCCGGACAGGGCCTTCACGGGAGTGCGAATTCGATCGGGAGTAAACAAAAAGTCCCCAAGATAGCTAATGGCATGGCGTCTCTGCCCATTAATCTCGATGAACTCCTGCCCACCACATACGTTATCAATGAGATCCTGATCTGGCCGAAAGGCATCCCGAAGTTGATCTGAGTACGCAATTTGGAGTTGGGTGCCGCGCAATATCTCTCCTTTGGTAGGTGTGATTTCGCCAAGCAGCAGCTTGATGATCGTGCTCTTGCCTATGCCATTTCGGCCAATAATGCCGATGCGATCGCCGCGTTGAATGAGGGTGGAGAAGCCTTTTATGATGCTCTCGTCATCGTATCCAAAGCACACGTCTTTGGCTTCTGCGACCCTGCGTCCCGAGCGAGCAGCATCCTCAAGCGTCATGCGCCCTTTGCCCGTTTTGGTTCGCCGCTGGGCGCGTTCTTCCCGCATCGCTTCCAGCGCCGTTACCCGGCCTTCGTTGCGGGTGCGGCGCGCTTTAATACCTTGTCGAATCCATACCTCTTCGGCAGCCAGCTTTTTGTCGAATAGGGCCTCAGCCTTCGCTTCAGCGGCGGCCTGATGCTCACGTTGAATGAGGAATTGTTGATAATCAGATTGCCATAGCGAGAGCCGCCCCCGGTCCAGCTCACCGATCCGATTACACACACGCTGCAAAAAGCGACGGTCGTGTGTGATGAGCACTACCGCACCGGCGAATTGCGCAATTTCCTGTTCGAGCCAATTGATCGCCGGGATATCGAGGTGGTTGGTAGGTTCATCCAGCAACAGCACGGTGGGACCGGTCACCAGTGCCCGAGCCAGTGCAGCGCGCCTGCGCCATCCGCCCGAGAGTGCTGAAAGGAGGATATCGCCGTCAAGATTGAGCTGATCCAACACTTTCTCAATGCGCTGGGCCATGGTCCAGCCGCCCTGGAGCTCGAGTTCAGCATGGATATTGCTGAGCTCCTGCAACGCGCTGTCAGAGCCATCCTGCGTCAGCAAGTGGTAGCGCGACAACAACTCCCCTGTCTTGGCGAGTCCGGTGGCGACAAAGTTGAAAACGGAGAGCTCGTTATGTTCGGGTAGCGATTGCTCCAGAAAGGCGATGTTGGCACTACTTTGTTGCCAGCGTTCACCGCCATCGGGCGACAATTCACCTGACAGGATGCGGAGTAGCGTCGACTTGCCGGCGCCATTTCGGCCTAATAAGCCCAGTCTGTCGCCCTTACTCAGCGTCAGATTGGCTTTGTCCAGTAATATCCGGTTGCCGATGCTGTAATCGATCTGGTCCAGACGGACATAGGGCATGATGGATCTCCTGAGTGCCGATAGTGTAGGACAGAACAGATGTCGCGCGCGCTTTTGGTTAGAATAGGGGACCTCTGGGGGAGGCGATCACCATGACCACATTGACAATGAATGCAGAAAACAATGCTCGCTGGATTGCAGGCTGGCTGGGCGTCTGTGCCATCACCATTCTGGGAATGATATTGCTGGGCGGGGTCACACGCCTCACCGAATCGGGTTTATCGATGGTGGATTGGCGTCCGATTATGGGCATCATACCACCGCTCACGGAGACGCAGTGGCTCGAGACCTTTGCTGCCTACCAGCAGTATCCGGAGTATCAAAAGATCAATCAGGGTATGGATCTTGCCGGTTTCAAGCAGATTTTCTGGTTCGAATATTTGCATCGTATTCTCGGTCGGTTGATTGGCCTGATGTATTTCATCCCTTTGGTTATTTTTGCGCTGCGGCGAATGATCACGCCGCAGCTATTGCCTACCCTGGTGTTGTTATTGTTTCTGGGTGCCGCCCAGGGCCTGCTGGGTTGGTATATGGTCAAGAGCGGTTTGGTTGACCGGCCATCGGTGTCCCAGTATCGACTGACTGCGCATCTGGGAGTCGCCGTGGCAATTTATGCCCTGATGATGTGGCTGTTGTTCCGGGTTAGCGCGGGTTTGTCGCCTTCGCTGAAGCATATTGGGCCTGCGGGCGGTTTGCTCTTAGCGGGGGTGTATGTCTTGATTCTGTCGGGTGGGTTTATGGCCGGCACTGACGCTGGCTTTGCGTATCCAACTTGGCCGCTGATGGGCGAGAGCTTTGTGCCATTGGGTTACTACGCCGAGGGTTGGCAGGCGACTTTTGAGGGTGTGGCGACCATTCATTTCAATCATAGAATGCTTGCCTATGCCGTCGCCTTGCTAGTGCTCTATGTCAGCGTGCGGAGTTTGCGGCGAAGTACCCAGCCAAAAGTGAAATGGGGAGCCGCCCTTATGTTGCTGGCGCTTACTTTTCAGGTCATGCTGGGTATTGGGACAGTCCTCAGTCAGGTTGCGATACCCATGGCGGCGACACATCAAGTGGGTGCGGTATTGCTGTTGACCGCGGTGCTGTTCTGGAGCCACGCCCACACTGATCAAAAGCTGGTAATGTCGGCATGAAGTAAAGTGCGGGTCGGGTCTTGGCAATTGCTAAGCGTAACCCGTAGGCAGGAGACAAAACGGCCGTGAAAACCCTCATCGTAGAGGACAGTGCGACTCTGTGTGCCATTTATTCGCAGTATCTTGATGGCAGTGGCTTGGAGGTCATCACCGCCCACACGCTGGCCGATGCTAAAGCCGCTCTGCTCGATACTAACCCCCTGCTGGTATTGCTTGACATCGAGCTGCCCGACGGAAACGGCCTTGATTTGCTGGGTGAGACCTCAAACCTGTCGCCTCAGCCCGCGGTCGTGGTAATGACCGGGCACGGGGCAGAGCATGCCGAGCAAGCCATTCAGCGTGGTGCGGCCGATTTCTTGACCAAACCATTCGACGCTTCCCGATTGCGGGTCACGTTGCTCAATGCTGCTGAAAAGCTCGAGCTCAGCCAGCAAGTAGCGCGCTTGGCTGTGAAACGAGAGCATCTGGGGCCGCTCGTGGGCAGTTCATCTGCCATGCAAAGTGTTTATGAGACTGTCGAATCGTTGGCTGGCACACTCGCCACTGCCTTCATTATGGGCGAGAGCGGCACAGGCAAGGAACTCGCGGCGCGGGCCATTCACCAGCGCTCCGCAAGAGCACCAGGGCCTTTTGTTGTTGTCGACTGCGCTTCTTTGGCTGCGGATCAGCTGGAGCGCGCGCTGTTTGGGGTGGATGGTGAGCCCGCCCAAGGCCTCGTCGCCCAGGCTACCGATGGGACGCTTTTTCTCGATGAGGTCTGCAGCCTGGGTTTTGCTTCTCAGGCGACACTGCTGAGACTGATCCAGCACGGTACTTATAGACCCGTTGGCTCTGCCGCGGAAATGGCAGCGGATGTTCGAATCATTGCCTCGACTAATCGTGATCCCCTGTTTGAGATGAGAGAGGGCCGACTGCGCGAGGATCTTTATTACCGGTTACATGTGGTTCCCTTGAGGATGCCGGCCATGCGCGAGCGCTCAGATGACATTCTCGATTTGGCGAGGGGCTTTTTAGATCGCATCGCGCAGGAGGAGGGTACTGGTACTCAGCAATTAACCGATTCCGCGGCACAGGCCTTAAGGGCTTATTCATGGCCGGGTAACGTTCGGCAACTTGAGAATACGATGCGGCAGTTAGTGCTGACCAGCGCGTCCTCCGAGATCGATGAGGCTGCAATACATCAGGTGATTTCAGTTACTGAAATCTCGGTCGATAACGAGAGCCCTTTGAGTTCATCCCAGGCATTAACCAGCGCGATGAATGCCCAGGGTATCCAGCCCCTGTGGATGACCGAAAAGCAGGCGATCGAAGATGCTATTGCCGCCTGCGATGGAAGCATTAATCGAGCCGCGGAATATCTGGAGGTGGCGCCCTCCACAATTTATCGAAAACTGCAGGCCTGGAAGGCGCAAAATTTAAACGCCTAAGGTTGTCTACTGGGCGAGTCGATACACTTTGACACTGTCTATCAGCAGTCGCTGAGGGAACGCCTGTTCCGCAATGGGCCCACCGGCTCTACCCCAATTACCTCCCACTGCCAGATTGAGAATCAAGTGGAATGGTTGATCGAAAGGCCACGTCTTCCAGGCCGCATCCGCCTCCCGTAAGTAGCTGAAATAGAGCGAGTCATCGACAAAAAGATCGATACGCTCGGGGCGCCACTCCATGGCGTATTGGTGAAAGTCGCTCGTTGCGGTAGGTTGGATTAGCCGACCTTTGCGCTGTTGCCCATTTACCCAGAAGTTGGCCGCCGTGTGAACGGTGCCGTGTATATGCCCTGGTTCAAATCCAACGTGCTCCATCAGGTCAATCTCACCTGAATTGGGCCAGGCGTCGCAATCAGGGTTGCCTTGCCAATCCGTGCCCTCGGCGCAGTTAGAAGCATAGATGAAGGGGTCCGAAGGCAGCAGCCAGATGGCGGGCCACGTGCCTTGGGCGTTGGGCAAGCGAGCGACGACCTCAACCCGGCCGTAGAGAAAATCATGCTTGCCACGGGTGTGAATCCGGGCTGACGTAAAGGCGACCGCATTCCCCGGGTGATGATGGGCCTCTAGAACAAGCGCACCATTCTCGATACGGAGATTGCGCGGGGAGTCAGTGTAGGCCTGGTCCTCGTTATTGACTTTGCCGGGCGGCCACACATCCACACTCCAGTGAGCAGGATTGAGCCGCGACTCGTCGAACAGGTCTTGCCAGATAAGCTGCCAGCGACCGTCCGACCTTTGTGGTTCGGTGAGTGGTTCCAGTAATAGACCACTCAGTATTGGTAGCCCTTTGCTGGGCATCAGTGTCAAATTAAATGGTTCATTGCGGATGACCTGCTTAGGCAATGTCACAGTGAGCGCGGCGTTAGCTTGCCCGTCGCGGTACTTCACAACGTCCACGGCACGTAGCGCCGGTTCTCCCTGTATCATCACATCGAACTCTCTTTCGCCCACCGCTATGGCGCGGGGTTCGGCGAAAAACAGCGTGATGTCATAGGTACCATCTGGTACTGGAAGAGAAACAGTAATGTTCCCTTCGCTGTAGCTTTGGAAAATCTGGGGCTCGTCTGCGCCCTGCACAGATGGCAGCACCTTGCACACTGTGTCGCTGGGGCATGCCACGCCTTTGAATAAGTGGCCCTTCCAGATAGTGGAATTTGTGGAGCCAATGTTGAATCCGAGTGCCGTCTCGCCCCAACAGGTCATCGAGACTGAAAAAATAATAATGATTTGCAATAAGCGCTTGAGCGGACTCATGGGGGCGAACATACCGTAACTGGAAGGTGAGGTTGACAGGCTGATTGCCCGTTAAAAAGCGCTAATACGATAAAGCGATGATTTGCGCCGATGAATTGGTAGCCCCCGCGCGCAGAGTGAGGGAGTACTGACATACCATGGGCAACCATTGCCGAGGGCAACCCCTGTTTGGGGTCGGGGGACGGCCAAATTGAGTAAGGCTCGAAAATAATGGTTTCAAGAACGATTTGGCTTGGAGAGCAAGCGCTGGTGCTATCCTCTGGATCGCCTTCGGGGAGCTATGTTTCCTTGGAGGGGGAGCGTTTTTATCGTATCCGCCACTTTGATCTGATGGCGGATTTCTTTATCAGTTTAGTGAGCCACGCAAACCACTGGCTGTTCATTTCTACTTCAGGTGCCTTGACCGCCGGTCGTACCAATGCCGGTAGCGCGCTATTTCCCTATTACACTGAAGACAAGATCGCTGAGAGTCACCACGTCACGGGTCATTGCGCGGTTTTTCTAGTGAGTCAGTCGGGTAAGACCCGATACTGGGAGCCCTTTGCCAGACAGCTCGATGGGGCTTATCGCATCGAGCGCAATCTCTACAAAGATATGCTTGGCAGCACGCTGATCTTCGAGGAGATTAATCATGATCTCCACCTGACGTACCGCTACTCATGGCAGATGTCGCACCGTTTTGGATTTATCAAGCAATCCTGGTTGAGTAATCAAGGCGCCGAATCCATCGATGTTCGACTGCTGGATGGGCTGCAAAACCTGATGCCCTACGGCGTTACTCCGGGCATACAAAATGACCTGAGTTGTCTGGTTGATGCCTATAAGAAGAGTGAATTACACGCCAGATCGGGAGTGGCGATGTACTCCATGAGCTCACTGCTTACCGATCGTGCAGAGCCCAGTGAGTGCCTATCAGCGACGACCGCGTGGTCCTATGGCTTATCTCAGCCCCAGTATCTGTTGTCCTCAGTCCAGCTTGACGCCTTTCGGAAAGGCTTTGCAGTGGAGCAAGAGGAAGACATTCATGGTAGGCGCGGAGCCTATTTGGTGGTGGATGAGATTACCCTGCAGCCAACAGGCGAGCGCACTTGGGGAATCGTTGCAGATGTCAATCAAGGCCCTGTCGAGGTCGCCAATTTGATTAGCAAGCGCGCCACCGGCGCGGATTTGGAGGAGGAGATCGCGCTTGATCTGCAAGCAGGTCAGTCCCAGCTAAGACAGATTATTGGCATGGCTGACGGATTTCAGGTGACGTCACAGCCTCTCAGTACAGGACACCATACGGCGAATGTCTTGTTCAATGTGATGCGCGGCGGTTTCTTCGACGAAAACTACTTGCTATCTAAGGCCGATTTTTTAGCTTTTTGTCAGCAGTGGAATCGCCGCGCGGCGCCCTCGATGGAATCCCTCATACTTGATTTGCCCGAGCAAATAGACGCGCTCGCTTTGCGGGAACGCATAACGGAGGCCAGCGAGCCGCTGCTGACGAGGCTGTTTTTGGAGTACCTGCCGCTGACTTTCAGCCGACGGCACGGTGATCCGTCGCGTCCGTGGAATCAGTTCTCTATAGATGTGCTGACCGACGACAATCAAAAGCGACTGGCGTTTGCCGGAAATTGGAGAGATATTTTTCAGAACTGGGAGGCATTGTCGACCTCCGCGCCTGGCTTTATCGATCACATGATTTGCAAGTTTGTGAGTGCAACAACTGCAGATGGCTACAATCCTTACCGCATTACCCGGGAGGGTATCGATTGGGAAAAACCTGAGCCAGGAAACCCTTGGGCCAACATTGGTTATTGGGGCGATCATCAGGTCATTTATCTGTCGAAGTTGATCGAGCTTGCGCAGAACCACTTCCCCAGAGGACTCGAAGGCCTCCTTGCCTGCGACGTTTTCGCATACGCCAACGTGCCCTACCGAATAAAAGGTTTTGAGGCGTTGCTGGCCAACCCTTATGAAACCATTGCCTTTGATCAAGTCCTCGATGATGAAATTGCTCGTCGCGTCGAGGAGGTCGGTGCTGATGGTCGGCTGTTATGGGTTGATGACAACGTCTATCAGGTCAATTTATTGGAGAAGCTGCTGGCGACGACGCTCTCCAAATTGACCAATTTCGTTCCCGGGGGCGGTATTTGGATGAACACCCAGCGGCCAGAGTGGAACGACGCCAATAATGCATTGGTGGGAACCGGCATATCGGTGGTGACGCTGTGTTACCTGCACCGATTCTTGAAAGTGCTGGACGAGTTATTGGCGCATTCAGCGCTTCAGAGTGTCCTCGTTTCCAACGAATTGGTTTTGTTGTTTGATGATGTGGCGGCTATTTTTCGGTCCCATGGGGAGGCGTTGTGCGCTGGGCCCGCGAGCGATGCGCTGCGTTATACGGTGCTGGCTGAGTTGGGGCAGGCGGGGCAGGCCTACCGCGACACGATCTATCAAAAGGGGTTCTCGGGCCACAGAGGCGACCTGGAAATTGCCAGAGTCAGATCTTTCATCAACGGGTGCCTACCTGTGCTGGGCAGCACTATTCGTAATAATCGTCGTGAGGATGGTCTATTTCACGCCTACAACCGATTGCGTGTTGAAGGTGCGTCCACCGCACTGGTCCGGCTCGATGAAATGCTGGAAGGTCAGGTGGCGGTGCTGAGTGCGAGGTTACTCTCGGCTGAGGAAGCACTAGAGGTGCTCCGTGCTCTGCGGGGGTCTGCGCTTTATACCCCTGGTCAGCACTCCTACCTGCTTTATCCGCATAAGGTTTTACCGCGTTTCGATGACAAAAATCGCGTCTCTGAGGCCAGTCTGGTGCAAATACCGCTACTCAATCGGCTGCTTGGAAGCGGCAACACTGCGCTGGTCGCACAGGATGAAAGCGGTGTGGTCCACTTTAACGGCAAATTAACCAAGGTAGAGGATGTCGAAGCGGTGCTGACTGATTTTGAGGAGGTCGGGATCGTGGGAAGTGCGGCAGAGCGTCAGGCGATCAAACAATTATTTATTGAGACTTTCAGCCACGATTTGTTTACCGGTCGCTCTGGGGGCATGTATGCCTACGAGGGTATTGGGTCTATTTACTGGCATATGGTCTCCAAGTTATTGCTGGCCGTGAGTGAGAACGCGATTGCGGCGCGGCAATCTGACGTGGATAGGGCGACGTTGCGCGGATTGCTGTCGATGTATGAGGACGTGCGCTCGGGGCTGGGTTTCAATAAGTCGCCAGCGCTTTATGGTGCGTTTCCCACGGACCCCTATTCCCATACGCCCGGCTTCGGGGGTGCGCGGCAACCGGGTATGACAGGACAGGTCAAAGAGGAAGTGCTGAGCAGGATGAGTGAGATGGGTGTGGTTGTTCGCAACGGCAGTATCAGTTTCGATCCGGTGCTGCTGCGGTCTGACGAGCTGTTGTCGGAGCCCGCCAGTCTCCTCTACGTCGATGTTGAGGGTCGAGAGCAGGCGCTGCCGTTATCGGCAGGGCAACTGGGCCTTACGTTCTGCCAGGTGCCTATCGTCATTCAGTTGGGGGCTGAGCCGTCAATAGTCGCCTCTCTCAATGATGGGTCTGAGTCGGTCTTTCTCAACGAGCGGCTGCCGGAGGTACTGGCCTACTCTATCTTTATGAAGCGGGGTGAAGTCGCGCGTCTTGAGGTTACAGTCGCTGGGCCGTAGAGGGCTCGGGCAGTGTGTGCTTCGCTAGTGAAGTTGCCCTCGGGTGTCAGGCGCTGGCGAGCTGAGCCGATGCGTCCGCTGGGTCAGGCCGGCGCTCAGACAATGAGGTTTTTACGGCTTCGACCGCTTGCTCGTCGAGCTCGTATCCACGCATGGCCCAAAGCGCGATCAACGTACCAGTGACAGGGATGCAGATAAAAGCTATGCGCAGCTGGGCCAGCGTGTCGTCTGATTGAATCGCGACGTTTTGATCGAAGCCAATGAAAGCAAGAATAAAGCCGCTCAGGAGCCCCGCAAAGGCGAGGCCAAACTTGACCATCCACCAGTAAATAGCGCCGAACAAGCCTTCCCGGCGTTCGCCTGTTTGCAGCTCATCAAGGTCGCAGATGTCCGCGGTCATTGACATCATGATGGTGAATAAGCCGCCGATGCCAAACGCAAAAATAGGAATAGGTAGAAACATGAGGTACGGATTACTCGGATCAAAACTCCACCAAAAAAGCAGGTATCCCACAATCGAGATGGACTGCGTCACCATGAAGGTCAGGCGCTTGCCGTAGCGTTGCGCCATCCAATTGATGGTGGGGATCACAAGAAAACACGTGCAGAGCGCTGACACGCTCCCAAACAGGGTTGGCCAAACGCCAGCCAAGGCCGGGTCGCCCTGATTCATGTAGTAAACAATAATGAACCAGGCAAACCCCGCTACCGTGTTGTAGGCGTTAAAAATAAAGAAAGTGGCGATACAGATTTGCTGAAAAGGCTTGCACCGCAATGTGATCACAATGCCGTGGAGTAGCTCTTTGACAACAGCGTCAAGGCGCTCTGTCCGATGAGTTGTATTGACGCCGGCGGTGTTGGCACCGCTCCGGCAAAAAATGGCAGGCACCATTGCCAGCAGCATGCAGGCGCTGCCCACCCAGATTGATAGGGTGCGCGCTCCCTCTGTGGCGCTGTCAAACCACTCTGGGTCGTAGAGCACTACCCAGAACCACGGAGCGATCACCCAGGCCCACTGGCCAATCCATTGTGCAACCGCCATGAGCCGGGTGCGCTCATGGTAATCGTCGCTCATTTCATAGCCCATTGCGACGTATGGCACGCTGAAGATGGTCAGGCCGATAAAAAAGATACAGGACCAACACAGAAAGTAGACAAAGTTGTAGAGCTCGCTGTTGTCAGCGGAGAGCTGCCACATGGCGATATAGGAGAGCCCTGACAAAATGGCGCCGATAAAAATATAGGGGCGCCTTTTACCCCAGCGCGATACGGTCCTGTCAGAAATAAAGCCCATTACCGGATCAGTGATACAGTCGACGAGCTTGGGAAGGAAAAAAATCAAGCCCCACAGTAGCGGGCTCATTCCCAGACTCTGCACCAGGATCACCATAAAAATACCCAGTGCAGCCGGGAACATCTGGTTCGCCAGCATACCGATGCCGAACGCTATTTTTTGGCCAAGCGGGATCCGGTTCGTCTGCATACCCTAGCAATTGCCCCATTTACTTGTTGTTAGTCCGAATGATCTTAGCAACGTCGGGCCCTACCGCTCGGCCAAAGCGGGTCAACGGGGTGTTTTATGCGATTAGCGGGTTGGAAAGCTTTTTATGCGTCGGATTTTTCCGGTGCACCGTGGCCGTACTCTCTCACGGTTGGTTAGCCGCATTGATACTATTTGCTCTCATCCGAAAAATAAGCGGTTGCAATACCATCCTCTCCGTAAACGGGTTCCTTGCGGTCGATACGGAACTTGTTGGTTTCCGCGCTGACGATATTGAATTGGGCCAGGTGCCCGAACATGTTGCGATACCAGTCGCCCTGCAGGTGTGCCTCGAGGTCGTCTGCACACGCCCACTCTTCATAAACCACCACGCGCCCGGGATGGTTCAGGTCTGCCGTCCAAAGATAATGGATGCAGCCCTTTTCGGTATAGGCCCCCTCTATGAGCGCCTTGCCTTCTATCAATGCCTCGTCCCTTACCTCAGGCGCGAACTCAATAATTCCCGCGACGACAATACGTGACATGGGGCGCGACTCCGATTGATTGAAGGCCTAAGTGTATAACTTTTCCTTTACCTAGTTGTCTTCAATAGCTCGTCCCCATGCGCTCTCGGTCGCTGCCTGATTGCAATGTGTGTCATCTGCGCTCTCCAGACTTGTACGAATCTGCGGGCGGTACTAACAGTGAATCTGGGATATCAACGATTGAAGGCGAACGCTTTGTTGGGTAAAACGTGCGGATGCAGACGTTAGACGTATCGTTGGTTTTTGCACCATGGCCATCCCGCGCAATTTCCTCGGACCAGCGGGCTCGCCATTGGCTACCGCGGTATTTGGCGCAGTTTGACAGGACGAATCCACCGGCTCTGTGCATATGATCAGAAAAATCGTTTTTGGTTTTGTTGCCGTTGCGGTGATACCGGCCTTTTTTTTTCTGGGTTTGGAGCAGGTATTGCAATGGGTAGGCCCGGGCAAATCTTTCGATTACTTCAATACGATCCGGATCTCCGGAGAAGATTATTTTCAGGATAACCCTCATTTTATAGAGCAGTTTTATCCAGCTTCGCTGGATATCAAACCACTTGAACATACCTTTAGCACAGAACCAGATGATGAGGTGCTGCGCATTCTTGTGCTCGGTGGATCCGCGGCGAGAGGATTTCCAAACCCGGACCACGGTTTTTCCCGACAATTGCAGGTCATGCTCAGCGACGCGCTGCCCGGGCGCCGGATCGAAGTAGTGAACACGGCGATGACTGCGATCAATTCCCATGTCGTCTACGCTGCAGCGAGGACTTTCCCGAAAGATATTGCTGATTTCGCCATTGTGCTCATGGGCAATAACGAAGTCATCGGGCCCTACGGCCCCGGCACATTTAATCAGGGTTTTCTCGCAAATATTGCGCTAATCCGTGGATTACAAGCGCTAAAACGTTCCCATTTTGGGCAAACTTTTCTCGACACAGTCGGTAATCTCAGCCCTGCGGACCACAAGCAGGATCTGCAGTGGAAAGGCATGCAGATGTTCACCGACGAAACCGTGCCTTTTGATGATCCGCGCCTGGAAACCGTGTATGCGCATTATCGACAAAATCTGTCTGATATCGTCGACAGCCTGCAGGACAAAGGCGCGCATGTCATTCTCTCCACGGTCCCGGTGAATCTTCGTCATTCAGCGCCGTTTGCTTCCATCGCGCTTGATCAAATCGCCGAGCTACAGGGCGAAAAGTTTCGGGCGCTGAGAGTTGCAGCTGCCGACCGGATGGTTGATCAGGATTGGCAAGAGGTGGCCAGTCAGTACTCCGCCGCAATGGAGTTGGCCCCGACGCACGCCGATACGGTCTTCGACCTAGCGTCGGCGCAGGAAAAAGCAGGGGATGTTGCGAGTGCCGCCAGTGGCTACCGGGATGCACGGGATTACGACTTGCTGCGCTTCCGGGCGGATTCTCGCATTAACGGCATTATCCGTGATCTGGCGTCAAGCGCGTCCTCGGCGCGGCTGACTTTCGTGGATAGCGAGTTGGCCTTTCAGCAAAAAAGCGAACCTCTCAGTCCAGGCTGGGATCTTTTCTATGAGCACGTTCACTACAATTTTGCCGGCGATTATGTTTTGGCGCGGGAATTTGCGGGGGCGATCCTGGCCAGTCTTGGCGCGACGCGCGACAACCTCCTGTCCGAGTCCGAGGTGGCGGCTCGCGTCGGCTATCCCAGCAATATGACGATAAAGGTGCTCGATCGGGTGCTCGGGATGGTGCAATCGCCGCCTTTTACCGGGCAAAGCAACCAGCAAGCCCTAGCGCGGCTGATTCAGGGAAAAATGGAGGAGGTAGAACGGGAGTTAGGATCGGTTCCCGAGCAGATTGCCCGCCGGGAGGCGATGTTGCGGGGCGGTGGGGGCGATTGGCGCATCCATTACGAGATGGCCTACCTTTATGAGCACGTTGGCAACCGCCAGGCGATGTATCAGCAGCTGTACCAGTTGTATGAGGAGTACCCGTTTCATCATGACAGTCTGGTGATGACGGCAAAAATGCTCCACCAGGATAAGCAATACCGCCGGGAGATTCCCTACCTTCAACAGGCGCTGCTGCATGCGAGAGGTGATGAGCTGATCATTGCCCAGCTAACTGGCTGGCTCGGGCTCGCCTATTTCAATATCGGCGATGATGCGCGGGCGACAGCGGCTCTGCGTAGCGTGCCCGAGCAATACCCGGAGCAGATTCACTACGCATTGCAGGCCTATGCGACCCTGATTCGCTATGCGGACAAAGCAGGGCGTGCCCAACAGGTAGCAGATTATGCGGCAGAGGCGCAGCGCTACGCTGAAAAAGCCCTGCGGCAGGGCCTCGCTCAGCGTTATCCCCCGTTTTATCGCAAATTGGTGCAGATCATGCGGATGGCGGGAGATGACGCTGCTGTCCGGAAGTGGCAGGGCAGGAGCCTCGAAAACCGACCGGATTGAGTCCCAAGGCGGCTTTTGGATGGCCAATCCACCTTATCCCACGTGAATCCCCTCATATCGCGTTTCACTTAACCTTGCAGGATGTTTCGAGGATAGTGAACGGTGAAAATAGTTATGAGCCCATGCTGGGGATAATAAATGAAAGACCTGGACAGATTTCTTCAACGTTTTGCTGGTTCCCTTACTTTGGCTGCCGTGCTGGCAGGCTGCGGTGGCGGCGGCTCTGCCGAGGATCCGAGCTCACCCACCTTTTACCCGGAGCCCGAGGAAGAATGGGAGTTGGTCTGGAGTGACGAATTTGACGGCGACGCGCTGAATGCCGCTAATTGGGATATTCAGGTGGGTGACGGCACCGCAGAGGGGATTCCTGGCTGGGGCAATAATGAACTCCAGTGGTATCAGGCGGATAATCTCTCCGTTGCTGACGGTAATCTGACCATTAGCGCCCGCGCGGAGAACGTCGAGGGCTACGGCTATACTTCAGGTCGCATCAGAACCTACCAAAAGTTCGAGTTTACCTATGGTCGCATAGAGGCAAACGTCAAGGCCGCGGCTGGGCAGGGTCTTTGGAGCGCATTTTGGATGATGCCCACCGATTCTCCCTATGGCACGTGGGCAGCCAGTGGCGAGCTGGACATCATGGAAGTGATCAACGCCGACACTGATCTCGAGCGGGTGTATGGTACGGCGCATTACGGGTTTATGTGGCCTCTGCAGCAGCAGTCTCAGGGCCCTGCTACGCCGGTAGAAGACCCCTCCGGCGATTTTCACGTTTATGCGCTGGAGTGGTCTGGGAATGAACTGCGCTGGTACGTGGATGGGACCAACTACCAAACTCTGAATCGCGATGGCTGGTATACCTACCATTACGGAGGGCGTGAAGTCGGTTACCAAGTAGGTGCAGGGGCAGCCCCGTTTGACGTCGATTTCCACCTGTTGCTAAATCTTGCCATCGGCGGGACTTTGCCGGGTGAGGTAGGCGAGGGCGCGATCCCCTCAGACATGGTCGTAGATTATGTGCGGGTCTACCGCTGCACTGCTGACGACCCCAATGGCGCCGGCGCGGGCTGTAACTCAAACGCGGACCGCAACATGGACCCACTCCCGGCCGCCAATCCGTTCACCGCAAGCTTCGAGCTCTATGGTGACGCAGCCGGCACGCTGCCCGGTAGAGATGGCGAAGATCGAGAGCTGGCAGTCAATTCTTTTTGGAATAATGATGGCGCGCTGACTTTTGCCGAGGTGCCGGCTGACGACTCAAGTCGCGGCACAGTGATCGACGTCCAGACCAGCAGTATGGGCAATATCTCTATTTATGCGGTGGACGGAGAGCCCACCACGGTGTTTGGCATGGGTAATAATCCGAGCTTCTGGGAGTTGCATGCAGGTGAACTGAAGTTCGACCTCTATGTGGACAGCGCCGCGACCGATGCGGACAGTTCCCTCCTGATTCGCATGGATAGCGGTTACCCGGCAGTGGGTAGCTACGCGCTGCCAGTGGCTGAGCTGCCGGCCGACCAGTGGACATCGGTGAGTGTGCCGATGAATGATCTGCTTGCTTATCGCGAAGACGGCCTTAACCCGCTGGATACCAGTGAAATTGTGAGTTTCTTTGTGTTGCAGCCCACGGGCGCAGCGCATGTGCAGGTGGACAATATTCGTCTGGCCTGTGGTCATCCCGGAGAGGGCGGTTGTGGCATTCAGGCGCCAGGTGATGACGGTGGTATTGATCTGGGTGGTACCCCCCGGTGGGCAGGTACTTGGCGCGTTAAATCCGAGGCCGCTTCGTTGCGGGTCGGCCCTGCGCCCGGTGACGGCTCTTGGTGGGCGATCGATGACGCCGGCGTAGTTGCTCGCGCGTGCTATCTCGATGACGATTACGTATTCAACCCCGACGGCTCCTTCTCGAATGTGCTGGGCGACGAGACTTGGCTCGAGGCTTGGCAAGGCGTAGCCGCTGAGCAGTGTGGTGCGCCGGTATCACCCCATGACGGTACGTCCGAGGCGACTTGGTCTTATGATGAGGACGCCGGGACGCTGGTGATTGACGGTTTCGGCGCTTACATCGGCCTGCCCAAGGGCGTCAATGAGGGCGAATTGCCCAATGTGGCCGTGCCCACCTCCATCACCTACAACGCGACTTTTGCGGACGCCGGTAATGCAACCGTTACCATCGAGGCGGGTCCGGGTGTGTGGTGGACCTACGAGTTAGTCAAGACGGTGGACGCCGGCCCCGAACCGGGTGCAGCAACATTGCCTGGGACCTGGCGCGTGGCACTTGAAGAGGGCTCCCTTGGAGTGGGTCCCGCCCCTGGCGACGGTTCTTGGTGGGCCATCGACGAAGCCGGCTTGGAAGCGAGAGCCTGTTACTTTGATGACGACTACGTAGTGGGCATGGATGGTTCCTTCCGCAATGTACTCGGTGACGAGACCTGGCTCGAGGCGTGGCAGGGAGTCGCTGCGGAGCAGTGCGGTGCACCCGTTGCCCCTCACGATGGATCAGCTGCCGCGACTTGGTCTCTCGACGAGGAAGCAGGCACCCTGACCCTTGACGGCTTTGGTGCCTACTTTGGTTTGCCTAAGGCGGTCAACTCCGGAGAGTTACCCAACGTGCCGGCGCCAACCTCGGTGACCTATAACGTCACTTTTGACGGCGCCGACACGCTGATGATGAATATCGAGGCCGGTCCGGGCGTGTGGTGGAACTACAAGCTCGTCAAGGTGGCGGAACCTTCTCCTGTAGAGGGCACCTGGCGCGTGGCTTCCGAAGCAGGCTCTCTCGCGGTCGGTCCAGCGCCAGGTGATGGTTCCTGGTGGGCAATCGATGATGCTGGACTTGAAACGCGAGCATGCTATTTCGATGACCTGTATGTATTCAGTGGAAGCGGATCGTTCAGCAACGAGTTGGATGACGAGACTTGGCTGGAAGGCTGGCAAGGCGTGGCTGCCGAGCAGTGTGGGGCACCGGTGGCGCCCCACGATGGTAGCGCGGAGGCGTCCTGGTCCTATGACGAAGAGGCAGGGACGCTGACAGTCGACGGTTACGGCGCCTATCTAGGGCTACCTAAGGCGGTCAACGAAGGTGAACTGCCGGGTGTGTCTGTGCCGACCTCAATCACCTACAACGTGGAGTTCGAGAACACCAACACTATGAATATCTCCATCGAGGCCGGTGGCGGTGTCTGGTGGCAGTACAAGTTAGTGAGGGACTGATTAGGCCCCTCATTTTCTAACGGGTCAGGCTCCGATTGGAGCTCACTGTTCCGAAAACAGCGCTACTGATGTCATAGACATCGGTGGCGTTTTTTTTTGGGTAGGCGGTAGAGCGCGGGACTCTGTCAGGTGGCAAGCTAAAAAAGCGTGTAAACGAAAGGGGCTAACACAGAGCCTTGGGTGAGGAAGAGCAACATCCCCAGTATCACGAGAATGATGATGATCGGCGCCATCCACAATTTCTTTCGTTGACCAAGGAAGACCCAAAGATCCTTGATGAGCTCCAACATGGTGTGGATTCCTCCGACGAGCGAACAACTGGTGCCCTCAGCGCATCTGCACTAACCTGAGCCTAAGACTGTTAAAAGACTTCAGCCCGCCGGAATCACCGTGATCCAATGGGAGTGGATATTATCACGCAGAATACGAACATACTGGGCATCTCCGCTTACTACCACGACAGTGCGGCAGTGCTCATCCGCGACGGCGTTATTGTCGCCGCCGTCCAGGAAGAGCGATTCTCAAGAATCAAGCACGATCCCGGGTTCCCCAGCCGGGCCATAGAGCACTGCCTCGACGCCGGCGGCATTGGCATGGAAGCGCTGGACTACGTGGCATTTTATGACAAGCCGCTACTTAAATTTGAACGTCTATTGGAGACCTATCTCGCCTACGCACCCTCGGGCTTTCGCTCTTTTGTAGCAGCGATGCCCGTGTGGCTAAAGGAGAAGCTGCTCCTCAAGGCGCTGTTGCGACGGGAAATCGCCGAGATGATGGGCGCGAGCAAGGCTGAAATGCCGACCTTGTTGTTTGGAGAGCATCACGAATCCCATGCGGCTTCTGCCTTTTACCCCTCTCCCTTTGAGGAGGCCGCCGTGCTCTGTATGGATGGTGTGGGGGAGTGGGCAACGACCTCGGTGTGGATGGGTCGGGGTAACACGCTTGTGCCTGTCTGGCAAATCGACTTCCCTCACTCGTTAGGACTGTTGTACTCGGCCTTCACCTATTACACGGGGTTCAAGGTCAATTCGGGCGAGTACAAACTGATGGGGTTGGCGCCTTACGGCGAACCGAAGTATGTCGATCTCATACTGGACAAGCTCCTGCACCTGAAGGATGACGGCACTTTTCGCCTCGACATGCGCTTCTTCAATTATGCGAATGGTCTCACTATGACCAGTGCGGCTTTTGACACCCTATTTGGTGCACCCCCCAGGCCCCCAGAGTCGCCCATTACGCAACGCGAGATGGATATTGCGGCGTCAATTCAGGTAGTGACCGAGGAGGTGGTGCTGCGACTTGCGCGCACGGTGCACGACAAGCTGAATACCGATTTCTTGTGTCTGGCCGGCGGGGTCGCACTGAACTGCGTCGCCAATGGACGGCTGCTCCGCGAGGGCCCCTTTAAAGACATATGGATTCAACCGGCCTCTGGCGACGCTGGTGGTGCTCTGGGAGTGGCGTATTCCGTCTGGCATCGCTACCTGGGGCAAGCACGGGCCCCCAAAGCGCAAGACGCAATGAGTGGAAGCTACCTGGGGCCGCAGTACAGCGCCACTGAAATTCGCACATACCTCGACGCGGTTGGGGCGAGCTACAGTGAACTGACAGAAGACGAATTGCCCACCCGCGTGGCGTCTATTCTTGCGGATGAAGAGGTCGTGGGCTGGTTTCAGGGGAGAATGGAATTCGGTCCGCGCGCGCTGGGTGGCCGGTCCATTCTTGGTGACCCGCGCAGCAAGCGCATGCAGTCAGTCATGAATCAGAAAATTAAGTTCCGTGAGTCGTTTCGACCGTTTGCGCCGTCGGTGCTGGCAGCGCGTGCCGCTGAGTATTTTCAGCTTGATCGGCCCAGCCCTTATATGCTGCTGGTTGCAGAACTCCAAAACGCAAAGCGTGTTGCGATGAGTGCCGAGG
>JAYNYK010000041.1:0-24373 GCA_038102985.1 Halieaceae bacterium
ATGTACCAGAGGGTCTGTACACGTCGTGACCGGCACTTTAAATCGAAAGAATTTGTGCTCCGCATCCTGCGCCACGGCTGCTGACGTCCCCAACCCCAAAAAATAAATATGGCGCGCCTGGGCTAGGTAATCGACCGCTCTCTCTATCGCCGACAGCGGCAGTTGATCCCGGGCAAGCATGAGCGCGGTGATGGTGTTGTCGAATAGCTTGCGCGGGTAGGTATGAATGTCGTCATCCATCTCCACTGCGCGGCTGATGTACCGCACACCCGATACCAGTGAGCGCGCGAGGCGCAATTTGAAATCGGGAAAACCCGACGCGCCGAACCGTTTGCAGAAGCGATTCACGCTGGGTTCACTCACATTCGCGGCGGCTGCCAGCACGGCAATGCTGGATCGGGTCGCGGCTTCGGGATCCTCAAGAATAGCGTTTGCGACTTTCGCCTCCGATTTATTCAGATCGGGCAGGGCCGCGCTCAACTGAGTCAGCAGGTTGTTTTCCTGATTCATGATCGTCGGTTTGCTCCCACCCCCCTTCTCCGGAGGTTACCGTCAAATTTGCGGCGCTGACCGCGATTTTAGCGGCTTTTTATGTAATAAAACAAAATTATTGGAGTTAAATAGGTCGAATTACTTGTTTTATTTGTAATAAAACTACATTATGGACCCTTGATCAGCGCAGGCTCGGTCTGGCTTTAACAGCGTGACCTGCCAAAGCAGGCATCTAGGAGGGGGTTAATACGATGATTAACGTTGCCATCAACGGATACGGCCGCATCGGTCGCAACGTCCTCCGCGCCTTTTACGAACGGCCCGAATTACGCCAGTCCATGCGGCTGGTGGCCATCAATGACCTGGGCTCGCCCGAGATGAACGCGCACCTGACGCAGTTCGATACCACTCATGGACGCTTTGCCCATCCCGTTAGTGCAGAGGGCAGCGATATGGTGGTGGGAAGCGACCGCATCCGCATCCTCGCCGAACGTGACCCCGCACAGTTGCCCTGGGGTGATCTCTCTGTTGATATCGTCTTTGAGTGTACCGGGTTGTTCACCGACCGCGAATCTGCCCGAAAACATCTTCTCGCTGGCGCGAAGCGCGTGCTTGTCTCGGCACCGGGAAAAAACATGGACGCCACAGTGGTATACGGCATCAATCATGAATCCCTCACCGAGGCCGACCTGATTGTTTCGAATGCCTCGTGCACCACAAACTGCCTTGCCCCGATCGTAAAACCGCTGCACGAGAAGATCGGTATTGAGCAGGGTCTGATGACCACGATACACGCTTACACTAACGATCAGAGCCTGGCTGATGTGCATCACAGTGATGCCTATCGCGCCCGCGCGGCAGCGCACAGCATGATCCCGACCAAAACAGGCGCCGCTGCAGCCATTGGCTTGGTGATGCCCGAATTGAACGGCAAGCTGGACGGACTGGCGGTGCGCGTGCCCACCCTCAATGTTTCACTGGTCGATCTCACTTTCACCGCGGCACGCAACACCTCAGTCGAAGAAATCAATGCCATTATGCTCGCGGCCGCTCAAGCCGACGTAGCGGGTGTGCTCGGGTATAACGCCCAGCCATTGGTGTCGATTGATTTTAATCACAACAGCTATTCGAGCAATTTTGATTCCAATCACACGCGAGCTCAGGGCAAGCTGGTTAAGGTGCTTGCCTGGTACGACAACGAGTGGGGATTTTCCAATCGCATGCTGGATACGGGCCTGGCAATGGCTGCAACCGCGCTAAAACAGAACATGGGGGTGGCCGCCTAAGGCGACCCTTCTACCGGTGAGTGCTTCGGGGGCTAACGCCCCCTTTTTTTATGGTGCCCACCAGCAGTCAAATCCAGCGGGGCCCAGAAAGGCATTGATGGGATGGGTTGTCTCGTCGCCCACTGCCGATGCAACCTCGAACACCGCCTTCTTCCTCTCGCCCACGATATGGATCATACCGCAGCGCGTGCGCAACAACCGCTGCTTGGACAGGGAGATCCGCTCATAGGGCGCATTTTGTGGATGCGTGATCAGCGCACTCTCCGTGGTGGTCAAACCCCGCTCCAACTCATGGGCGCAGGGGAACAGTGAGGCAGTGTGTGCGTCTTCACCCATTCCCAGTAAGACTACGTCGAACTCGGGTAAGGCAGCGAGGCGTTCGGCAACCTGCGACAGGTTGCGGGCTGCGTCATTGGGCATCTGCACCAGAGACAGAAACGCGGCGGCTTTGGCCTGCTCGGTCAGTAAGGTTGCCCTCACCAGCCGTTCGTTACTGTCTTCATGGTCGGTGGCGACCCATCGCTCGTCCGCAAGTGTGACGAACACGCAACTCCAATCGAGGGGAGCGCGGGCAAGCCTTGCAAAAAGGTTAGCGGGTGTACTCCCACCTGAGACCACCAAATAGGCGGTACCGCGATCAGCAATACCGGCCCTCAAGCAATCGGCAACGGTCTCGGCCAGCGCGTGATCCAAGGTTTCCCGATCAGCATGTGGACGCCACTCAGGCATGCCAAGTGCGGCCATCACGATCAATCAATAATTCGGACTTTGCGGGTCCCCAACTGCCGGCCTGGTAGCTACTTACCGTTAGCCCCGCTTCCTCGCATGCCTTAAGCAACTGATCACACCAGCGCCAACTTTCCTCGATTTCCTCACGCCCCACGAACAACGAAGGATCACCGTTGATCGCATCAAGGAACAAACGCTCGTAGGCATCGGGGATGCGATCACTGTCTGCATCCCCGCGAAAATCGAAATTGAGCGTATGCGTTTGCAGTGACAGTTTGTCTTTTAGACTTTGCCGCTTGGAGACCATGGCCATCTCGATCCCCTCGTTGGGCTGCAGGCGAATCACCAGCCTGTTGGGTTCGGCGGATTCACCCTCGCCGAAGATATGGTGCGGCAAGGCTTTGTACTGAATGATAATTTCGGTGACCTTGTCGGGCATGCGTTTCCCGGTACGCAGATAAAAAGGGACACCGGACCATCGCCAGTTATCGACATATGCCTTGATCGCTACAAACGTCTCGGTATCACTGTCTGGATTCTGGCACCCCTCCTCGTCCAAATAGCCCGGCACAGACTGGCCACCAATAACCCCCTGACTGTACTGGCCACGTACCACATGATCCTTGATGGTCGCCGCATCCATGGGACGCAACGCTTTCACAATCTTTACTTTTTCGTCACGGATACTCTCCGCCTCGAGGGAATTGGGAGGCTCCATGGCAACCAAACACAAAAGTTGCATCAGGTGGTTCTGCACCATATCCCGCAGTTGCCCTACGCCATCGTAATAAGTCCAGCGGCCTTCGATACCGACTTTTTCCGCTACCGTAATCTGCACATGATCAATACAACTCTGATCCCACTGAGAATTGATAAATCGGTTGGCAAAGCGCAGCACCAGCAGGTTCTGGACCGTCTCCTTTCCTAAATAATGATCAATGCGGTAGATATCCGATTCATCAAAGAAGCGACCGATCGTCTCGTTCACTTCGTGAGATGTAGCGAGGTCCTCGCCAATGGGCTTTTCGAGCACGATACGTCTCGGCCCAGTGAGGCATCCATCGCTGCTGAGCTGCGCACAAATAGGCGCGAACAACGAAGGCGGCGTCGCAAGATAGAACAGACTCACTCGGCTGTCGTCCAGCCATCCCCGGAGTTCTTCAAATGCTTGCGGCTCGGAAAAATCGGCGGCAAGGTAACCAATGCGAGCACTGAACTTTCGCCACGCGTCGTCATCGATCTCTTGGCGCATATAACCCGCCATTTTTGCTCTGAGTTCACTTTGAAATGTGCTGCTGTCCTGATCCTGTCGCGCCACTGCGGCAATGCGCAGATCGCTGGTGAGCAACCCCGATACATCAAGATGAAACAACGCGGGAAACAATTTCCGGGCCGACAGATCGCCAGTAGCGCCGAAAATAATCAGGTCGATTTTGCTCACGGATGTTCCTCAGTTTTCAGAGCGCGGCTCGCGGCAACCGTCTCCGTCGCTAGTTGATGAACCGCTTCCCATCGCGCTTCGCTCAACAAAGCCCTTGGGGTCAGCCACGAGCCGCCCACCGCGGCAACGCTCTTCAGCGAGAGATAAGTGGCCAAGTTACCGGTAGTAATGCCACCCGTCGGCATAAAGCTGACGTCGCCAAATGGTCCCGCCAGCGCACTGATCGCGGCGGCACCACCCGAGGTTTCGGCGGGAAAAAACTTGAGCGTGCGATACCCATGTTCCAAGGCCCGCATCACTTCTGAACCCGTCACGGCGCCGGGCAAAAAGGGAAGCGCGTACTGTGCCGCAGTGGCAAATAAGTTGTCCGTAGCGCCAGGGGAAACAATAAAATCTGCGCCCCGCTCAACGGCTGCTCGAAACTGATCGCTGTCACAAACCGTGCCCGCACCGACCAATTGATCCGGGAATGCTGCTTTAATTGCCTCGATGGCTTCGAGCCCGACATCGGTTCGCAGCGTGAGCTCGAGTGCCGATACACCGCCGCTGAAAAGCGCCTCCGCCAATGGAACTGCATGGTCGACCCGGTCCAGCACGATCACTGGGATCACAGGGCACAACAAACGAGAAAGAAACTGATCAGTTTGCACTGCCATTCTCCTCGTCGCAGAAAAGCGCAGCGCCAAGCAAGCCCGGGTCGGGATGGATCACCACAGACGTCGCGATCTGGCCGTTGAAATCGGCAAACCGCCCTTTGGCGAGAAAGCGCGCACGAAAATCACTCTTGCGGAGCAGATCAATGTACTGGGGCGCAATGCCACCGGCGATGTACACCCCCCCACGAGCCCCGAGTGTCAGGGCGAGGTTACCCGCGGCGGCACCCAAGACGGAAAAAAAGGTATTCATCGCCTCCCCTGCCAGGGCATCGCTACCTGCCTGAGCGGCATTACCCACGCTCTCAGGATCGAGATAAATCGCCTCCACACCCCGTATTTCGGCGAGGCAACGATAGATATTCATGATGCCCGCGCCGCAAAGCAGTCGCTCAATCGAGACTCGGCCATACTGCGCGCGCAGTCGGCTCAGGATTTTTTCTTCGACATCGGTTATGGGCGCAAAATCAACATGCCCGCCCTCACCTGGTAGCACGATCACGTTGCCCCGCGCATCAAATGCGAGGGTTGCGACACCTGTGCCCGTTCCCGGACCAATCGCCGCTTTGGGCGCGCCAGCGACCAACCTACCCCCGCCAATTGCCTCAAGATGCTCGGCGCCAAGGGCTGTCAGTGAGCGGGCCACTGCCGCGAAATCGTTAACGATACGCACTTCAGAGCACCCAAGCTGTGCCGCAACGCCGGATCGAGTGAAACGCCAGGGATTATTCGTAAAACTGATTTCCTCCAGCTCAGGAATGGCCGCAACCGCCAAGCAGACCCGGCTCAACCGCCTCACGGGGTCAGCCAGTTCCGCCCAATCGCGCTGCAATTGCGCCAGCACATCCTGAAACGAGGGAAACTCGGTCACGGCGTAAGTGGCAATCGGTTTCGGCAACGGATCACCTGACTCCGTAAAAGCAAAGCGGGCATTGGTGCCGCCAACATCGGCGACTAAATGCAGAGACCGCTTGGGAGCATATTTGTCAGTTGCCATAAAGTGCGGCACCTATAACGGGCTGTTCGGCAGACACCAGAGGGGATGCGGCGCTGACGGCTTCAAATAAGGTGCAGCCTCCTTGCTCTGCATCAGTCACGGTCGTCCGGCTCACAGCAAATAATCCGCGGCCCACCGTGCCCGGTTGGGTCGGGCAATCAGGCAAGGTTCGAGAAGCCAGAGCGGCCTCATCCAGCAGGACATTCAGGACACCGCTAGCCACATCCAACTGAATCCTGTCGCCGTCCTCGATAAGACCAATCGCACCGCCTTTAGCCGCCTCCGGAGTGACGTGGATGGCTGCCGGCACCTTGCCAGACGCGCCACTTAACCGGCCATCTGTGACCAGCGCGACCGCGTGACCCCTGTCCTGCAACACGCCCAGTATCGGCATCAACTTATGCAGCTCCGGCATACCGTTGGCGGAGGGGCCCTGAAATCGCGCAACGATCACGCAGTCTTTTTCCAACGCGCCTTGCTCGAAGAGCGCCTTAAGCTCATCCTGATGAGAAATGACGACAGCAGGTGCAGTAACCAACCCGTGGGCCTCGGCAACCGCTGAGGACTTGATCAGGCATCTGCCCAAATTCCCCTCCAGCAGTTTGATACCACCTTCGGCAGAAAATGCCGCATTGGCCGAACGAATGACGTCGGCATCCAGGCTTGTGTCAGGCGCGCTACGCCACTGCAATTGCTCGCCATCGAGATAAGGCTCAATGCAAGCTTCACCGAGTTGCCCACCAAAACAAACCTTGGCATCGCCATGCATCAGCCCTGCCTTGATCAGTTCCCTAAACAGAAAACCCGTGCCCCCCGCCGCTTGGAAATGATTGATATCGGCGCTTCCGTTGGGATAGATCTGTGCCAACAGCGGGGTAACTTTTGACAAGCGATCAAAATCAGACCAATTAATCACCAAGCCCGCAGCCCGCGCCATAGCAATCAGGTGAATACACAGGTTGGTGGATCCACCAGATGCCAGCAGCGCGACAATGCCATTCACAAAACTTTTTTCGTCAATGACATGAGCAAGCGGCAGCGGTTGCCGGCTGGTGCGCGCTATCTTCGCAACGTGCTCTGCTGCGGCGCGGGTCAGGGCCTCCCGCAATGGCGTATCGGGATTTACAAACGCGCTGCCGGGCAACTGCAACCCCATTGCCTCCAACACCAACTGGTTGGAGTTAGCAGTCCCATAAAACGTGCAGGTGCCTTGACCATGGTACGAGGCCATCTCAGCATCCAGTAACGCCGCTCGATCGACCTTGCCCTCGGCAAAAAGTTGTCTAATGCGCACTTTCTCTTTGTTGGAAAGCCCGGTGGTCATTGGCCCTGCAGGCACGAAGAGCGTCGGCAGGTGGCCAAATTGCAGTGCACCCATCACCAGACCCGGGACAATCTTGTCGCAAATGCCCAGCATCAAAACCGCATCGAACATTTGGTGAGATAGCGAGACAGCCGTCGCCTGCGCGATCACGTCGCGAGAAAACAAACTGAGCTCCATGCCGGGTTGCCCCTGGGTAACACCATCACACATAGCGGGAACTCCCCCTGCCACCTGGGCCGTGCAGCCAAGAGCTTTGAGATGGGCTTTTATCTTTTGCGGGTAATCTACATAGGGCGCATGAGCAGAGAGCATGTCGTTATAAGCCGTAACAATACCGACATTGGCACTGTCCATTAGCTTCAGCACCGTTTTGTCCTCACCCGCGCAGGCCGCCACCCCATGCGCCAGATTGCCGCAGCTCAGCTGGCTACGATTGATGGGTTGACCGGCCATTATTTCAATGTCCCGCAAATAATCGGCGCGCAATGCACCGCTGCGATCCGCAATGGTTTGAGTAACTTGAATGACTTCAGGATGCATGGGATTTGGCCGCCATAATTTCGTAACAAAATAACATATTATGGCTTTATTCTCTATTTTAGACTGATTTTTGGTAACTAAATTACATATACTGCCCGTTGCTCCATGGTGGCGGTGCCTGTAGCCCGTCAGCGCTATTTTGATGCCCAGAGCGGGGGTCGCGGCACCCCGTGGGCGGGCGCGCCGCTGCAGTGCGAAGGCGTTCCTTTGCCACGGCACCGCATCGCCCTCAACGCGTGTTGACGTGGCGCCCGTGATTAATTAATGAGCGCGCCCCCTGCATTGGCTATAGTAAGCAAAGAAGGCCAAGGTAACGCCAAACATGTCCGCAGACGCACAACCTCCGATTGATGCAAAACGGCAATCTGCCACTGGACTCGCGGGTTTGCTCAGCAGCGTTATCAATGTGGGTAAAGATATTCTTGCGCGCAGGCGCCAAATCGCTGCCGAGGCCGCCTCGGGAGACCTACTTGCCAAATGCAGACAACTCCTGCATCACCGGGGTGAAGCTTCCGGGTTAGCACTGGCTTGCGAGGTGATGGCGGATTATCAGGCCCTCGATGCCGCCAATCAGCGACTCTTCTTCGAATCACTGGCACATGATTTTGCAGTCGTCCCAGACGACATTATTCGCGCTGCCGAACATTACAAGGCACAGCCCACGGCGACCCATCTATCAACCCTGACCAAACTGATCGAAGCCCCCCGCGTAAAGTTATTTCGCCGCATGAATATGGCCCCTGGCGCCACCGCCGTGCTGGTAGAGATGCGCGGTTCACTGCTGCAATGGCTTCCACAACATCCCCATCTCGCACCCGTGGATTCTGACCTCAAGCAACTGTTTGTTTCATGGTTTAACCGCGGCTTTCTGGAGTTGAGACTCATCGACTGGAATTCACCCGCGGCGGTACTGGAGCGGATAATCCAGTACGAATCCGTTCATGAAATCCAGGGCTGGGGGGATTTGCGCTCCAGGCTCCGAGAGAATCGGATGTGCTTCGCCTTCTTTCACCCCGCCCTGCCTGATGACCCGCTGGTTTTTGTCGAGGTGGCCCTCACTGCGGGGATCCCCAGTGCCATCGCACCATTAATTGATAAAACCCGAGAGCCCGCCAAAGAAAGTGATCTCGACACCGTGGTCTTTTACTCCATCAGTAATTGTCACCCTGGCCTAGCTGGCGTCTCTTTCGGCAATTTCCTAATCAAGCAAGTCGTAGAAGAAGTAGGAAAACGGCATCCAAAAGCCACGCGGTATGTCACCCTTTCACCGATCCCGGGATTCTGCCAGTGGCTGGTTAAACAGCAAGAACCATTAGACATCGATCTTCACGAAATACGATCTACCGCTCGCGTTGAGGGCGCAGAAGTGGCTCACGCCAAACAACAGCAGCTGCTAGCGCTTTGCGCCCAATATCTGGTGAACGCGCGGGGGCGCGGCAATCAAGCACTTGATCCCGTTGCCCGCTTCCATTTGGGCAACGGCGCCAGCCTACACGCCATTCACTGGGCCGCGGACCTCAGTGAAAAAGGCTTGCATCAATCGGCAGGCCTGATGGTCAATTATGTGTACGATCTCGATAGCATCGAGGAGAACCATGATGCTTACTTCGACCAGGGCGAGATCGCGATATCACGCCAGGTCGCTAAGCACTTATCCTGAAACACCGCGTGAGACCCGTGTCGCTCCGGGATGCTGGCAACGCGCCGATTCACCGGTATGATGCCAGTGAAAGACCGAACATCGGTCGCACAATAAGAACGGCGTGATAATACATAATGGCATTTGATTTATCGCAGTTTCGCGAGTTCCGTTACGGCTGGCCCGTGGTGTTGGCCTCTACGTTTGGCATCTCGCTCGGGATGTCTCCCCTGCCTTTCTACACCATTGGCGTTTTCGCTCAGCCCCTCGCAGAAGAGTTCGGGTGGGGCATCGACCAGATCATGTTTGGGCTGGTACCGTTTTGCGTCGTCACCGTCATCAGCGCCCCCATGGCTGGATACCTCTCGGACCGTTACGGCGTGCGCAAAGTCGCCATCATTTCCATGGTCACTTTCGCGATCGGCATGATGCTCTTCTCTCTCAATAATGGCTCGCACACGCTTTACTTGTTTCTCTGGGGACTCCTCTCCGTGCTCAGCGCGGGCACCCTCCCCATTACTTTCACCAAGGCCATCTCACGTTGGTTCCACGAAAAACGAGGTCTCGCTCTGGGCATCGCCCTGGTAGGAACGGGCATAGGTGGCGCACTGGCCAAACTCATCGCTGAAGAACTCATCAACAGCGTCGGCTGGCGCATGGCCTACGTGGGCATCGGCTTTTTGCCTTTGATCGTTGCCTTGCCTATCGCCCTCTTTGCCTTCCACGACGTGGACGATCCGAAGGTGGCGAAGCGGGCCGAAGGTCTCGCCAGACTCAGCCTTGAGACCGGTAATACGATTCAGCAGTACGGATTCACTTTTGCACAAGCGCTTCGAGATTGGCGCCTATGGCTGTTGGGCGCTATCTTTCTACCACTCTCCTTCGCCATCGGCGGACCCATCCCCAATCTGGAAACCATGATGGGCGCCAAGGGCTTTGAGCGTGCTGACGCGGTGTTATTGGCGAGCTTTCTGGGTTACTCGGTTTACGCCGGGCGGCTCGTCGCAGGCTATCTACTGGACTTCATCTGGGCACCGGCCATAGCCTGCGTGCTGATGATCCTGCCCGCAATTTCCATGCTGATGTTTGCCGGCGCGGATCCAACGTATAGCCAAATGGTCATCGCCATTGTCTTGCTCGGTGTTGCGGCGGGCGTCGAATATGACCTACTTGCCTATCTGGTCTCGCGCTACTTTGGGGTGCGCAGCTACTCGCGGATTTATGGGGCGCTCTATGCGCTTTTTGGTTTGGGAGCGGGCTTTGGCCCCGCGGCGTTCGGCGCGGTCTTCAGCAAAACGGGCTCCTATGACCTTGCACTTACCTACTCCATGTGGGGCTTTATTATCTGTTCGCTGGCGCTTCTATTACTGGGTCGCTATCGCGACGAACAGTTGAAAGCCATGGTCTAGTCGAGGGATGAAACCGCAACCCCTTCTCAAACAAATAGAAGCGGCTGACATGCCGGAGGACATCGCCGCGGCGTGGGAGACCTCGATGGCGCTCCGCGGTGATGCCACGTTCTTTGAGGTATTCGCCAATCATCCTGATCTTTATCGCTGGTATGTGAGCTCTTTCTACGGAGAGATCTTTCGCGGGGGCACCGTCGCGCAGCCCTATAAAGAGCTCTTGAGACTCAGGCTCTCCACCCTGCACGGTTGCCGCTTCTGTAATCAAGGCAATCGCCGCGACGCACTGGTAGCTGGGCTCACTGATGAACAGATTGACGCGTTTGACGACCCGGAGAACGGCCCTTTCACCGATGCCGAGAAGGCGGTGCTCGCACTGGGACAACAGCTCGCACTCACCCAGCCCGAGGGCACACTAAATCCGGCGCTGCACGGGGAGCTTGCCAAGCACTTTAGCGACGCTGAAATTCTGGAGCTGGGGTTGGTGGGCGGCATTCTGGCAGGAGTAGCCAAGTTTATGTTCGCCTATGATCTAGTCGAAAAAGAGGACACCTGCCCTTTTCACCCCAATCAATAGCTAAACCAACGGAGCGCGCAGAGACCAGCACGAGGCGATTTGCATGCAGTCACACTTTTCACTGATTTGGGAATCAGTAGCCGATGCGGTACCGGACCACATCGCACTCATACAGGGCGAACGCCACATATCCTGGCGTGACTACGAGGACCGCGCCGCGCGCCTCGCACAGGGTTTGATAGATGTGGGCCTGAGCCACGACTCCAAAGTGGGCATGTATCTGTACAACTCACCGGAGTACGCCGAGACCAATTTCGCTGCCATGAAAATCAGCGGCGTACCGATCAACGTCAACTACCGCTACCTCGATGACGAGCTCCATTACCTGCTGGAAAACGCCGATGTCGAAGCGCTGGTCTTTCACAGTTCGCTCGGCGACCGGGTAGCGCGTGTCTGCGATCGGCTGCCCATGCTCAAAGCCATCATCTGCGTCGACGACGGCCCCGCCGAGGATGGCTCGATGGGGCCCGCCACCGGCATCCCCTATGACGCCTTTCTTGCCCAAGCCTCTGGTACCGCAAAGACCCAGCCCCGGGGCGACGAGATCTACATGCTCTACACCGGCGGCACTACCGGCATGCCAAAGGGTGTGATGTATCCGTTGGACGGCTTCACCGAATTCTTTATGCGCGGATTCCCGCCCATGATTGGACTCCCTCCCTTTGAGCATGCGGATCAGTTCGGACCCATGGCAAAGCAGATGATCGATACTAATAACGGCGTAGTCGCGATGTCAGGCCCACCGTTGATGCACGGCACCGGCTGCTGGCTGGGCCTCATGTTCCCGCACATGCTGGGTGGCACATCGGTACTGTTAGAAAATAGGGGATTCAAGCCCGAGGAGGTCTGGAGCACGGTAGAGCGCGATCACATCTCGCAAATCATTATTGTGGGAGACGCTTTTGCCAAGCCGCTGTTACGAGCGCTCGAAACAGAACCCGATCGCTGGGACACATCCAGCTTGAAGTTGATGATCTCATCGGGCGCCATGTTCACTACCGAGGTGAAACGCGGTCTCATCGATCATGTGCCCGAATTGGCCATCGCAGATATCCTCGGCTCTACCGAGGGCGGCATGGGCCAATCGATCATGACCAAGGACACCCCGGCCAGCGAAACCGCCAAGTTCACATTGCTGCCTGTGGCGAAGGTGTTGTTGCCCGATGGCAGCCGGGAGGTGACACCGGGTTCTGGTGAAGTAGGGATGGTCGCCCAGGGGGGCATGGTGCCCCTGGGGTACTACAAGGATCCCGAAAAATCTGCCAAAACATTCAAGGAAGTCGATGGCAAACGCTATGCCTTCATCGGGGATATGGCGACGGTAGAGGCAGACGGCACCATCAATCTGCTTGGCAGAGGATCAAACTGCATCAACACTGGGGGCGAGAAGGTATTCCCTGAGGAAGTTGAAGAGGCATTGAAACTGCACCCTGATGTGGCCGATGCCCTGGTCTTTGGACTTGACGACGAGCGCTTTGGCACCCGCGTAGCCGGCGTGGTCTCGCTCGAAAAAGACGGCACCGCGGCAGCAGAAGAGATTCTAGAAGCCACGCGCAAACTGCTGGCGAGTTACAAGTTACCGAAGGACCTGCTGGTCGTGCCTGTCGTCCCCAGAGCGCCCAATGGCAAGGCTGACTACAAGTCCGCCAAATCTCTGATGGCGGATAGTTAGGGACACAACGCCACTCAGACGCGCCTCGCGCTGCTCGGAGTTGAACACCTACGCCACAAAATCTTGCGCCAGCGAGGCGATGCGCTCGGCGCCCAGCTCAAACGCCGGCATGGTGATGTCTTCTCGTTCGACCAGCGTTGCGCGTGGCAGCCACTGGGCCACCTGCAACGTGCCCTCGCGCAAACTGGAGTGGGTGGCAATCACCAACGCGGGTTGCGCGACCTGAGTCGCTACAGGTTCCGCTTCGAAATTGGCTGCGGCGTGGTAGCCCGCATTTCTCGCCTCACCCGCACCCACAAAATCAAAGAACAAATCGAGCGCCCTCGGGTAGGCGACCTTGTCGAGGCGATCCGCCACCATGGACTTAAAGAGACCGTTCAGTGGATCCTCTTGCTCAAGATATGTCGGGGGCTGGGTCAATGACGCCCGCAAGTCCGCCATTTCCGGGCCCGAAAAAACCGGCACGTCCACCAGAACCAGACCATTGACCTGCTCCCGGTAGTGATTGGCCATCTCCATCGCCACCAGCGCACCCGAGTGGAATCCGGCCAGCCAAACAGGTTGGCCCGGCGCATTCAGGAGCGGCGCCATGGCATCGGTATAACCAGCGACGGTGGGCGGATCCGCCAGCGCATCGGAAAGGCCGTACCCGGGCAAGTCTGCACTCCATACCGGACCGCCATAAGCCTGCGCAAAGCTATCGAAAAACCGGCCGCCATAAGGCACCGGTGGCAAGCACACGATGGGCGGCAAAGCACCCTGGCCCCCCTGCCATTGCCATACGTGCAGTTGCCCGGGCGTGTTATCCAGATAGTCTCGTCGCGGTGCAGCCATTCAAGTCAGCCCCTCGTGTTCCGTCATACCCTGATTGTAGGAACCCAGAATGCCACGTAGCCCTAGCAACACGGGCACGCCAAAAATGACCGGGATCACCGCCATGGAATAGCGAATGCCCTCCACGCCAAAGACGTAATCGTTGAGGAGCGCCACCGCTGTGGGGCCGAGGAAAAGTCCGGCCATACTGATACACATGTAGTAGAGCGCGACCGTTTGAGCCTTGATGGGCCCCGGCGCGATCCTAAGCAGTGCCGTGACACCCATTGCCGAGGTCATACCAATGCCCATGTTGTTTAGTGCAAAAACACCCATAGCCAAGGGCGCAGAGGGCATCAGGGGAAACAGCGCCCCGGTCAGTAACGTCACCAGCACGCCAAAGAGTGCAATCTTTAGCGCCGCGTCGCGTTTACCCTGAGCAATCCAGTGATCGCACAACCAGCCCGCTGACAAGACCGCCGCCGGGCCGCAGATAATCAGCAGCACGCCATTAATGGAAGCGTAGTAGCTGGTCTCCCAGCCCCAGGTGCGCTCAAACAGCGCAGCGCCCCAACCCTGACTGTAAACGACAATGGTCATGAAGCAAAAAACACTCACGAAGCTGCCATACATTCTCCAGCGCGCCAATACGTGTCGGAGCATGTCAGGCAGGCTACCCCCGGTCGCCAGTCGCCCACCCGAGCGCGGTGGTTCGCGCAATAAAAAGAACAGCACTGACAGGATGAGACCGGGCAGCCCCACAATGAAGAAGGTGGCCTGCCAAGGTGCCAGCTCACCGATAGCGGGGAGCGTAATGGAGCCCCCGGATTTCGCCCAGGTCAGCACTCCGGCCCCCAGCAGTGAGGCAAAGCCTGCCCCTACCGAGAGCGCCATGGTGTAGACCGCAATCGGTCGAGAGCGCCTCTCAGGCGGGAAGCTGTCAGAGATGATGGACATGGCGCAAGGGCTCAGCGTGGCCTCCCCCACACCGATACTCATTCGAGCGATAAAGAGATGTGTGAAGTTGCGCGCCAACCCCGACGCTGCGGTCGCGATTGACCAGACCGCGATGCCAATGGCCACAATTTTCACCCGGTTTTTGCGATCAGCGAGCCAGCCCAAAGGTAGCCCCATCGTTGCGTAAAAGATCGCGAAAGCAGGCCCAAGGAGCAGACCGATCTGGGTATCGGTCAGGCCGAGATCCGCCTTGATGGGCTCGATCAACAACCCGAGCACGTAGCGATCGATAAAGGAGAAGATATAGGCAATGGTGAGCAGACCCACCGTCAGCCAGCCATAGCTCAAACTGCTTTGCTGTTGTCGTTTCGCGTCGGGCACCGCGTCACTCATACAAACTGGTTCACCTCGACAAAATAACCGCTGGGGTCAAAGAAGCTGATACCCAACACACGAAAGACGCCGCCATCAGGTTTGGGGTACTCGCTAACAACAGGTTCACACACCATCTCGATACCGGGCACGGTTTGCAGCTTCTCATAGACACCCTTTACATCTTCGTGATGGAGCACGTAAACCGACTCACCGATACGGACCCGATTCGGGTTCGACCGCGGTGGCGGCTCGGGCAGTGGCGGGTCAATGTACTGGAGGATACCCAGCATGCCGATGAAGTCGTCCTTGCACTTCAGCATCACCAGACGGGTTTGGGAATTGGGTTCACCGGCGGGCAGACCGTCTCCCGAGACCACGATCTCCTCATCGTAATGCACCGACATACCCAGAATATCGCGATAAATTTGAAGTGAAGGCTCAATATCGTTCACCAACATGGTGGTGCGACGAATCAGGACCGGTACATCGCTCATAACGCGCCCTTTGTTTTATACATATAACATTAGTACTTTACGGGTCTGACCGACGCGGAGGCAAGCACGATGACTGGACAATTCCCTCTCAGCACCATCAGCAGCAAGACATTTACCCTCATTGGGCTCCTTATACTGGCCTATGCGGGGCACACCCTTGCCCAGGGGCAAGACTCCACTCCCTGGAGCCGCGATCGTCAGGTCATCGAAGTCATGCTCCCCGGGTTCTTCAGCAACGCCAATCAGGCCTACTTCGATGGTCGTCGCAAAATTGACAGCCCACAGTCTCGTCACAACCTTTTGATCAAGACCGCAGACACTGGGTTTGATGTCACCTTGCGCGCACCGGATGGTACTGTGATTTCGCGCCAGCGATGGTCGCTCGCCGACGTTGATCCAAGACAAGCGGTACGGATGGACATCAGCGATGCCGACGGCACACGACTCTGCCCCATTTGGTGGACCCGAGACGCCGCACAATTCAGCGCAGAGGGTGACGCAGACTGCGAAGAAGGTAGCGACAGTCCTGTAGCGCTGGCGCTCGCTAAACAACAGCTCTGGTGGACGCCTCGCGACAGTTCAGGGTCTGCCGTGAAGCTTCACAGAGCGAGGCAATTCACCTGTTATGCCGATATCCCCGGAGTAGGTGGCGGGCGTGACATCCCCTACACGCGTTATGACAACCTCAGCTTGCACGATCAGGGCGCCGAAACCTGGTTCGTCGATAAAGATGGCAGGAATCTAGGTCTACGGCTTTTCAATGTTGACTGGCCCATTAACAATTACGACGGCTACTTTACCCGCGACTCACTGGTAATCTATGTCATAGAGAAACTCGATGACGGCAGCACTAAAGAGCATGGCTACGCGTTTACCCCACCCGAGGCGAATCGCATTGGCATTAACCTCAAATGGCTGCTGGCCAGTTGCTTCATGATCTCGGGCAAGGTCGACACCCCGACGATGTGAGGCGACCATGACGATGCAGAGCCTAAAGATACCGCGAGGGATCGGTGCGACGGGGCTCGCGAGGCGTTGCGTGTCATCATGGCCGGACTGTTTTCATGGTTGTGCGTCATGCGCTCTGAAACCGGCCCGGAACTGATCATCGCGAGTTTCGGTAAAACAGGCGTCAGGTTTGTTCTGTGCTGGTGGTTGGCTCACCGTAATGAAAGTACACAGAGGGATATCTGATGCAAAAACAGTGGCGCCTCGCAGCGCGTCCAGACGGGATACCTGATCGCTCTCATTTCGAGCTTATCGAGGTGACTATCCCAGAACTGGAGCCGGGAAAAGCCGTTGTCAAAACCCTCTACCTTGGCGTGGCGCCGGTCATGCTGCGCTACATGCGCAATGAAACGGATTTTGAATCACCGCTGGCACTCGGCTCCGTCATGACGGGGCGCGGTGTCGCTCAGGTGGTGGAAAGTGATTGCGAGAGCCTGCCGGTCGGGGCCATGGTTCAGGCTAGATTAGGCTGGCAGGAATACGCATTGATTGATCCGTTGCACCGGCCAGCCCCCTTCTTGCTGCCCACCGACTTGCCACTCTCCCATGGCATCGGCGCGGTATCGTTATCGGGCATTACCGCCTTGGTGGGGATACGCGATATCGGCCTGGTCAAAGCCGATGATCGCATTCTCGTCTCAGGTGCGGCGGGCGGTGTCGGCAGTCATGTGGCTGAAATCGCCAAAGCCCTCGGTGCGACAGAGGTGACCGGCATAGCAGGTGGTTCGCAAAAATGTCATCGGCTGAAAACTGAAATGGCCTACGATCGAGCGATCGACTACAAAGCCCAGGATATGGCGTCGGCTCTGGATGAGGCCTTCCCAGAGGGTATTGATCTCTACTTTGATAACGTCGGGGGACCACTACTCGATGAGGTTTTGGGGCGTTTGCGTCGCAGAGCCAGGGTCGTGATCTGTGGATCGATTTCCGAATACCTGTTGCAGCCGGCAGACAAACACCGATTCGGTAACGTGCAGAATCTAGGGCGACAAGACGCCAAGATGGAGGGCTTTTTCGTATTCGACTATGAGCACGTCTATCCTGAATGTCTCGATACTCTGGCGGACTGGGTGCGGCGCGGACTACTCAATCCGGTTGAGGACATCTCAGTGGGCATCGAGACCATGCCCGACGCCTTGGCTGACCTCTATCTTGGCAATAACATCGGGGTGCGGATAGTGCAGGTGGGTGAGCCGGCCTTACCACTGAAAGCCACCTTGACGACTTAACAGTGGCGATAGTATCCGGTGTAGCCACGCCATCATTACGTCGATGAATGGCTATAAGCTGACGCATAATGCGCCAGCCGGCCAGGGCATTGACGACGAGCAGTTAACCGCCCGAGGGGCCGCAGCAGAGTGGAACTCAGGCTCCACAGCTGACCTAGAAACTAAACAAGCACCTGCTCGTTACGGCCAGCGGACCCGCGTGATCTGATTGCTCGCAAGTGCTACCAAATCTTGACACGCTCCTCGGGCGACAGATACAACGCGTTGGTCTCACTCACCCCAAACGCGTCATACCACTCGGGAACGTTTCGCACGCTACCGTTAGCGCGATACACACCGGGAGAATGCGGGTCTGTTGCAATCTGCGTCCGTAATGCCTCGTCCCGGATTTTGGATCGCCAAACGCGGCCAAATCCAATAAACACGCGCTGAACACCCGTGAAGCTATCGATCACCGGGGCTTCCTGTCCATTGAGGGAGGATTGGTAAGCTTTTAGAGCGATAGAAATGCCACCCAGATCGCCGATGTTTTCTCCCAAAGTGAACTGACCATTCACATGCAGATCCGGGAATGGGTAGTAGCTGTCATATTGGCCCACCAAGGCGCCTGTCCGTTCTTCAAACTCCGCCCGGTCGCCATCAGTCCACCAATTACGGATATTTCCGTCCCCGTCAAACTTTGAACCCTGATCGTCGACGCCATGGCCAATTTCATGGCCGATCACCGCACCGATCGCACCGTAGTTCACTGCCTCATCGGCGGCCAAATCAAAAAATGGCGGCTGAAGGATCGCCGCGGGAAACACAATTTGATTGAGTACCGGGGTGTAGTAAGCGTTGACCGTTTGCGGGTTCATGCCCCACTCGTCGCGATCGACGGGACCACCGTGGCGACCGATATCACGCTCAACATCAGCCTCTCGGATACGCATCAAATTACCGAAATAGTCGTTGTTGGCGATCGTCACACCCTCGTACGCTCTAAAACTTGCCGGGTAACCAATCTTGGGCTCGAATTTGGATAGCTTATCGAGTGCCTCTGCTTTGGTCTCGTCAGACATCCAATCCAACGCTTTGACACTGTCTTGATAGGCCGCTACGAGATTGGCGACTAAAACATCCATCCGCGCTTTTGCCTCGGGCGGAAAGTGCTTTTCCACATACACCTTGCCTACAAGTTCTCCCAAGCCCGCATCGACCACACCTACCGCGCGCTTCCAATCCGGTCGCTGCTCCTCGTTACCGCGCAGTGCTGTGCCGTAAAAGGCGAAGTTCCGATCATCTAACGCGCGGGTCAACCTCGACGCCTGCGAATTGAGCACCTGCCAACGCAGATATAGCTTCCAATCGCCAAGGCTTGTCTCGTTGAGAATTGGGCTCAACTGCTCAAAGAAGGGCGTGGTAACCGATACCAAATACCCAGGCTCAGCGAGCCCGAAAGCAGCCAGAAACTGGTCCCAAGCCACGTCAGGGATCAAGCTGGTTAAACTATCCTGCTCAAATTTCGTGTAGTTGTTGGCGAAGTTGCGGGTCGCCTCCTTGGTCATGTGTGCCCGGGCAATAGTCTCCTCCAGACCGTAGATCACCGCGACCGACGCATCGTCAACCGCCAGCTTGGCGAGTTCGTGAGCATCGGCAATCAACTGCTTGTATTGCTGTCTGAGCACCTCACTTTTTGCGTCGTCCTTAAAGTAATACTCCCGCTCGGGCAGCCCGATACCGCCCTGACTCAAGTACATGGTGTTAATCCCGGGGTTTTTGGCATCGGCGTAGGCAAACATCCCTATGGGCGCGTTAAAACCCAATCGCGCTGCGATACCAAAAAATGCGAAGACATCGTCTTTGGAGTCAATGGCGTCTATTTGCGCCAAGTAAGGCTCAAGGGGGCCGATGCCTCGTGCATCGCGGGCCGCAAAGTCCTGAAAGGACAAATACAGATCGCCCACGCGCTGTTGGTCGCTCCCATCTTCGCTTTCTGTCGCAGACGCCTCTTCAATAATCGCCTTCACATCCTCGTCGCTCTTGTCCCTCAAAATATCGAAGGCACCATAGCGGCTCCTGTCAGCGGGAATCTCGTTCTCGGCAATCCACTTACCATTCACATAAGCAAAAAAATCGTCGCCCGGATGAACAGCATCATCGAGCTCGGCTGGATCGAATCCAATGATTGGCGCGCCCGAGGGGGCAGTTGTCGAGTGAGTCGCATCACCCGATTTTTCTTTAGCGCAACCTGAAGTAATCGACATCGCTAATGCGCAAATCACAATAGCGCCAGCTCGCAATGGCATATATTTTCTCCGGTGAAGGTGCGGTGATATGTAGGAAGTAGCTTATCCTAGGTTGCAAAGGTATGAGAACCAAAAATTCGGGAGCGGGGTTATGGCGTTGGTTTGGTTTATTTTGCTCGTGCTGGTTACCGGCGTTGCCAATGCCGAAGACCAAGAAGTGGCCATCGCCATTCACGGAGGTGCCGGAACGCTCGAACGAGTAAAAATGGATCCCGACAAAGCGTCACAGTACCGGCGCTTTCTCGGGGAACTGGTCTCAGACGGGCATAAGCAATTGACCGAAGGCCATCCAGGCCTCGATGTGGTCGTCAATATTATTCAAAAAATGGAAGACTCTCCGCTGTTTAATGCAGGTCGCGGAGCGGTACTCACGTGGGAGGGCAATCATGAACTAGACGCCTCCATCATGCACGGTGGCACTCTAGAAGCCGGCGCGGTGGCGGGCGTGACCACCGTTCGATCCCCTATCGCGCTGGCGCGGAGCGTCATGGAGTCCTCTCCCCACGTGCTGCTCTCTCGAGAGGGCGCTGAGGAGTTTGCAACTGAGCAAGGATTTGAGGTCGTCGAGCCCCGCTATTTCGAGACTGACACCAGCCGTGAGGCGCTCGAGGACTTTCGGAAGGATAGCTCAGCAAGCGCGCCACCTGATTCAGCCCATAAGTTTGGGACCGTCGGCGTGGTAGTACTCGACGCGCAAGGCCATCTGTCCGCTGGCACCTCCACAGGTGGAATGACGGGAAAGCGCTGGGGGCGGATCGGAGATTCGCCTGTGATAGGTGCAGGCACCTACGCCGATGACAGGAGCTGTGCCGTGTCGGCCACAGGTCACGGCGAATTTTTTATTCGATATGCCGTCGCGCACGATATCTGTGCGCGCGTTCGTTACGGAGGCGCCTCGCTGGCAGAGGCGGCGAACGCGGTTGTGCTGGACGAGTTAGTGCAAGCGGGAGCATTGGGAGGCGTCATCGCGATGAATCCAGCGGGTGAGATTGTGTTTAGCTTCAATACACCGAACATGATCCGAGCGGGCATCGATACCAAGGGCAATAGGCTGGTGGCGTTATTTGGAGATAAGTAGCGTTATCAAAATTAGATCTGAATAGCATGATGCACGCGAGCACTCATTGCCCCTGAAGCTCGTAAAAATGGCCAAACTCGCGCATCAGCGGCTCGTTCTCGGCGCTCGCCCATTGATAGTAGTCTTTATATTCGAGCAGGGACGCCGCGGCCTCATCCAAGACGAAGCTCGCCCGCTCATGCAGTTGCAGCGAAGAGGCCTGACATCTGGCAGACACGGGGCCTTCTATCGCATCACGAACAGCGATCGCTTTATGCTCGCCCGTGGCGAACAAAAGGGTGCGCCTAGCCTCCAGAATCGTGGCAATCCCCATAGTCATTGCGAGATGGGGTTGAAAATTTCCCTCGGGAAACAACCTGCTGTTGTCGTGCACGGTCGACTCAGTCAATGTCTTAATCCTAGTTCTCGACGACAAACTTGAGCCCGGCTCATTGAAGCCAATGTGCCCATTGCGCCCGATGCCCAGAATCTGCAGATCGATCCCTCCAGCATCAATAATTTTGGATTCATAGTCAGAACCCACCAGCCTGGGATTATCTCCCGGATTACAAGCAGGAAAGTGCGTGTTCTCAGAACGGATATCCACGTGATCAAAGAGCTCTCGGTCCATAAACGATCGATAGCTTTGAGGACTTCCGCTGGTCAAGCCAACGTATTCATCGAGATTAAACGTGACGACGCTTGCGAAAGAGATTTCTCTCCGGCGATAACGTGCCACCAGCTCCTGATATACGGCGATGGGCGTGCTTCCTGTGGCCAGACCCAAAACCGCGCTGGGTTTGATCGCCAACAGCTCTGCCACACGCCCCGCACCCAACGTAGCGGCAGCGGCGGCATTTTCGACAATCAACACTTCCATATGACCTAACCTGCCTCACTCACCGGACTGAGCGTTGTAAACGCATTGCCCTGCAATCCACGTCTGTATCACTGCTAAGCCCGCGTCAAGAACCACAAAGCTCGCCTGCTTGCCAGGCAACAGATCGCCCAAACTGGCTGATAAGCCCAAGGCCTTTGCGGGGTAGCGGGACGCCATACGAACAGCTTCTTGCCAGCCTATGGGGGAGAATCTGGCCGCATTGCGCACTGCTGTGGCCATATTCAGATCGGAGCCCGCCAACACTCCATTAGTTGTGATGCAACGGCCATCGACCACTTCAATCTCCTCTTCGTGGAGCTTAAACGCTTTACAATTTGAACCAACCGAGGGCATTGCGTCAGTAACAAGCACCGCGCCTCCGCATTTTTTCGTTCTGACGGCCAGATTAAACGTCGCAGGATGGACATGATGTCCGTCAGCGATAATGCCGAACCAGCTTTCGTCGTGCTCCAGCGCCGCACCGACAACGCCCGGCTCGCGGCTATGAACGGGTGTCATTGCATTGTAAAGATGGGTAAAACCTGTCGCACCAGCCGCCAACGCGTCCTGCACCTGCTCATAAGTCGCCTCGGTGTGTCCAATTGAGACAATAACTCCCGCTTTAGACAGTCGCTCAATCATCTCTGGCGTAGTCATCTCTGGCGCTAAAGTCAGCAGCGTCACGCCCTGAGAGAGTGATAAAACCATCTCAACCGCTTCATCATCCAATCGGTACATTTTGCTCGCGTCATGTATTCCGCGCTTGGCTGGATTCAAGAATGGGCCCTCTAGATGTATCCCCAAGACGCCGGGAATATTGCTGGTCATGGCCTCTTTCACCGAGGTCATTGCAGCGGCCATGACCTCAAAACTGTCTGTTACCAGTGTAGGTAGGTACCCCGTGGTGCCAAAACGAGCATGGGCATTACCCATTGTCCTGATCGAATCAACGGTCGGTGCGTCGTTGAACAACACTCCGCCCCCCCCATTGATCTGAAGATCGATGTACCCCGGTACGATTGAGTGATCTTTCAAGCTAATTACTTGCTCGATATCGTCTGGCAAATGAGCAGCAGGCGCTAAATCGCGGATAGTTGGACCATCTATGATCAGCGCGTAGTGAGACAGCTGTCGATTACCGTCAAAAATCTCCGCGTCAATCAGCGCCGAAATCATCTGGCTAACTCGACCTGATGGGCACCCAGCATTGCCGCACCGCGAACACCACTGGCGTCCCCAAACACAGCAGGTAGCACGGGCGCGAGTTGCACACCTGACATTAAGTGAGGTGCGGTTGCTTGCCGACAGTCGTCGTAAAGGCGCTTCACTTTCGACATTCCTCCGCCTAATACAATGACGTCGGGGTCATAGAGGAGCATGAGTTGAGCAAGGAATGCGCCCAAACAGTCCACATATGCAGCAAAGGCCTTTTGGGCCGCGGGCTCTGTATCGAGTTGCTCGATAACTGTCTCGGCTGCCAGGTTACCTGAACCGAAGTGGGCTGCCATCCAGGACAAACCCCGTCCAGAGAGGTACTCGTTGTAACACCCGGTTGCACCACAACCGCACTCTCTCGAAGCCATTTGATAACGAGCCAACAGTGCAGTCGGCATTGGGACATGTCCGAACTCTAATGCCACGCCTTGTTTCGAGCTATAAATGTTGCCATCGATACATAACCCACCGCCCACACCTGTTCCCAAGACCACGCCGAGCACTTTGGAAAAACCCTTTCCAGCACCGCCGCTCGCTTCGGAATAAACGAAGGCGTTGACGTCATTTTCAAAAACGACTGGCCTACCTAGTGCCTGCGCTAGATCTGTACGAACGGGCTTTCGATTGATCGCTGGTATGCTGGCAGAAAGGGCCGAGCCTGCACTCTCAAAAAGACAGGGCAAACCCACACCGATGGATGCGGCGATGCCCCATTCCGACTCAGCGTCGAAGACGAGGCGCTGGATTGCCGATAGAAAAGTCTGGTAATCGTTTGTAGGGGTGTTAATGCGCTTCGTGAAGGCGCAGCGATACTCGCTATCGAAGATCGATAGCTCTATCTTTGTTCCGCCCACATCCACTCCATATCTCATCTCGAACATTCCCGCACCAATCGGGTGTTGCAACGTGTAACCAGCGAGAGAAGCTTTTGACAATAGTCCGCCCTCACTTGGTCACCTCGACATCTGTTGTGACCAAATCAATCGCGTCCATACGTCTAATGAGAATAATCAGGGTCGCGATTGAGACAGCGACAAGCGGCAAACCTTTCATCGGTTCCAGTCGAAGCAGAAAACCAATGCCAAAAAGTCCTGCATAAATCGACACGACACTGATCAGGCAACTCAAGAGCAGATCATTAAGCGATCGCCCCCCTGGTGAACCGCTGGAAAAGCTACCCCAGAATCCATTCGGCCGGATTGTTTTCACAAATAGCGCAAGTTGCCCGGGCTCCACCGGCTTAGTGACGACGGTAGCTACCAGCGCCGCCACACATGCCCCCAGCGCAATCCAGGTGATGA
>JAYNYK010000042.1:0-23993 GCA_038102985.1 Halieaceae bacterium
TAATGGTGATGATTGGTTATTCCGATAGTGCTAAGGATGCCGGCATGTTGGCGGCGGGGTGGGCGCAATACAGCGCGCAGGAAGCGTTGCTGCACACCTGTGCGCGGCACGACGTGCGCCTGACTTTATTCCATGGACGCGGCGGTACTATCGGCCGTGGTGGAGCGCCGGCGCATCAGGCGCTATTGTCACAGCCCCCCGGTTCTCTGGCACAAGGTCTCCGGGTGACTGAGCAAGGCGAAATGATCCGTACCAAACTGGGTATGACGCCGCTCGCCGTCAATACGCTGGGACAATATGCCAGCGCGATATTACAGGCGAATCTGATGCCGCCACCGCAGCCGACGGCGGAATGGAGGGCGCTGATGGATTCTTTAGCTTCAACATCATGCGATATCTATCGTCAATGGGTTCGTGACGACTCCCAATTCGTGGCCTTTTTCAGGCAAGCGACTCCCGAGCAGGAACTGGCAAATTTGCCCCTGGGTTCCCGCCCGGCGCGCCGCCAGACAGGTGGCGGTATTGAGAGCCTGCGGGCTATCCCCTGGATTTTCGCTTGGATGCAAAATCGTTTGATGTTGCCAGCATGGTTGGGTGCGGGTGAGGCACTCCAGATGGCGCTTGATGAGGGACAGCATGATTTGCTGCAGGAGATGTTGCAGGCGTGGCCGTTCTTTCAAGCAAGGTTGTCGATGCTGGAAATGGTGTTTGCCAAGTCAGATCACTCTATCTCCGCACACTACGCTGCGTTACTGGTAGACGCTGAACTGGCACCGGTTGGCGAGCGCTTACGGGGTCAATTGCAGCGCGATATCGCTACCTTACTCAGCATCATGGATTCACCCGGATTGTTGGACCACGATTCCTGGGCGCAGCAGTCAATCGGGCTCAGGAATATTTACACCGCGCCGCTCAACTTGCTGCAGGCAGAGCTGCTCAGGCGCGCGCGCCGCGAGGCCAATCCCCTCATTCAACAGGCGCTTATGGTGACCATGGCGGGCATCGCGGCGGGTATGCGAAATACGGGTTAATGCAGGGCATTGACTCTGCCCGCCTTTGGCTTTGATCGCGCGGCGCAGAACGCAAAGTCATTGCTTAAGATGGTCAGCCCAGATGGCGTAGAGCAGCGCCCCCAACATGAATAGCATCACCACTGAAAATGGCAGAGCACCGATAATCATTACCGAGCGCAGTGCATCCATTCCCCCCGCAAACAACAGCGTGATGATCACACTGCCCAACAATATGCTCCACAATACAATATGCCGGCCCCTTACCCCATCCGGCGCCCCACCAGAGACAATAGTGTTGATCACTAAAACTGCGGAATCTGCCGAGGTGACCAGGTAGGTGATGAGTAGCACCACACACAGTGATGCGACCGGTAGTACCCAATTGGCCGAAAACAACGTATCCACGGTGGCAAATAATTGCGCCGACAGGTCGGCGTTGAGGATGCTGCCGTTGGCGCCACCGGTGAGTTCGAGATCCAGCGCAGTGCCACCGACAATGCAAAACCAGATGAAACACATGAGCGACGGTAGCAGTATAGCGCCCACCACATAGTCCCGAATGGTTCTCCCTCTCGATACTCGCGCCAAAAACAAGCCGACAAATGGTGTGAAAGCAATCCACCAGGCCCAGTAAAATACGGACCACGCAGACTGCCAGTCGCTGAGTGACTGCGCCGTTTTTGTATCGCTGTCGCTCCATATGGTCAGCGACATGGCGAGGATTTCTCTCAGATAAGCCCCAAGCCCGGAGACAAACATTTCTCCTGCAAAAGTGGTTGCACCGAATACAACAAAAATCGAGAGCAGCAGCCAAGACAACACCATATTAAGATTGGATAACCAGCGAATGCCGCGGCCGATGCCCGATAAAGCCGACAGCATGGACGCTGAGATCAATAAAATTACAGCGAGCGCCAGTGAGAGCAGGCTGGGTTTGTCGTCGCTGATTAGCCAAGACCAGTCGGTAATTTTATGAGCGCCGAAGGCGAGTTGGTTGACGCCGTAACCGATGGTCACGCCGATGCCGATAATGGTGGCGAGGATTGCGGCAGCGTCGACCACAGCGCCCACGCGCCGGCCCGTATTGGCGCTCAGCACTGCCGTGAACGGCGATCGGACCGTGAGCGGCATATCTCGCCGGTAAGAAAAATAGGCGAGTGATAAACCGACAATGGCATAACATCCCCATGGCGTGAGTCCGTAATGGAGCAACGTCCATTTGTAGGCGGCCGCCAAGTTGTCAGCGTCCAGCGCCGTAGTGGTACCCAAAATGACATCGGGATTGTTGGCAAAGTGTGCCAGCGGTTCGGCAGTGGAGTAGGTCAGCATGCCGACGCCGATACCTGCGCCAAACATCATCGAAAACCAGGCAAAGCGGCTGAACTCGGGGGCACTGTCCTTGGAGCCCAGTCGAATATTCGCGGTCCAGGGCATGATGGCCAGCACCAAGCTCATAGCCATGAAGGTGGCCGAGGCGTAGATGTACCAGCCGCCAAAGTAGCTGATGGTGGTGGCCTGAATGTCCATCAGAATGTCGCCTGCGTCTGGCGCCAAAGAGGCCCAGAGCACGAGTGCGATGACGATGAATTTGACTGATATCGCTACCCAGCGGTTCTGACCTTCGTAAAAGCCTGAGGTCTCGACCGGGGTAGTGATGTCCGTCATGGATTCTCCTAAGGTGTTGCTCTGCTGATGAGTTTCGCTGGTGGCGGCACCATCACTCTACCAGTCAGCTTTCTGCTTATGGCCCGAAGCGATGCTTGCAGCGCAGTGGCTCTCGAGAATCCCTCCGTTGAAGCCCACTCGTCGAGGGATGTTGCCAGGGCGGGATCAGTCTCGCCCATAGCGAGCACATCATCTGCGATCCGCAGTGTCTCATACAGGTCAGCCGAGGTCTCGGTGAGTTTCGGTTGTGCGCGAATCAGCTGATCGAGGTAAGCCAGTGCGATTACCGGCTCTGCTGGCCACGTGACGGGGTATTGTTGCTGCGGATTGAAAACCCCCCCCTGATTGGCTATCTCTGCTGCGGCAATTTCGTTGGCGGACAGATACTCGCTGGGCGCCAGCGCAAAGACATCAATGCCGCGAATGATCTCTGTCCCATAGATGCGGCCTTGGTACCAATAGGTCGACCAGTAGCCGCCGGTGACAAGATCCTCGTCATCAATGGGACCGCGGTCAAAATAGGCGATTTCTATTGGGTTTCTGGAGTCAGTGAAATCGATGACCGATAGCCCGCCCTGATACCAGGCCTGCACAAAAATGTCCCGCCCCGGGACCGGGACGATAGAGCCATTGTGGGCGACACAGTTTTCGGTTTCGCTCTGCGGTGCGGGCATTTTAAAGTGGGATTGGAAGACCAGTTTCCCGTCGACGATGTCGTAAATCGCATCGGCACCCCAATCGAGTGGGTCGTAAGCCCTGCATCGGGGCCTTGAGCCGCCACCCCACTCATCAGTGAACAGCACCTTGGTCCCGTCGTTGTTGAAGGTGGCGGAGTGCCAATACGCGAAGCCGGTATCGGTTGCCACGTCCAACCGTTGGGGTGAGCGCGGTTCAGAGATATCGAACAGGATGCCATTACCTGAACAGGCCCCCGCGGCAAGATTGAGGCTTGGGAACACCGTGATGTCGTGACACTCGTCTGTGCGGCTGGTTTCTTGAGACTCATCACCATGGTCACCACCCCGCCATAGTCCCGCTAAAGCACCCGTCTCGACGTCTGCAAATACCGTTGGACTGTCGATAATGCGTGCCTCGGAGGGTCGGTCGACGGGTATCTCGATCACATCGATCCGGAAAAGCGCGGTGCGGTCGTCACCCGGCGATTCATCGAAGCAACCCGCCAGTTCTTCCTCGTCCCGTACCCGTGAGGTGCCAGAGTTATAAACAATCAGTTTTCCATCCGGGCCGGGCCCCGAAACCACTGAGTGCGTATGCGAGCCGCGACAGGTTTGTACTGCACCGACTTGACGTGGTCGGGTTACATCGCTGATATCAAATATGCGAAGGCCGCGAAAGCGCACCTCGCTAACGTCTTCTGTTACGCCTTCAAGGCCGCAGTCGAGTCGGCCGCGGGTCTCCTCGACCGACATAATCAGCAGATTATTGATAATCGATACATCACCCTGACCACCTGGGCATACCACGGAAGCCAGTAGCTCGGGCGTGCCGTCGCCACTCAGGCGATAAATATTAAAACCGTGATAGCTTCCCGCCACCATAATGTCCTCGCGAAAGGCGATGTCGGTATTGGAAAAGCTCAACATGGGTGAGCGCGGGTCGGACTTGCTGTCATCTTCCTCTTCTTCGGTCGCTACTGATTCCCCGCTGATCTGATCATGATGCGACGGTGAGAGGGCCTCCTGCGCATCGCTCGTAGCGGTATGAGTTGTTTGGACGTCCTTCGGATCGCCGTTTACTGTATGCCCGTGATGCGCTTCGTCCGTATTCACCGACTGGTCCGATTGGTCCGCAGGCGAGGTCTCGGCATCAGTGCTTTGCTCAAGAAATCGTTCTGGGGGTAGTTCGGCCGGATTTGCGGGATCATAAAAGCCCGCTGGCTTGGTCAGCACCGCCACCTTGCGCAGGTTCCAGATAGCCTCTCCCGCGTCATGGAATCCCGCCGCCAGGTGGGCCCTCGGATCATCGGAAAGTCCAATCAGAATTTCGTGCATCGACTCGATTTCTTTGCTCTGGTCTTTGGTGATGTCGGTGGTGAACTCAAACAAAACCGGGTCATAGGCCGAGCCCGGCTGATCCATCAGTTCCTCGACCATTTCAATCGCGCCCTCGTGATGCGCAATCATCAGCGACAGGAACTGTCGATCGAAGTCCGAACCCGATGCGTCCGTCAATTCCTGTATTTGCGCCGGCGTGGCCATGCCGCGCATGGTCTCGTGGGTATGAGTGTCTGACGATCTCACCGCATCTTCTCCTCGCTGGTTGAGCCATTGCGTCATGAAGGCGATTTCGTCGTTTTGTGAGGCATCGATTCGACCGGCGATCTCGAGAATCTCGAGGGAGTTGGTTCTGGCCGGCGCGAGCTCAGCCATGACTAAGGCCTGCTGATGGTGCGGGATCATGTCCTGCATGAACTGGACATCACTGGGCGTATAGCTGGTATTCGCCACTGCAATCGCTTGCTCAGCACTTAGCGTTCGTGAGGCCTGGCCCGGCGCACCGGGCTGGATCACTGGCTGAACAAATGCTGTGGAGGCAAACGTAATGCAAAGGGCTGCCAAAAATACTGACGCGCTGCGCCTGTGAGCGACAGCGCAACCGTGTTTGCATGGGCCTGTAGTGCGCGGAGAAAACAGTATTTTGCGAAGTGCCATAGTCATTAACTCGATTCGTTGGATCAGGCATCGAAGGGAGCAGCGAACCCGTCGTCACATTCTTGTATGAGTGCCGTTTCTGTTTGTCAGGTATATTTCCGAGAGACTAAAAAATGATGTCACGGGGTGCGCGATTTTGTGGGTGCAGTGTACCGGGCGACAATTCCGAATTTTACTCCAGATCTTCGCCATAATGTGACACCCGGATTGAGCAACGTTCGATTCCCGATGAGGAAATCAGCGGTGCGAAAAAAGCGCTTTGCGGATATCGATGGCGTGAAACAGGCCGGCAAATCCCAGAACCGCGGCGGTGAGTAGGGGGGGGACATCGGACAGCGCTAACCGCATTGCAATCAGCAGAAGAGCGCCAGACAGGAGGTGCAGCATGACATGAGGCACTCTACAGTGGCCTTGCTGTCGGTGTCGGTTATGAAGCCACAGCGCCTCGCACGCCATGCCGAGGAGAATCAAATCAATGAGTCGGGGAATGGATAACCATTCGGCCATGACTCAGGCGCGGGCCAACCCTAACAGCTGCGCGACGTCTTTGAAGAAAACCCGCACGTGGGCAAGGGGCCGTCGTCGCACGAGCTTCTTGGTCGTGTATGACTGCCATGTCAGGGTCTGCACATCGGGATCTCTGCACATGGCCACAAATTTCTCTCTCCGTTTGTCGGTTCCGTACCAAAAACGCTGGAGAAGCCCTAGGGCCCAAAATACCTTGCCGTGCAACCTCATGAAGCGTTTGCGCGCCTGCCCCAGCACCCGCGAGTCACCGGTTGCGAGAAATTCCTGCATCGCATCGGCTGCCAAGCGCCCGCATAACATGGCGTAGTAAATCCCCTCGCCTGAGGCGGGGGCAACGACCCCGGCGGCGTCGCCCGATACCAACACTGCGCGGCCGTCGTCCCAGCGTTTCATCGGTTTCATGGGTATTGGCGCGCCTTCCTTCCGCTTGGTCACCGCGTCGGTCAGCCCGCAATCCTCCCTTAAAGCGGCGACAGAGGCCTTGGCGGAGAAATCCTTGTGCGCGCTGCCCACGCCGATACTGGCATTGCCGCCATGGGGAAACACCCAGGCATAAAAATCCGGCGACAGTCGTCCCTGGTACCAAACATCGCACCGGTCGGGATCGTAGGCTGCCCAGTTTTGATTTTCTGGCACCTCAATAATTTCGTGATAGGCCAGCACCCAGGGCGTCTTTTCGGCATCGGGAATAGTGGCTCGCGCTACCCCGGAGCGTGCACCATCAGCGCCAATGACGCTGCGTGCGGTTACGGTGACCACCTGCGGATCGTCACCTTTGGTTTGGTAAGTCAGCGAAATTTGATCGCCCTTGTAGTGGAGCGATTTGAAGACGCCGGCAATAACATCGGCACCGGATTGACGGGCTCGTTCCCGAAGCCATGGATCGAATTCATCCCGGTCCACCATGCCGACATAGGTACCATCAATTGGCATATCAACGGCTTCGCCCCGGGGAGAGATCATTCGCGCCGAGCGGATTCGAGCAACCAAAAGGTGCTCCGGAATGTCGAACTCCTCCATCAGGCAGGGTGGGATCGCGCCGCCACAGGGTTTGATGCGAAAACCCCGTTCCAACAGTAAAACCTTGTGGCCGCTTCGCGCCAAATCATGGGCGGCCGTGGCGCCAGAGGGGCCGCCCCCGACAACAATGGTGTCGTAGTCGGCGCTTTGCTTGCTCATCTCATGCCTCCATCACCCGCCTCAGCGAGCGCAATGTCGCCAAATGAGGGCAGGTCCTCGTGATGACCCCCCCAGCTGGCGATGTGGATGTGTCGGGCCAGCGAGGCCGCGACCAGAAAAAGAATGCCCTCGCAGGCGAAAACCAACCCATAGGAGATCGCAGGGGTGTCGAGCCAGTAGCGAGTTACATCCACCGCAACCGTGCCCAGAAAACCGCCCAGCGCAAAGGCGATGGCTTGTGAAGCGCCCCACAGCCCCATGCGGATGCCTTCGCGTTTTTCTGTACCCTGACTCGCGAGCACCATCATGCCGCCGATGGCCGCAACGGCAAATCCGCCGTTGGCGGTTCCCAGCAAAAAGACGTTGGCTTCGAGAGGCCAACCCGTGCGGTGTAGTCCTCCCCAGCACAACAAGAACAGGGCAACCGCCGACAGCCAGCAGCCGCCTCTAATCCAAAGCTGTAGCAGGAGTGCGCCGCGAGATTTAAATAACAACGTTGAAATCGCCATGGCCGCCATACCCAACAACACCCCGCCGTGCTGGATGCCGGCTAGCTGCGTGGATTCTCCCGGGGTTCTGCCAAAGACCAACCCAGCAAACGGCTCCAGAATGAGATCTTGTGCGGAGTAGGCGAGCATCGACACGAACACAAAGATGGTGAAAATTCGCGCTTGGGGTTCCTGCCAGATCTCTTGCAGCGCTTCGGAGAATGATCCACCAGTTGCCTCGGTAGCCACGTGCTGTGGACCCTGTGCGGGGGTTCGTTCCACTCCCCGGATCGCAATCAGGGTAATCAGAAAGGCAATTGCGGAGACAGACGCCGTTACCTGCATTAGGCGTTCAGGGGAATATGGATCGAGAAAATGACCGGCCACACCCGCCGTCACAGCGAACCCAATGATCATCATGAACCATACCAACGCCGCTGCCGCCGGTTTCCGCTCCGGTGCCACCTGCTTGGCAAGCAGGGCGAGCAGGGAGGTGCCGGTCGCGCCCGTACCGACGCCAATGGCGAAAAAGCCAACTGCGGAAACCGCCAAGCCGGTCCAATAATTGACGGGGATTAAGGTTGTACCCAACGCCGCTAGTACGCCGCCCAGCCCGAGGACACACATGCCGCCAATAATCCATGGCGTGCGCCGTCCGCCGATATCTGAGCCATAGCCAATGCGAGGCCGTGCGAGCTGTACGACATGGTGAATGGTGACCAGAAAGCCCGGAATCGTCGCTGCAAGCGCCAGTTCCACAACCATGATGCGATTGAGCGTCGAGGTGGTGAGCACCACGATGCCGCCCAGCGATGTTTGAATAAGGCCGAGGCGGATAATGTGCCACCAACTGAGTAAGCCCGAGGCGGTCATGTCAGCCACCCCCCCAGACCCAAGGCCGCGCCCATCATGCCTAAAACGTAAAGTGATACGCCGGTGGCGTTGTACCAGGGGGCCAGCTTTTTCGGATCCGACAGTAATTTTTTCATGGCCAGTATCTGTGCGAGTAACACCACGGTGACGGCCGCCGCGGAGAGGGGCAGCGCCCAGTGCAGCATAAGTCCGATGACCACAAACTGTGGAAGCAACATAAAGAGGCAAGCGACCCACGCTGCGCGCTCACGACCCAATTGTACGGGTAGCGAGCGAATGCCCATGGTCAAATCACCTTCGACGCTCTTGAAATCGTTCAGCGTCATAATGCCGTGGGCACCCACGCTGTAGAGGAGGGCGATCATCAGTATTCGGCCGTCGGGCAGCGCCCCCCCCAATACAATGGCGGCTCCGGTGATCCAGGCCAGTCCCTCGTAGCTCAGCGCCACGGCACTGTTGCCCCACCAGCCATTGAGTTTAAGTCGCAGTGGTGGGGCGCTATAAGCCCAAGCGAGTAACAAACCGATGAATGTAGCGAGGCTGACCCAAGGTCCAAGGCTCACAGCCCAGGATTGCGCGATCAACGTCCAGATCATGGCATACCATAAAGCGGTTCTTCCGGGTGCCCGGCCTGAGGGAATGGGTCGCTGGGGCTCGTTCAGGGCGTCGACTTCGCGGTCGTACCAGTCGTTCACGATCTGGCTGGCGCCGCAGACCAGAGGGCCCGTCAGGGCGATGCCCGCAAGGAGCATCCAGCCACTCAAACTCGAGTTGGGTCCCGCAGATATCCAGCCGCACAGGAAGGCCCACATGGGGGGAAACCATGTAATCGGTTTGAGGAGTTCAAGCAGTGCGCCCGGTGACGCCCTGCCAACTGCTACGCTGACCGGGGCAGACTGATGCATGGGCCCATAGTCGCCGCCCACCGGCACTAAGTCAATTTTAAATTACGGCTCAGATGTCTAAATTTTTAGCCAGCCGGCCAGCCGTCGATCAGGCCACGGTGTCTTCCGAGTCGCCGATGTCGAATCGGCGTAACTTGGTGTAGAGACTTTGCCGGCTGAGCCCCAGCAGCTCCGCCGCCGCAGCGCGGTTGTCTTGTGTCAGCTTGAGAGCGGCCTCAATACAGAGTGCTTCGATAACGTCCGTCGATTCGCGCACCAACTGTTTGAGGGGCACACGGCCTACGCGCCCGGTGATCTGTTCAATCGATCGAGGTAGGTGGACCTCTGTTGTCTGATCGGCATCGATTCGGCGACCAACATCGCGAATGAACATGAGAATCGAGGATTGACCCAGTCTCTCAATCTGCACCGCGGAAAGCTCGATGTCGATCCGGGTTCCAAATTCAGTCCGCAGAACGGAACTGAACAATTGTAGTGGTCTGTCAGGTTGAATATTGCCCATGAGTACATCGAGGTCGACGATGGATCGACCCAGCCATCGATCCGCCCGGCGCCCGGTTGCTTGTTCCGCATCTTGAATGCCGGCCATTTCCAGATAGGCGTTGTTGGCTGCGAGGACCGTGCCCGCGGCATCGGTAATGAGGATGCCGTCAGGTGAGGATTGGAAGCTGGCATCGCCCACACCCTCATTCTTTGTTGTGTCCGAAGTCGCCGCGAGCCGGAGCAAGAGCCGCGTCTCGTTGCCTTGACGCAGGCAGGTCACGCCGGCGTCCAAGGCGTCACCACTGTCCGTGGTGACGCGACCTTGAACAACCGCGGTGGTGCTGCGAGCCTCACGTTGAAGTTCTACCAGTGATCGTGCGCCCTCGCTATTGAGGCCTGCGGGGAAGATCCGACCCACCAGCGCGCCTTCCTCAAGCTCGAGTAAGGTGTTGGCCACGCCATTTGCCTCCAGCACCCGCCCTGAAAGATCGTCGATCACAATAAATCCCTCGGCGACCATCTCCAGCATGCGTCGATATCGTGCTTCGAGTCGTCGGTTGCTCCAATAGTCTTGCTCCAGTGTTCTCTGGGCGTTCACCAATTGTTGTCGCAGGTTGCTTTCACTGCGGAGGTCGATGCAGGCAATGCCTAGGGTTTTGTCATCGCTATCGCCGCATATCCAGCAGGTCATCGGTACCGGCTCTTGGTTGGGAACAATGTTCATCCGGAGGTCAATTTTTTGGGCGGCCCCCGGCTGGTGCGCCGCGGTCTCAAGGCAGCTTGCCGCCTGGGCTCTGTCGGCTTCACTGATCAGTTCTAACCAGGGTCTTCCAATCAGGGCGTCGCGGGATAGTTCCCGCATCACGGGTGATTCGGAAGCGAGGGAGGCAATCCGCAGTGAATCATTCAGGCTGAATTGCAGATCCGCGAGGCCTGCTAGTAGCGATTCGCTCGTGTTTTTGGAGAAAGTTGACACTTTTTTTGCCTCTTGGTCGCTCGGGTGTCTCGGAAAGTTGACACTTATTCTCGAATTGTACGAGATGGTCAACACTGTCGATACGTAAAAATCTCGTGATTGGGTTTATTTTGTGCCGGCTTTTTGAGCCCTAAGTGTCTAAAAATATTAAATTTAAAAATGTAAAAAAGGTTTGACAGTTATACGGGCTAACTCTACTCTGGATCAGTGAACAACTGCCGCAGTTTTGGCTGTGGCTGGAGGCTTGTATGAGCGCGAGTCAACCGGCAGTGAACCGGCCGCCAACGACGTTATATACCCCGGCAGAGCGGGCCCGCCGTGACGCCACGGGTTGGACTTTGGTGCAGGGCATTCTCGCGCCGCTACAGTTTTTGGCTTTTGCCGTCAGCCTGTGTCTGGTCGTTAATTTTTTATTGAACGGCGTTGGCTTCGAGGCGGCGACAGTCTCGGTCATCATCAAAACTTCCCTGCTCTACGCCATCATGGTCACCGGTGCCATCTGGGAAAAAGTGGTGTTTGGGCGCTACCTTTTTGCCCCTGCCTTCTTCTGGGAGGACGTGGTCAGCATGCTGGTGATGGCGCTACACACCGCTTACGTGGTGATGTGGCTGATGAACTGGGGAACACCTGCTGAGCAAATGTGGATCGCGCTTGGGGCCTATGCAGCCTATGTCGTGAATGCGCTGCAGTTTCTCCTCAAGTTTCAGGCGGCCAGACAAACCGCAACCATGGATCTCTCGCCCGCAAACGCCGTACTGGGTGCCCACGGAGCGCTGGATTCATGAGTCAGGTGATTGCTCGAGCAGAAGCCAGCGACTCACCGAATGTGCGCACTGAGCGCGGAGAACGCGCCGTCTTCTGCGGACTGACATCGATCATTTGGCTGCACCGCCGTATTCAGGATGCCTTTTTTTTGGTGGTGGGTTCCCGCACCTGCGCCCACCTTCTTCAGTCGGCAGCGGGCGTTATGATTTTCGCAGAGCCTCGCTTTGCAACCGCTATTCTTGGGGAGCGCGATCTTGCCGGTATGGCTGATTGCCATGAGGAGCTGGATCGCGTCGTCGGAGAGCTTCTGGCGCGACGGCCCGATATCAGGCGCCTGTTTTTGGTGGGCTCCTGTCCGTCAGAGGTCATCAAGCTGGACCTCGCTAATGCGGCAACGCGACTGCAAGGTGTTCACAATAATCGCTTGCGAATTTCGGCCTTCAGCGGCTCAGGTATCGAGACCACGTTTACCCAAGGGGAGGATCAGTGTCTGGCCAGCATGGTTCCCGATTTGCCGGAGTTGGAGTCGGGCCGCCAGCGACTGATGGTCGTCGGAACGCTGGCAGATATCGTCGAAGAGCAGTTCCGTCGACATTTCGCCCAGCTGGGTATCGAAGAGGTTGATTTCTTTCCTGCAGCACGGGCCGACGATCTGCCCCCAGTTGGGCCGGGTACCCAGCTACTGCTGGCCCAACCGTTTGTTAGCGATACCGTCTCGGCGTTGTGTAAACGTGGAGCCAAGGTAATACCTGCGCTCTACCCGCTGGGTGTAAAGGGCACTTTGGCCTGGTTTCAGGCTGCGGCTGCGGAGTGGGGCATAGACGCTGATGCGGTCAGCGAGGCCCTGGCGATTCCCGTCGCGCGGGCCAATAAGGCCTTGGCCAGAGTGCGCGAGAACCTTGCAGACAGGCGGATTCATTTTCTCCCTGATTCCCAACTCGAACTGCCGTTGGCGCGATTTTTACGCGACGAGTGCGGCATGTCTCTGCTGGAGGTTGCAACACCGTATTTGGATCAGGCGCTGATGGCACCAGAGTTGGCGCGGCTGGGTTCAGGTGTGGATTTGGTTGAGGGTTCGGATCTTGATTCCGCGCTGGCGCGGGTCAGAGCCAGCCGGCCCGACCTCACGGTTTGCGGTATGGGCATTGCCAATCCGCTTGAGGCAGAAGGGCTCAGAACCAAATGGTCGATCGAGCTGATATTTACGCCGATTCAGGGGTTCGATCAGGTGGCTGATCTGGCAGGTCTCTTCGCAAGGCCCCTCGCCAGAGAGCGCCAGCTGGAGGTAGGTTCGTGGAGCTGACCCTATGGACCTATGAGGGCCCGCCTCATGTTGGCGCAATTCGTGTTGCTGCTTCCATGCGCGATGTTCATCTGGTGTTGCATGCACCGCAGGGAGATACCTACGCGGATCTGCTATTTACCATGATTGAACGCGAGGGCCGCCGCCCCCCCGTCACCTGGACGACCTTTCAGGCCCGTGACTTGGGGAGTTCCACGGCGGAAATGGTGATTGAGACGCTGCAGGGCGTGTGTGAGCGTTATCACCCCAAAGTCCTGCTGGTGGCCGAGTCCTGTACTGGCGAATTATTGCAGGATCAGCCCGGCGCACTGGCGAGAGGTGCCGGCCTGACCGCGCCGGTTATCCCCATCGAGATGGCGGCGTACACCCGCAAGGAAAACTGGGGAGCCAGTGAGACGTTATACCAGTTGGTGCGGGGGCTGCTCGGAGCAAAAGCTCGCGATGCCGGTCAAGAGGACGCGGCGTCCTCTGCGAGCCGCAGACCTTCTGTGAATCTGATTGGCCCCACAAAGCTGGGATTTCGGTGTCGCGACGATGTGACCGAGGTAACGCGTCTCCTCGAGCAGATGGGTGTGCTTGTCAATGTTGTTGCCCCGTTGGGTGCGACGCCTCATGACCTGCTGCGCATCCCCGACGCAGACGCCAATATCAATTTGGCGCCAGAGGTGGGGGATCTGACCTGTGATTGGTTGCGACGTCAATTTAAACAGCCCACGATTAATGCGGTACCGCTGGGTTGGGGGGCGACCCGAGATTTCATTGCCGAGGTGGCGCAGGTTTTGAGCCTCGACATTGATCCGGACTCGGTCGGTGAAAGTCGGCTCCCTTGGTACAGCCGTTCCGTTGACTCCACATACCTTACCGGAAAGCGGGTTTTTGTTTTTGCCGATGGCACCCATGCTATTGCGGCGGCGCGGATGGCGCGCGACGAAATGGGTTTTGAAGTCGTTGGGCTGGGCACCTACAGCCGCGAGCGCGCCCGCGATGTTCGGGCATTGGCCACCGAATATGGCCTTGAAGCGCTGATTACCGATGACTATCTTGCGGTCGAGCGGGCGGTCACTGAGTTGCAACCCGAATTGGTATTGGGCACGCAAATGGAGCGGCATATTGCCAAGCGTCTTGGTATCCCCTGTGCGGTGATCTCTACTCCCGCCCATGTGCAGGATTATCCGGCTCGGTATTCCCCGCAGATGGGGTATGAGGGGTGCAATGTCATTTTCGACACCTGGGTGCACCCCCTGATCATGGGACTGGAGGAGCATTTGCTCACCATGTTCCGGGACGATTTTGAATTCAATGATGCCGCAGTGCCATCTCATTTGGGAGGAGAGGGCGCTGGCGCACAGCAGCCAGACAATGTGGAGGCAATCACAGCCGTGACACCGGGCGCTGTCGCCTGGGCCGTATCGGCTGAAAAAGAACTGCGGAAAATACCCTTCTTTGTGCGAGGGAAAGCGCGTCGCAATACAGAGCACTTCGCGCTGGAGCAGGGGTTGTCGGTGATTGATGTCGAGACGCTCTATGAAGCAAAAGCGCACTACAGTCGCTGAAGCGGGCGACGCGCCAAGGGTGGTGCTCATTACCTTGGATAACCACGTTAGTGGTGCGTGGTCGCGGGCGGCCAGTAGTGTGTCGGGCCGCATCTCCGGTCTACAGGTTTCATCTCACGCGGCGACGGATTGGGATCGAGATCCTGCCTGCTTAGAGAACACGTTGGCGGCGATCGCCGAAGGCGACGTCATTATTGTCACCATGCTCTTTCTTGAGCCTCACATAGAGGCGGTGCGCAGCGCGTTGATGGCTCGGCGAGACAGCTGCGATGCGCTGATTTGTTGTATGTCTGCACCAGAAATTATGCGGCTAACAAGAATGGGTCGGTTTCGCATGGATACTGAGGCGACGGGTGCGCTGGCGTTGCTGAAGCGGTTGCGTGGGGGCGGTGATAAGACGGGTCGATCTGCCGGAGCGCAGCAGATGAGTATGCTCAGGCGCTTGCCCCGACTGTTGCGATTCATTCCCGGCACGGCGCAGGACGTGCGTGCCTACTTCCTGACCCTTCAGTATTGGTTAGCCGGCTCTGAGACTAACCTGTCTCGCCTGATGTCATTTTTGGTTCAGCGCTATGCGTCGGGCATCGACGAGACAACGCGCGCCGCGTTGCCCTATGAGCCCCCCGTCGAGTACCCAGACACGGGGCTTTATCACCGCGATATTCCTGACCGGATTACCGCCGACAAAAAAATATTGGCAAAACGTTCGCGGGGTACCAAAGGCACCGTGGGTTTGCTGCTCATGCGCTCCTACGCGCTGTCCGGTAACAGTGCCCATTACGACGCGGTGATTGAGGCGCTGGAGTCACGCGGGCTACGAGTGATTCCGGCCTTTGCGTCTGGGCTCGATGCGCGCCCGGCAGTGAACGCCTTTTTTATGGAGCGTGGCGAACCCATTGTGGACGCTGTTATTTCCTTGACCGGGTTCTCTCTCGTTGGTGGGCCCGCTTACAACGACACCGACGCGGCGCAGGCCATGTTGGAGCAACTGGATGTGCCTTATTTGTCTGTGCAGGGGCTGGAGTTTCAAAGTCTTCAGGACTGGGAGGCCTCCTCTATCGGGCTGATGCCGGTGGAGGCGACGATGATGGTTGCCATCCCGGAGCTGGATGGTGCGACCGGATCAATGGTGTTCGGCGGGCGGTCTGAGGCCGCCGCGGGCGACCGCGCTGATATGCAGCCTGCCCCGGAGCGCGTTGACAGACTGGCCGATCGAGTCGCAAGGCTGGTCACGTTGCGTCGCGCGCCGGTCGCAGAGCGAAAAGTTGCCATCGTCCTCTTCAACTTTCCACCTAACAGCGGCGCCGCGGGTACCGCCGCGCACCTCAGCGTTTTTGAATCACTGTTCAACACGTTGATGGCGATGCAAGAGGAGGGCTACCACGTAGAGCTCCCCGAGAATCACATGGCATTGCGCGATGCGGTGCTTCAGGGCAATGCCGAGCAGTATGGGGCCGAAGCCAATGTTCATACAAAAATTCCGGTTGATCAGCACGTCCGTGCCGAGACCTGGTTGGAGGAAATCGAGGCGCAGTGGGGCCCTGCTCCAGGAAAGGAGTGGAGCGACGGACAAAGCCTTTTTGTGCTGGGCAGACAGTTTGGCAACGTCATGGTGGGTATGCAGCCGCCGATGGGGTATGAGGGCGATCCCATGCGCATGCTGTTCGAGGGTGGGTTAGCCCCCACCCACGCATTCGCGGCTTTTTATCGCTGGTTGCGAGAGGAATTCGCAGCTGACGCAGTCCTCCATTTTGGTACCCATGGCTCACTGGAATTCATGCCCGGAAAACAAGTGGGTCTGTCGGGACGTTGCTGGCCGGACCGCTTGATTGCCGATCTGCCCAATGTCTACCTCTACGCGGCTAACAATCCTTCCGAGGGCTTGATTGCCAAGCGCCGCGCGGCCTCGACGTTGGTTAGTTATCTCACGCCGCCGGTGACCCATTCGGATTTATATCGTCACCTGTTAGATCTGCGCAGTGCGCTTGATCACTGGCGGCAACGGCCTGCAGATGTCGAGCCCGCGGCAGAAAAGGCAATGGTCGATGCTGCAATCGCACTCGCTGCGCGCTGCGAGATGTGTGAGGTTGATACCCAATGGCCTGCAGAGGCGTGGTCCGAGCAAATGAATCGTTTGCGCGAGCAGTTGGACGAGATCGAGCAGGCACTGATTCCCTATGGGCTCCATGTGGTGGGTAAGCCCTTGGCTGCTGATGATCGTCACGAGCTCCTCCTGGCGATGGCGGAGTCTGGCGGTGCCAGCAAGCTTCATCCTAAAGAGTTTCGGCAACGCCTTGAGGCGGGTGAGATCGACTTGCTTTCAGCGTGGTTAGCAGATCACATGGCGGGTCACTGTGAGGGTGCTCCGGATCTGGCAAAGACTCTGCTGACAGCCAATGCAACGCTCACTGAAGATCATGAACTCAAGGCCATCCTGCGCGCTTTGGCCGGCAGGTTTATCCCGCCGGTAAAAGGCGGAGACGTCTTGCGCGCTCCCGAAATACTGCCCACCGGCCGCAACTTGCACGGCTTTGATCCGTTCCGACTGCCCGCCAGCTTTGCGCAGGCAGAGGGTCGCCGTCAGGCTGAGCAGCTGTTGGCAAGGCATCAAGCAGAGGCGGATGCGCTGCCCGAATCAGTGGCTCTGGTGTTGTGGGGTACCGACAACCTCAAAACCGAGGGCGTCAGTATCGCGCAGGCGCTCGCTCTGCTGGGTGCTGAGCCGCGACACGACAGCTATGGCCGCGTCGTGGGGGCTCGACTCCTGCCGCTGGAGGCGCTGTGCCGCCCTCGCATCGATGTGCTGGTCACGCTATCCGGTATTTTTCGCGATTTATTGCCGATGCAAACCCAGCTGCTGGCCGAGGCGACATGGCTGGCAGCGACCGCAGAGGAGGACCCAGAGCGCAATTTTGTGCGCAAGCATGTCCTGGCGTATCAAGCGGAGCATGGTTGTGACATCGAAAGTGCTGCACTGCGCGTTTTTAGTAACGCCGAGGGTGCCTATGGATCAAACGTCAACCTCATGCTGGACAGCGGCAGTTGGGAAGATGAGGAGGAGTTGGCCGATTGTTACACCCAGCGCAAGGGATTCGCTTATGACCGACACGGTCGCGTGAGTCAGCAGTCAGAGTTGCTCAATCGCGTGTTGGTGGATGTAGATCTCGCTTATCAGAATCTTGACTCTGTCGAGCTGGGGGTAACCACAGTAGATCATTACTTCGGCACGTTGGGCGGTATCAGTCGCGCGGTGCAACGCGCGCGTGGCGAGCGAGTGCCGGTATACATCGCCGACCATACCGCTGGCGGTGCTGGCCGCGTTCGCACGCTTAATGAGCAAGTTGCACTGGAGACACGTACGCGGCTTCTCAATCCCAAGTGGTACGAGTCGATGCTCGATCACGGGTATGAAGGCGTGAGGCAAATAGAAGCGCATATCACCAATACCATGGGTTGGTCCGCCACCACTGGCGATGTCTCCCCGTGGGTTTATCAAAAGCTTTCCGAGACTTTTGTTCTCGATGACGAAATGCGGCGACGTCTCGCCGAACTGAATCCGGTGTCGGCAGCGCGTCTGGCGAACCGGCTGATCGAAGCACAAGAAAGAGAATACTGGGGGGCCGATGAAGACAGCATCGATGCCCTGAAACGGGCAGGAGAAGACCTCGAGGATTTCCTCGAGGGAGTCACTGGGGAGGTGGCAGCATGAATTCACCCAATCAACATATTCCGGTCAGCCAGATCGATCCGGGGAAAAATGTCGGCGACGGGGAGGGCAGCGTTCAGGTTCATCTCGAAGAAGACCTGATGCAGGTAAATGCCAAGGTGTTTGCTATTTACGGGAAAGGTGGCATCGGGAAAAGCACGACCTCCTCCAACCTCTCTGTTGCGTTTTCCAAATTGGGCAAACGGGTGATACAGATTGGTTGCGATCCCAAACACGACTCAACGTTTACCCTGACCAAGGCCCTGATGCCAACCGTCATTGATGTGCTCGAGTCAGTCGAGTTTCATGCTGAGGAATTACGACCCGATGACTACGTTCATGAAGGTTACAACGGGGTGATGTGTGTGGAAGCAGGCGGCCCGCCGGCTGGCACTGGCTGCGGCGGATATGTCGTCGGTCAGACGGTAAAGCTGCTGAAACAACATCACCTGCTGGATGACTCGGATGTCGTCATTTTTGATGTCTTGGGTGATGTGGTGTGCGGCGGGTTTGCATCGCCGCTGCAGCATGCGGAGCGGGCGCTGGTCGTTACAGCCAATGATTTCGATTCGATATTTGCCATGAACCGCATAGCCGCAGCTATCAAGGCCAAGTCGAAAAATTATGCGGTGCGGCTGGGGGGCGTTATTGCCAACCGCAGCGCCGCGACGGACGAGATTGATCGTTTCAACGAGGCGGTTGGTCTTAAACGCCTTGCACACTTCCCCGATCTGGATGTCATCAGAAAGTCTCGATTGAAAAAGTCGACCTTGTTCGAACTGCCTGACGCGCCAGGGTTATCAGAAGTTTGCGATGAGTACCTGTCGCTGGCCGAACAGCTGTGGGCGGGCACCGAGCCATTGCCCTGCGAGCCAATGAAGGATCGCGATCTATTTGATTTTCTGGGGTTCGATTGATGTCGACGGCGAGTTACCAAACACGGCGAGACGAGATCGAGACTTACTTCGATCGCACGGCTGCGGATGCCTGGGCGGCGCTGACCTCGGACGCGCCGGTTAGCCGTATTCGACGCACGGTGCGCCGTGGCAGAGACGCCATGCGAGAGACGCTGCTGAGCTGGTTGCCCGCAGATTTAACGGGGAGCACCCTGATCGATGCGGGTTGCGGCACAGGTTCGCTGGCAATTGAGGCAGCCCGGCGTGGCGCAGAGGTGGTGGCGGTTGACCTTTCGCCGACCTTGGTGAATTTGGCCCGCGAGCGGTTGCGAGGTTTGCGAGAAGACTTGGACGTCACCTTTTTGGTGGGAGATATGCGCGAACTCGGTCTCGGTTGTTTCGACTATGCCGTCGCAATGGACTCGATCATTCACTACGACGTCGCGGATGGCGTGCAGACCCTGAACGCGATAGCGGAGCAGATCGATCGCAAAATGGTATTTACCTTTGCACCAAGAACACCGCTGTTGTCGGTTATGCATGCAACAGGGCGGTGGTTCCCCAAGGCAGATCGGGCACCCTCGATAGAGCCGGTCTCCCCTCGGCGTCTGGGTGATCAGCTCGTTGAAATAGGGCTAATGGATCATTGGAAGACGGGGCTGTCGCATCGTGTCGATGTTGGATTCTACAAGTCCCACGCGATGGAGCTCATCCGCCGATGATGCGTCTAGCCGGCCTTTCGAGCGAGCGCCTTGGCGGGATAAGCCAGCGGTGGCTGCCTTTTGCCGATGCGGCATCGGCAGAGCTATCTCTGGGACGATTGTTGCGGCTGTCGCTGTTTCAATTGTCCACCGGCATGGCGATTGTGTTGCTGACCGGCACCCTCAATCGGGTCATGGTGGTCGAGTTGGGTCAAGCAGCATCGTGGGTGTCGCTCATGCTCGCTATCCCGCTCCTCCTGGCGCCAGCCCGCGCTCTTATCGGTTACCGCTCGGATCATCATCGATCATTTCTGGGCTGGCGCCGAATTCCTTATCTCTGGTCGGGCACGATGATGCAGTTTGGCGGTCTGGCGTTCATGCCCTTTGCCTTGATCCTGATGACTGAGCCCCATTCTGGCCCGGCTTTTCTTGGCCCCAGTGCGGCTATGGGCGCGTTTTTACTGACGGGACTGGGGATGCATGTTGCCCAAACTGCTGGCCTCGCTTTGGCAACCGATCTCGCTACTGAGGAAACCCGAGCCCGGGTCGTGGCCCTGCTCTATTTCATGTTGCTCATCGGGATGATAAGCAGCGCGCTCATCTTTGCCGCGTTGCTGGCCGACTTTGGCTATGTGCGACTTATACAGGTGATCCAGAGCGCCGCTGTCGTGACACTGGTTTTCAATGTGGTAGCGATGCTGAAGCAGGAAGTGAGGCGCCCGGATCTAACAGATCATGATCTTGCTCGACCCAGTTTTGGGGCAGCGTGGAAGGAGTTCATCGCCCTGCCGCTCGCTCGGCGTCTGTTATGGGCGCTGGGTCTTGGCACCATGGGGTTCACCATGCAAGACATTTTGCTCGAACCCTATGGCGCTGAAGTGCTGGGGCTTTCCGTTGCGGGCACCACTCTTCTCACAGCGCTGTTTGCTGGGGGCATGGTGTTGGCGCTGGTGCTGACCGCGCGTCGGCTCGGGAAAGATGCGGACCCGATCAGGACTGCAGCCACCGGCATTCTGATCGGGATTGCTGCATTCGCGGCGGTTATTTTCTCGGCGCCACTGCAGGCACCGATTTTGTTTCAGCTAGGCGCGGTGTTGATCGGGCTTGGCAACGGGTTATTTGCTGTCGGCATGCTTATGGCCGCCATGGTATTTGGTGGCGCGAGGATGGCCGGGTTGACCTTGGGCGCATGGGGGGCAGTGCAAGCCGCCGCAGCCGGGTTGGCCATGTTTTCTGGGGGCGCGATTCGTGACCTGGTCACGAGTTGGGCTGATGCGGGGCATCTAGGCGTCGCATTGCAAACGCCCGCTTCAGGTTATGGAGCGGTTTATCACATTGAGATAGCGCTGTTGTTCATCGCGCTCGCGGCATTGGGACGGCTTGTCAGGCGACCCGGCGAGACGGGCGGCGACGGTAAACGTCTCGAGCTAGCGGATTTTCCGAGTTAATCACCACATTGGGAGGACTCTATTATGGGTACTGGTGCAATTACTGAATACATGGATGTCGCGCAACTTGCGCTGTATGTATTTTGGCTTTTCTTTTTTGGACTGGTGTTATATCTCCATCGCGAGGGCAAGCGGGAAGGATGGCCGCTGCAAATGTCTTCGGGGGATTTACGCCATGGTGTCGGCGGTATGCCTAAGCCCAAAACCTATCGTCTGGCGCACGGACAGGGTGAACGGGTGAAGCCCGGGCCCGAGCCGGCACAGTATGAAGTGAATGCGACACCGATCTACGATGCCAGTGGTGCACCCATGCATCCGAACGGCGATCCGATGGTTGATGGTGTGGGTGCTGCGGCCTGGGCAACGCGTCCCGATAGACCGGATCTGACCGTGGACGGGCGTCCGCGGATTGTGCCGCTGCGGGTCGACACCGATCACGGCGTCAACAGCGGTGATCCTGACCCTCGTGGCAAGGCGGTCTATGGCTGTGACGGTCAACATGCCGCAACCGTCGTCGATCTTTGGGTCGATCGATCTGAACCACATTTTCGCTACGCAGAGCTCGATGCCGGTGGGCGACGCATACTGTTGCCGATGACTCTGGCAGTGGTCTCTGCTGATGGGTCAATCAACGTGAAGTCCATCCGCTCAGATCAGTTTGCCCAAGTACCTGGTTTATCTAACCCGGATCAGGTAACCCTTCAGGAGGAGGACCGCATTACCGCCTTTTATGGTGGGGGTCATCTTTACGCTGTGCCATCCCGATCGGAACCGCTGATATGGGTATGACAGAGTATGAAGACGAGCCCGTAGAGGGATTACCCGGACACCTCCCGGCGGGCGAAGCGATGATTTGGCAGGGGCGACCCAGCGTCGCCGCCATGGCCAAGCGCGTGTTTTACCTGCCGTATTTAGCAGCCTACTTTTCTCTATTGATAGCGGGCCATACCATTTATCGTTTAATGGAGGGGGTCGCGGGTGCTCAGGTGCTGGGTACGTTAGTGTGGCAGTCGGGTTTGGCCGGGCTTGTATTAATCCTGCTCTGGTGGCTGTCACGGTCCTACGCAAAATCTGTGCTGTACACCCTCACCAGCGAGCGCCTGGTGATCCGTTCAGGGGTGGCATTGCCTATGATGGTGAATGTACCGATTGAACAGATTACCGCCGCTGACCTGCGTGTACATCGCGACGGCACCGGCGACATCCAGTTAACCGCATCGGAAGATCGCAGGCTTTACTGGGTACTGTTGTGGCCCAACGTCTCGCCATGGTATGCGCGACCGGTGAAGCCTCTGCTGCGTGGTCTTGAGAATCCCCACCATGCCGCTAGGGCTTTTGCTGACGTGGCAAGGGAGCATTACCCCGTTACAGAAACAGAGACGACTGCCCCGCAACATGCCCCAGCGTTCGGCGCTGAGGGACCTGTGCCAGTGGGATAGAGAAGACGTGACCGGGGGGCAGACAGCGGCACAGTCAACACTCAGACACCCAATGGTCTGGGTGGTCTTGGCTATGGCGCTACTGTGGGTATGGGGGGCAGCGCGGGACGATGCCGCCTATGCCCCGCCCTCGCCACAACCCGCCGCCGCGGTCAGTTCAACTGATCTGCTTTTTGTCGATGGCCCGGCGGGCCAGATTGTTGTGCTTGAGGCGATATCGGGAGAGGAATTGGCTCGTTATCCCTCGGGCGATGGGAGTTTCCTTCGCGGTGTTCTCAGGAGTCTCGTCAGAGAGCGACGGGTAAGGGATCTTGAGCCCGGAGGCGCCTTTCATCTTGCACTGCTCGATAACGGGAGTCTTGTAATCTCTGATCCCGAGACCGGGTATTGGATGGCGCTAGAGGCTTTCGGCTTCGATAACCGTCGCGTCTTTGCCGCGCTGCTTGATCGCAGTCATCATTCCACAAGCATTGTCGCTTCAGATGTGGGGACGGTCCGATGATCTGGCTGGCGCTGGTCGTGGCCGTGCTCCTGTGGTGGCTGATGACCGGCTTGGCCCTGATGAGTGTGCACCAATCGGCTGCCGTTAGAAAAATGATCTTCGGTGTTTCCAGTGTTTTGACGCTCATCGCTCTGCTGGGGGTTGAGACCAATGCAGCGGCGCAAACATCGTTTGCAACGCTGGCTGGATTTGCGATGGCATTGCTGATTTGGGCCTGGCTAGAGCTCAGTTATTTGATGGGTTATATCACCGGGCCAGTGAAGCAACCCGCCGTCGCGGCGCTGGGTGCCCCTAAACGGTTTGCCCGGGCCTTGGGCACGACGATTTATCACGAACTGCTGGTGGTGAGTGTGGTTGGCGCGGTCTGTGTGCTTGGCGCCGGTTTGCCCAATCCGACAATTCAGAACACGCTCGCCGTTTTGTGGCTGATGCGCTGGAGTACTAAGCTCAATCTATTTTTCGGCGTAAAGCACTTCAACAGCCAGTGGTTGCCCGAAAACATGCGTTACATCACTTCTTATTTGAGCGCAGGGCAGAATAGTTGGTTTTCAGTTTTTTCGACGATTTTAGCGGCATTTTGCACCTACATATTGTTCTTTTTGGGTCAGATGGCGACAGATCCAGCGGCCGGTCTGTCGCTTTTTCTGATCGCCTGGCTCGCGGGCTTGGCGGTGCTGGAGCATGTTTTTTTGATGATGCCAATGGGTGAGAGCGCTTTATGGCGCTGGGCCGAGGTCAACCTGCGTAAATCGTCGTAACCCCGATGTCCACCGATTGTCCAAGTTTTTCTTGACGAGATGCTGTCTTGGTCATAGGGTGGAGGTCAAGCGGTCTGTAAATAATAGACTGGCTGGAGCTTCCTTAGACGCTACCGTTAGCGGTGTTCGGTGTCGCCATT
>JAYNYK010000043.1:0-16550 GCA_038102985.1 Halieaceae bacterium
CCTTTGAGCCGCGACTGGTCGAGGCAACGGCCATTATGGAGCCCGAGGACGCGCGCATGTCGCCCTCCATGAATGACCTGACACTCGATCAGGTGATGGACGCGTTCGAGCGCTCGGTTGAGATCACTCCGGTATTGGCTGAGTTACCCTGGGAAGAACGCCGGTCTTTTAACGGCCTATTATCGGTGACCACCGATGGGGGTTCTGTGATTGGCGAATCGCCGGACGTCAAGGGCCTTTGGTTGTGTGAGGCGGTGTGGGTTAAAGATGGCCCGGGCGCGGGCAAGCTGTTGGCAGACTGGATGACCAACGGCCGGACAGACATGGACCCCCATGGGATCGACCCGGCGCGCCACTATCCAATCCAATTGACGGACGAATTCATTCGTAACCGCTCCTATGAGATCGCGCAGAAGATTTACACGCCCGCGGTGCACCCCCGGGAGCCCTACGCGACGTCACGCCAGCTCCGCACCAGCCCCTTCTACGAGCGAGAGGTGGCGCTGGGAGGCTACTTTATGGAAGTGGCCGGCTGGGAGCGCGCCTATGGGTACGCTGCCAACGAAGAGACACTGCTCGCCAAATACCGTGATCGGGTGCCCACCCGCGCGGCCGAGTGGGATAACCGTCATTTTTGGGAAGTATCCAATGCCGAGCATCTGGCCCTGAGCGATGGTGTCGGCATGATCAACCTCTCACACTTTGCCATTTTCGATGTGGTGGGTCCCGAGGCGGAGACGCTGCTCGAATTTTGCTCGGTGGCCAAGGTCGGTACCGACACGCCGGTAGGTAAGGGTGTTTATACCCATTTTCTCGACCACGCCGGCGGTATCCATTCGGATCTCACCATTGTGCGTTTGGCTGAGGACAGTTTCCGGGTCATTTGCGGCGGCGACACGGGTCATCGCGATTACGTGTGGATGCAGCGCATGGTCGACAAGATGGGCTTGACTCAGGTCGAGTTTGTGGATCAGACCGAGCAAATCGCGACCCTCGGCCTTTGGGGTCCCGAGGCGCGCACAACGCTGCAGAAACTCATGGACGATCCCGACAGCGTTTCCCACGAGTCATTTCCTTATGCGAGTGCCAAAGAAATCAACGTTCAGGGCATGACCCTCTGGGCGTTCCGAATTTCTTATGTGGGCGAGCAAGGCTGGGAGCTTTACTTCCCCTTTGCCGAGGGCCTCAAACTGTGGGATGCGCTGTTCGCGCTCGGTGTCACGCCCGTGGGTATCGAGACCTATGCCAACAGCCGCCGTTTGGAAAAAAGTCTGCGCCTGCAGAACGACGACCTCGAGATCGACTACAACCTCTACGAGGCGGGCCTGTCACGACCCAAGGTCAAGGCGGCGGATTTCCACGGCAAAGAAGCCTACGTGGCGCAGCGCGAGTTGCCTGAACAAGCCGCTTATCTCTGCACCCTTGTGCTCGAAGATACCACCGATGAGAAGGGCGTGGTGCGCTACCCAGTTGGACACTGGCCGCTGCTGGATCCTGAATCCAAGGAGGTCATTATCGACGCCCATGGTCGTCGCTCCTACACCACCAGCGTGGCGTACGGCCCGTCGCTGGGGCAGAACATTGCCATGGGTTACTTGCCGGCGGATTGCGCCAAAGAAGGCGATACGGTCTTAATGGAGTACTTTGGCTGTTTCTTCCCCGCCAAAATTGTGTCGGTGGGGTATCGCGCCTTACTCGATCCGGACAACGAGCGCGTCAGAAGCTGAGACAAGGGCCTTCGGGCCCTTTTTTTGACTGCAGATTCCCCCCGAGCCGTTACTGGGGGCGCAAAGTGTCGGTTTTGTATCCCCAATGTCGCTTTCGTGCTTATCTTCCGCCAAAATGAGCCGGATTGGCGCCCGCTCTGGCAAGAACTGGGTGTCTGGTGGCGATAGCAACAGAGGGTCCCAGTATGAATACGGGAGTACACAGTGCAGCACGGCGGCCCCAGCGCGTGGGCTTTTTGCTGATGGATCAGTTCACGCTGATTTCGCTTTCAAGCGCTATCGATCCACTGCGGGTAGCCAACCTGTTATCGGATCAAACCCTGTATGAATGGTGCTTGGTCGGTACGGGGGATTGCGAGCAGGTGAGCAGTGACGGTGTGCGAGTGAAGCTCGACCACACTTTGAGTGATGACGTCGAATTTGATCTGGTGATTGTGGTTGGCGGCGTTGACATTGAGCGCACGGTGCAAAAATCCGATTTGGCGTGGCTACGCAAGCAATCTCAACGGGGGGCTCAGATGGGAGCGCTGTGCACGGGGTCTTATGCGCTGGCCAGCGCGGGACTCCTGAACGGCTATGAGTGCAGTGCGCACTGGGACTGTTTGACACTGCTGACTGAGCAATTTCCGGCGATTGAATTTAATAGCCACCTATACACCATTGATCGCGACCGAATGACCTGCACCGGCGGCACGGTACCGCTGCACATGATGTTGGCAATGATTGGCAAGCGGCACCCTCAGACACTGGTAGATGGTGTTGCCGATATGTTGGTGTGTGAGCGGCATCGGACTGATGCAGAGATGCAGATCATTCCTATGTGGTCACGCAAGGTCGAGGTGCAGCCCAAGCTGAAGGAGGTGCTGCAACTGATGGAGGCGAATCTGGAGGAGCCGTTATCACTGCAGGACCTGGCGGATTATGTGCACCTCTCCCGCCGGCAATTGGAGCGTCTTTTTTTGAAGCACCTGCACAGCACCCCGTCGCGCTACTACCTCAAGTTGCGGTTGGACCGCGCGCGTCGCTTGCTCAAGCAGACCTCGCGGTCGATCGTCGAAATCACGGCCATGTGCGGTTTTGTGTCTACTACCCACTTCAGCCGTTGCTATCGCAAGTACATGGGGGTGTCGCCTAAGACCGACCGCGTGCAGGGGATACCCAGCCCTTTCCAGATTTTTGAGTCTGAGTTGCCCGCAGAAGCAGCAGACCCGTTGTCGAGGTAATCACCTGCCTCAACGCGGCTGGCCGGCAATTTAAGTGGTTGGCCCGTGGCGACAGGGTTGATGACAACATGAATCAAGTCGCGGAATATTAACGCTTTGGCGCAGAGAGCCTCTCGAACCATGGCCGTATCCCGAGATCCTTCTGAGATCGGTATCTGTGCTATTCACCGTGGGTGAGACGGAGAATTTTTATAATGAATAAATCTTGGGTTGCGGTAGCGACATGTGTTTTTTTGGCTGTCGGTTGTGAACAGAAGGCGGTGCAGCCAGAGGTTCAGGAGGTCATCACCTACCCGGCGTCGACCTTCTTCCAAACCACCCGGTTCTTTTCTGCACGAGACCCGCGCAATGCGTTTTCGGCGCAGTCGGGTGACCTGCTAATCAGTAGTGATGAGACGGGTATCTTCAACGCTTACCGGGTAGACGTAAAAAGTGGCGCGCGAGCGCCTTTGACATCTTCTACTGACTCCGGTGTTTACGCCGTGGGTTGGTTTCCGAGTGACAACCGTTTTTTGTATACCCAGGATGGTAATGGCGACGAGCTGACGCACGTTTTTATTCAAACGGGGTCAGGTGAGGCGATTGATCTCACTCCCGGCGAACAGGTTAAAGCAGGCTTTATGGGTTGGTCGGCGGATAACGCGAGTTTTTTCATATTCACCAACGAGCGTGACAGCGCTGCGTTTGACGTTTATCGCTACAGCGCCGACGACTACCAAAGACGGCTGATTTATGCCAACAGCGAAGGACTTGAGCTTAATGATGTCAGCGCCGATGGCAGATGGGTTGTGCTTACGCGCAACAACAGTAATACCGACAGCGACCTCTTTTTGGTTGATGTTGGTGCTGACGGTACTGAACTGGTCAACATTACGCCGCATACAGCGCCGGTAAACCACGCCGTATTCGGATTTTCCCCTGATAGCAAAACTTTGATTTACGCCACTGATGAGTTTGGAGAATTCACACAGGCCTGGTCTCTGGATCTTGAAACGGGCGATAGGGCCCTGGAATACGCGGCCGAGTGGGACGTGGTTGCGGTTGATTTTTCTCCTTCAGGGCGCTACCGGGTGGTGACGATCAATGAGGATGCCAGAACGTCTCTGATCGTGCTCGACAGGCAGGCTGGTGTCGAGCTGGAGATGGGCGCGCTCCCCAAAGGCGATATCTCACAAGTGCGCTTTAGCCGTGATGAGTCTTCGCTCTCGGTGGGTATTAACAGCGACACCTCCCCAACCGACCTGTTTTTTATGCCCATCGGTGGTGAACCACTGCGACTGACGCGGGCGCTGAATGCGGCCATTGATCAGACGCATCTCGTGGCCAGTGAGGTGATTCGCTTTCCCAGTTTTGATGGGCTTCAGGTACCTGGCCTTTTATACAAACCGAAGCACGCGAGTGCCGAGCAGCCGGTGCCCATGATGATTAATGTCCACGGCGGTCCCGGTGGGCAGAGCAGGAAGGGCTACCGTGCCGAAATTCAGTACTTGCTGAACCATGGGTACGCGGTTTTCAGCATCAATAACCGTGGGTCGAGCGGCTACGGCAAAACCTTTTTCCACCTCGACGACAAGCGGCACGGTGAGGACGATCTTGACGACGTGGTTGCGGCCCACGGGTATCTGGGTGGCTTGGACTGGGTAGATGGCGATCGCATAGGCGTCATGGGGGGATCCTATGGCGGCTATATGGTGGCCGCAGCCCTGGCCTTCAGACCCGATGTGTTCAAAGTGGGCATCAACATTTTTGGTGTGACCAACTGGCTGAGAACCCTGACCTCCATTCCTGACTGGTGGGGTTCATTTCGCACGGCGCTGTATGACGAATTGGGTGATCCGGCGACAGACTCTGATCGTTTGACCCGCATTTCACCGCTTTTTCACGCTGAAAACATCACCAAGCCATTACTGGTGGTGCAGGGCGCCAATGACCCTCGGGTACTGCAGGTCGAGAGCGACGAGCTGGTAGAAAAAGTGCGCGAAAACGGTGTGCCGGTGCGTTACGTGCTGTTTGAGGACGAGGGGCACGGCTTTCGCAAACGTGAAAATAGAATCACCGCGGCAGAGGCCTATCTGACTTTCCTCGACGAGTATTTGTAATCCCGTTGGCCTGAGGTTCTGCCCGAAGCGCAGCGGATCTATGAGTCCAAACTGCCGCCGGTTCAGCAGGGCGGGTTAAGGGAGTTGCTCTGTCTCGGTGGGCGCCTTTTTCCTTTTGACTGAGTCCCAGTGCAGCCAGGCAAAACAAGCGATACTGCATAGGGTAATGGCGTCGCCGACCATCAGCGAGGTGGTGAGCGGCGCAACGGAACCTTGAGCGCTTAACCAATCGGCCGCCGCCCCGATAAACCAGGTGCCTGCACCAATCACCAACACATTGCAGGAAAACATGGTGAAACCAGTGGCCGTTGACTGGATGTCGGCTGGCGCTTCATCCAATACCGAAGCCAGCAGCGCGCCGTAGGGAAAGGTCAATAAAAAGACTGACCCGTATAAACCCAAGTCAAATAGCAGTGAATCCGGGTCCGCCCATCTTAAAACGAACAGCGCCGGACCCGCGAAGCCGTAGACGCAGCAAAGAAAAAACGCTTTGGTCGTGGTGAAACGTCGTGTGAACCAATCAGCCACAAAACCCCCTAATAACCCCGACGGGATGGCGACCAGCAGGTAGACGCTACCGAAAAGTGTAGACGCCTCAAATTCATTGAAACCCCGCTCTGTGGCAAGCCAGATCTGCATGAACTGATTGCTGGCGTAGAGCATGTGAACGAGAGAGAAACCTACGACTGCGGCGCGCAACCGTGAGGACTCATGCAACGCGCGGAGCATGGTGCGTAGGATTGCCCCAAGTCCTGGGTGGTTGCGCGCTGTTTTTTGCGTTTCGGCGTCTTGCGTGGCGATCTCGGGCCCAATAAAAAACCAGAGAAAGAGGCAAAAGACTAAACCGATGATGCCAAGGGAGACAAAGAGGTTGCGCCAACCCACTGACTCACCAAAGTTCCCAGCGATCCAATAGGCGAGACCAACGCCAACATGACCGCCCAGTATGAACAGGCTCAGCACGGTAGCGCGACGTGTGGGGTCAAAGAGCCGATTGAATACGCCAATCGCAGAGGGGTGCAATGTGGCTTCGCCTGCACCAATAAAGAGCCTGGGAATGAGGACACTGATAAAAGATTGAGCGCGGCTTGTCAGCGCCGTCATGACGCTCCATACAGCGATGCCGATGGCAACGACTCTGGCTGGATTAAAGCGATCCGCCAGTGCGCCCATGATGGGTCCGCACACCGCGTAAACGGTGACAAAGGCAAACCCGGTGATGAAACCAAACTGCTGCCGGGACAGTCCCAGATCGGCGCTGATCTGGGTGCCGAGAGCGGGGAGCAACATGCGATCCACGTAGCTCAGTATGTTGATGAGAAAAAAGCCGGCAAAAATACTGTAAAGCTTGAGCTGGCTCATCGGCGCAGGACTCATGCTAATGCCTGTGAATAGATTGCAGCGATGATCAGTTGTAGGGTTCGGGCGCTACAGAGTCAGACCAAGCGGATACGCGGTATAGCCGCCTGTGCTGTCCCCCTGTATTGCCTGAAACACCGTAGTGACAGGTGCCGAAGTTGTCCCACATGGCAAAGTCGCCGGGTTCCCATTCGTGACGCACCTGAAGTTCTGGAATGCAGGGATATTGGTTCGCAAGCTTGATTATCATTTCGCTGATGTCGACCTCGTAGCCGTGCACGCGCTTGACGTAGCCATTAGCCACATACAGGCAAGGACGCCCAGTAGCGTGGTGCTTGATGACCGCGGGGTGAATAGCATTCTCTTGAAGTTGTGCGATGCTTTCTGGTGTGACTGAGCCGCCACCAAAGTTGTGACGCAATACGGTGAACAGTGTGTCGTGTTCAATCTCGATGTTTTCGAAGAGCATCTTGAGTGCGTCGGGGAGAAGCAGGTACGCCCCCGTTGTGCTCGACCACATGGTATCGGCACCAAATGGCACCACATCACCCTGCAGAATGGACATGATGTTGGGGTGCTTTCGTGCCGAGACATCGTGATGCCAAAAATCGACATTGGATTTTTTAGCGCCATCGCTTTCTAGTCGTTCGATGACCGTAACTTCGGGGTGACCTTCGTCTTCTAGGGTATTAGCGAAGGAGTGGTGCTCCAATTGATCACTGAACGCCAGAGCGATACTTTTCATGGCGTCAAAAGAGAGGTGTCGGCGCTTGCCAAACAGCACGCCGAACGTCCACAACGCGTCGCGCAGGTCATCGAGAAACTGATCGTCCATATGATCGAAGTCGCCACCTTCTATAACGCCGCCGATCACGGGCGTCCTGGGCGTGACTGCAAAGTGTCGATACTCCGTGCGCTTCAAAAGTGGCAACGGTGTACCGCTATCTGTCTTATCGAGCATTGCAGGCCCTCTCCTTATTATTCTGTGGGGACTTTTTGTTAGGTTGCTTATCGGGCGGTCATCCCACCTTGATCCGGCAGTTTGATGCCCCCCTCTACGATTGTCCATGCCATCGCAGATTGACACCAGATCTGGAATTGGGGAGACAGCTCATGTTTTTGCGTGCAGCCGCCTAAGCGGAGGGACAACAGCCCGGTATCGTCAGTGTTGCCGCCGTGAATGACGGTCGAGCAGGTGCCGCAAAAGCTCATTGCCCTGGGGTTACCGTTTTCCGCTATTTTCACGAATGCCTTGAGCTGGCCGCTCAGGAGTCGAAAATCCTCCCGGGCCACTCTGGCGGCGAATTGAAAGGCTGAGCCGCTCAGGATCTGACAATCGGTGCAATGGCAAACGCCCACTAATGCGGGGTCAATTGTTGCCTCCCAGGTGATTTCACCGCACAAACAGGTTCCGTCTATCTGCATAATGGCTCTCGTTCAAGTCAGAGCATTTCTTGGGCAAACAGCTCAAGCACCGCAGGGTCTTGGACACCCAGTAGCATGCTGCCCACTTCGCCCCGTTTGCCGGCTTCCTTCCAGGGTTGCAGTCGCTCAATGATGCGCTCCCGCGGGCCAATCAACGAGACTTCATCGAGCAGCTCGTTGGGTACCAGGGCCTCGGCCTCGGCTTTTTGACCGCTGAGATACAGATTTTGGATTTGGTCGGCGGCGTCGCCATAGCCCATACGGGTCGCATAACCGTGATAAAAGTTCTTGTTCTTGGCACCCATGCCGCCGATGTAGAGTGCGAGCCAAGGCCTGAGGGAGTCAAATGCGGCATCGAGGTCGTCGTTCATCGCCACCGAAACAAAGGGTGCAATGTCGAAATCCTTAAGGCTCTTGCCGTTACCGGCCTTTTCAAATCCTTGTTCAATAGGTTCGCCTAAGACACTGTATTTATTGGGATCCATCCATACCGGGAAGACGCCGTCGGCTACTTCGCCTGCACAGCGGAGTCCCGCAGGCGTAATCGAGGCGGTGTAGATCGGGATGTCTTTCGCGGGAGCCAGAATCGACTTGAGCGGCTTGCCCAGACCCGTGGTTCCCTCGCTTTTATTGGGCAGTTGGTACATGTCGCCATCGAGCTCAACGGGGCCCTCGCGCTCAAAGATTTTACGCATGATCTGAATATATTCTTTGGTACGGGTGACCGGTTTGCCATAGGGCACCCCGTGCCAGCCCTCCACAACCTGGGGGCCGGAGGCGCCCAGCCCGGCAATAAAGCGCCCACCCGAGAGTTGGTCCAGTGACATTGCGGTCATCGCGCACATCGCCGGCGTTCTCGCGGGCATCTGCATAATGGCGGTGCCCACCCGGATCTTGGTGGTGTTGGCCAGCACCCAGGTGGCTGAGGTGACCGCATCGTTGCCATAGGCCTCAGCCGTCCATACCGAGTCATAGCCCATGGACTCCGCCTGTTTGACGAGATCCAGCGGAATGTGGATGTGCTTGCCCGAGTAGCCGAGAAGAAAGCCAAGTTTCATGGTGTGTGCTCCGGAGGATGCTGTGATGTCTGATACGCAATCAGTGAGCAGATCAGTTTAAGTGCTCTGCGGGCGCGCCGACACCCCAAATCGCCTATGTTTGCCGGCTGTTGCCCAGATACTCATCCAAGGTGAGATGAAAGCGCCGGATACGGGCTTCCTGATAGTTACCCAGCGTGATGCCTTTACGGGTGGTTTTCAGGCCCTGCTGTTGGCGTTGCAGATTGCCGGTGTCCTGATCGTATACCGCGCCTAGCCACGCAAGTTCCTCGACTTCGGTGTAGGACTGCTCAGCAGTGAGATAAACAGGCGCCGGTGGGTCTGGGTGGGTTGCGCCATCGGCCAGGGGCTCCAGCATCAGAATCTCGAACAGGCAACGATCAACATCGTCCCCCAGTGGCCGGAATCGGTAGGCCATGGAGATCAGCATACCGGGAAAGAAAAACGCATTGGGAAAGAGGTGATACTCGATCGAGTCGAGCATCTCGCTGTCGGATACTGCCGAGAAGTCCCTGCCCAGCTGCGCGCCCATCGCATCGCGCAGGAGTTGTGCGCCGACCCCACGGGCGGTCTCATTCGCTGATAGCGGTCGTTGCTCCACGGGCAGCCCGGCCAGCAGTTCCTGCTCAGTCAAGATCGGATCGCGCCATTTGTCCCCGGGGTAGTCGGACAGGGCCTCGGGGCAGTAGTGCCCGATATTGTGGATAAATCGGCTGACGTGGCGTCCAAAAATATCGTACTGGGTGTTGGCGCCGGTGGGGGAGTCGTGGGTGGTGAAGTTATGGTACGCCTCCATGAAGGCTTCCTGCGACGCTTTCCAATTGGCGGGGAGCTCCTTTTGCACGTGCAGGCGGATGCGCCGGTCGGCCAGCGGGAAGTGCGCAAAGTGCTCGGGGAGCACATCGAGTTGCGCCGACAGTGGCGCGGCATCGGGGTCGAGATTGATAAACACAAACCCCTGCCAGGATTCACAGGCGGCCTCCTGCAACGAATGGGTCGCTTCACAGACATGGGGAAAGTCCCAGCGCCCCGGCACCTCTTTCAAGGCCCCGTCGAGATGCCACGACCAGCCGTGGAAGGGGCAGTTAAACGATTGCCCGAAGCCCGGGCCCTCTTCACCCAGCAGTCGCGTACCGCGGTGGGTGCAGCTGTTGATAAAGGCTTTGACCTGATCCTCGGCTACTCGGGTGACAACCACGGAGTAGGGGCCAATGTCGTAAACGTAATGGTCGCCAACGCCCGGAATGTGTTCTTCGCGGCACGCCCATTGCCAGGTCCGCGACCACATGGCTGACATTTCTTGTCGGAAGAAATCCGGGCAGGTGTAGCGGCTGGCAGGCAGGTCGGCGTCCCCTAAAAAAGCGTACTGGGACTCGGCCAGGGCCGCCGGGGCCGGGTGCTGATCCGATGCCAGCACGTCGGCAATGGAAGTGCCCGGCGCGCGGGCCTCGCCTTTGGCTGAGGGGGAATCACTCATGGCTGTGGGCCGCACCAAATGTAGAGAGTGGGTTCATGTCCCGAGTATGCGCAGGCATGGCCCACAAGCCAAGGCCCGTATGACCCGCCGCCCTGTGTCGATGGCCCTGCCCGCAGTGGTTGATCTGTCCATCGATGTGGATGAGGATGCCGGGAGCTGTCATTAACCCGCATTGAGAGGTTCTCACCATGGATCAAGCACTGCAAACCGTCGTCGATAAACAGGCGCTTTATGAGCTTTCCTGCAGGTATATGCGCGGGCTGGATCGCCTCGATGCCGCATCACTTCAGGCAGTTTTTTGGGAAGACGCCTATTGCGAGTATGGGTTTATGAATGGCGGCGCAGGTGCATTCATTGAATTTGCACTGGGTGCCCTGAGTGATCACGTGTCCAACCATCATATGATTGGCAATACGATTTTTGAGGTGGAGGGTGATGAAGCCTTTGGCGAGGTCTATTTTCATGCCTACCACAAGGTGAAATCCGAGGCCGGCTTTGAGGATCTGATTGTGGCCGGGCGCTATCTGGATCGCTACGCGCGCCGCGAAGGCGTTTGGAAAATGGCCTATCGCTCAGAGCGCGTCGACTGGAGCCGCACCACGCCCACACAGGATCCCTACTATGAGTTGATGCCCGATTCGCTGTTTGGGGGTCGTCTGGACGACGCAGTGTATGACCGCACGTCGCGTTATAAGACCGCCTCGTAGCCTCTACCCGCTGTCGACTGCGTGCCGCTGGGGTAGAGTAGGGCGCAGGTGGAGTTTCGACTGAGCAGATCCAGGATGTTCCCTGATGAGTAAGCCATGGCGCCGTTACAGCACGGGGCGTTTTTTTGATGAACTGATTACCCACGGCGGTAGCCCGCGGGTGGCGGCACGTCGTGCGGTCAATTTCTTTAAGGGCCTGTCGGCTGATGAGCTGCAAGCCCGGCGGGCGGCCGCTGAGCTGGCCATCAAGGAAATGGGGATCTCCTTCACCGTTTATACCGAGGGAGAGAACATCGACCGAGCGTGGCCCTTTGACATGATCCCCCGCGTTATCTCTGCGCGAGAATGGTCCAGTGTCAGCAAAGGTCTGGCGCAGCGGACCCGCGCACTTAACTGTTTTATCGATGACATCTATAACCGGCAACAGATATTGGCAGACGGCACCGTGCCTGCCGAAATTGTCTTGGGGTCGGATAATTACAAAGCGCAATGCGAGGGCGTGAGCCCGCGCTTTGGTGCCTGGGCGCACATTTGTGGTAGTGATTTAGTGCGCGATCACCGCGGCCGTTTTTTTGTATTGGAAGATAATCTGCGCGTGCCTTCGGGCGTGTCTTATATGGTCGAGAACCGCGAAATCACCAAGCGCGCGGTGCCTGAGTTATTCAGAAACTACAGCATTCTCCCGGTCGATGATTACCCGCTAAAACTTTACGAGATGCTGGCCGCGCTCTCTCCGCGAGCTGCCAAGCGCCCCAATATTGTTGTACTGACACCGGGTATCTATAACTCGGCGTACTTTGAGCACGCTTTTTTGGCGCAGGGCATGGGAGCGGAGCTGGTCGAAGGCACTGACCTGACAGTGGGTGACGATGACTGTGTCTATATGCGCACGGTGGATGGGCCGGTGAGGGTCGATGTGATCTATCGGCGCATTGACGAGGATTTTATGGACTCGGAGGCGTTCCGACCTGAGTCGGTGTTGGGTGTACCCGGGCTCATGCGCGCATGGCGCGGTGGCAAAGTAGCGATCGCAAATGCACCCGGCTCAGGGGTTGCCGACGACAAGGTGATCTACGCCTTTGTGCCCGACATGATTCGGTACTACCTTAAAGAGAAACCCCTGCTGGATAACGTGCCCACGTATCTGTGCATGCGAGAGCGCGACCGGGAGTACGTGCTGAGAAATATCGCCAAATTGGTAGTCAAGCCTGCTAATGAATCGGGCGGCTACGGCATCATGGTCGGGCCGCACAGCAGTGCCGCACAGCATCGTAAATTTGCGCGGCTGATTGAGAAAGACCCGCGCAATTACATCGCCCAGCCTACGTTGTCGCTGTCGACGGCCCCCACCTATGTTGAGGGTAAGGTGCAGCCGCGTCACTTGGATCTGAGGCCCTTTATTCTACAAAGCAAAAACACCTGGGTGACGCCTGGTGGACTGACGCGCGTGGCACTTAGAAAAGGCTCTCTGGTGGTCAATTCCTCACAGGGTGGCGGTAGCAAAGATACCTGGATCGTGGAGGGCAAAGCATGAGCATGCTCTCCAGCGTCGCTGAGAGGCTGTATTGGATGTCGCGTTACTTGGAGCGAACACAGGATACGGCGCGGCTGATTCAGGCCTACAACCATTTGATCATGGATATTCCTAAAGGCGCAGAGCCCCCATGGGACATCATGATCGATATTCTTGATGCGCAACCGTTGTTCCGTGCACGGTTTAAAGCCGGGAGCGAGCAAAATGTGCTGAAGTTTCTTATTGCCGACGGCAAGGCGAGTTGCGGTATCCCCTTTGCGGTCAAGGCGGCCAGAGAAAACGTACGCACCACCCGTGACGTGCTGCCGGAAGAGGCTTGGGAACTCGTGAATGAGCTCCATCTGTTTGTCGAGGCTCACGCCGGCAACGCATCAGGGCGGCGTAACCGCCATGACTTTCTATCTGAAGTGATTTCCCGATGCCAGATGATTAATGGTCTATTGGGTGCATCGCTACCGCGGGATCACGCCTATGGGTTTATTAAGTTGGGGCGCTTGATTGAGTGCGCTGACATGACCACGCGCATTATGGATGTGGGTGCCGGCGACATTATGCAGCGGGCAGGGCGCTTCGGCGCGATTGACCCACTGCTGTGGGGCGCGTTGCTACAAGCCTTATCAGCCGCTGCGGCCTATCGTCGCGAGGTTGGGCCCATCATTGAAAAAGATGCCGCGCTGAATTTTATTTTTCTCAGCAGAGCCTTTCCCAGATCGATCAAATATTTTGTCCGGGAAACGCGCAAGGAGCTAATGCGGCTGAAAAACCCTGACCTGGCTATCCGTGCGACGGAGCGATTGCGCAGGCGGCTCTCGCGGCTAGACGCCGAGCATTTTACGAGTGGGGAGCTGCACGACTATATCGACGACTTCCAGGCGCAGTTAACCAGCCTCGATGCCGCGATTCAGGCCACCTGGTTCAATTGGGAGAGTGCATGAAGCGTTTTCAATGTAGCTGCGGTGGACCGATCTTTTTTGATAACCACCAGTGTCTGCAATGCGGTGCCCGAGTCGGTTTTGACCCCGAGAGCATGAGTATGGTCCCCGTGGAAGAACGTGCTGATCAGACTTACTGCGAAAATTATGATCACAGCGTATGTAATTGGCTACGGCCCATCGAGTCAGCGAACGCCCTGTGCCAGGCGTGCCGGTTCAATCGCACCATCCCCAACCTTAATTTGCCGCATAACGCTGAGCGCTGGGCGGCGTTGGAGCGCGCCAAGAAGCGTTTGTTCTTCTCTTTTTACCGACTCGAGCTTCCCGTGACAGATGGTTGGCATGCCGGCCGTCAGGGGTTGTTGTTTGATTTTCTGGATGACGCCCGCACTCAACCGGAGACCTATCCCGATACCTTTATCACCTCAGGTTTTGCTGAGGGGGTTATTACCATCAATGTGCTGGAGGCGGACGACATTGCCCGCACAACAGCGCAAGTCGAATTACGAGAGCGCTACCGAACGTTGCTAGGTCATTTTCGCCATGAGTCGGGGCACTACTTTTGGTCGCTACTGTCGGGAGACGAAAAAGCGTCCAGTATGTTTGGGGATTTATTTGGCGATGCCAACGCGGAGTACCGGGAGTCATTGAATTGCTACTATGAGATCGGGCCGCCCATTGATTGGGAGCAACGATATATCAGTGCCTACGCCAGCTCGCACCCTCTCGAGGATTGGGCAGAGACCTGGAGCCACTATCTATTGATGCATGACGCGTTGGAGACGGCTCATTCGCATGGCTTGATCCCGACGTCACCTTCATCCAGCACTTTTGTCGAGCGAATTTCTCAGTGGCAGGCAGTCAGCGTGGGCCTGAATGAAATGAACCAGAGCGTTGGTCGCGAGGATGCTTATCCTTTTGTGATCAGCACTCAAGTACGCAACAAATTGGCGTACGTGGACGCGATGATCAGCCGACTTCGAACACTTCAGTGAGACTAGGCAGTTCCTGAAAAGCGGTGCGGATACTCTCGTCCCAAGTATGTCGGATGCGCGTAAGGTAAGGGTGATTCTCATCGAGTTTGCAATAATGCTGAAATCCGTCGAGGCTGTCGTTGCGGTAGAACAGGCACTCTAGGGGAGGCCCCACCGTGGCGTTGGAGCGCATGGTGGAATCTATCGACAGTAGACCGCAGCGCATGGCAATTTCTGGAGAAGTGTTGGGCTGAATGATGCGGTCCAAGATGGGCTTGCCATATTTGGTTTCACCAATCTGCAGGTAGGGGTGTTGCTCCGAGGCAGTAATGTAGTTGCCTTCCGGGTAAATAAGGTAGAGCTCACTGGGTTGCCCTTGGACCTGACCGCCCAGTATGAAGGAAGCGCTGGCGTTGAAGCCCTCAGCGTCGGGTCCCCCGGGGCGGCGATGCTTCTCCTGTTCGACAACATTGAGCTGCCCTACGTAATCGGCGATATCAGACACATATTTGGCGTCAGAAATATTGAATTCGGCATTTTCTTCAAGGTCTCGCTGTATCTGTGAGACCACGGCCTGACTGGTCGCTAGATTACCCGCGGTAAGCAAAATCAGTGAGCGGTCGCCTTGCACAGCAAAGCGATGCATTTTGCTGTAGGTGCTGACTCGATCTGCCCCCGCATTGGTGCGCGAATCGGAGCAAAAAACGAGTCCTTCGTCTAGTTGAATAGCCAGACAGTAAGTCATGTAAAGCTTCTTATCACCGCTGGGACAGCACTTATCTCTCCTGCAATGTAAGGCATTGAAAACCGTTGTGACAAGGTGTTGTTGAGGTCTTATCTCGTTTTTGCCGCGTCCTGGCGATTCGGTCCAACTCAATCGAGAGCCGGCTGGGCTACTGAGTGGTAGCCGGTGTTCTCGGGCGGGTATTTTGGGAGCTTAAGTCCTGCGATCTCGATAATGATGTCACAACCGCGGTCTGCTACCGACCGGGTAGCGCGAAGGCGACCATGGCGCATCTGACGTCATTTGCCGGGTTTGCCGAGCGGTTTATGGCGGCAGTGACGCCCGTGAACTTTATTGTGATGGGTGACGCCGACGCCGCGGTTCGAGAGGGACTGGCGGGCCTGAATCCTCGATATCTGACTCAGGAAGCCGGATTCGCGCGATAACGTTTCCTGCTGGGCGAAAAACTCCACGTCTGCTAGCGATAAGCCGCTAAAACGCGGCCACTTCGTGAGTGAACGCTGATTCGTCGGGTATGACACCCAGTCCCGGTGCATCCAGCAGGGCGATGTGCCTACCCTCGACAGCCATGCCCCGATGTGGATGGTAATGCCCATTGATGCAGGGCTGTGCCGCACTCAAGGATCTGTATTTGCGTTGACGGCGCGACGACGTCGCCGTTTGGGAGCATGGCCGGCATCCTCGGCCTTGGGTTGCGGCGGAGCAATCACCGAAAACAGATTCGGGAAGGGGTCGCTCTGGTGAGGCAGCGCCATGGCGCCTACAAAGTGAGCCTGAAAATCCGCGGCCACGGCGGTCTCGATCCGCTCGGCTTTGGCGATGGTCGCCGCGATTTCCAGACGCGCATTGCGATCGAGCAGGGCGATGCGTGCGCCCACGCCAGCGGCATTCCCTGCCGATGTGACCTGCTCCAGGTCGCAGTCGGGAATGAGCCCGAGCACCATGGCGTGACTCACGCTGATATGACTGCCAAAGGCCCCCGCGAGGCGAATGCGGTCAACGGCACTAACGCCCATTTCGTCCATTAATAGTCGGATGCCGGCATAAAGTGCGGCCTTGGCAAGCTGTATTTGTCGGATATCGTTTTGCGTGATTACGATATCCGATTCTTCGACGCTTGAGGCGTGGTGGAGCACAAAGGACCAGGTGCGCCCCTCTTGGCGAATGCGCGCATTCCGCTGGCAGAGCACGCCATCGACAACGCCGTCTGCTGAAATCACGCCCGCGAGGTACATCTCGGCCACGACTTCGATGATCCCCGATCCACAAATACCGGTCACGCCGGTGCTT
>JAYNYK010000043.1:16650-23369 GCA_038102985.1 Halieaceae bacterium
GGCGCTTCAGCCAGAATGACCCCTGCCGCGTCGGCACCCACGTGGCCTGCAATGCAGGGCAGGCAATACAGTCTCGCCTCGGGGTGGGCGGTGAGTCCTACCTCAGCTGCCCGGGTATCGACGGGGTCGCTAGTGGTCAGCGCGAAGGGGGCAGTGCCGAGATTAACCGGGTTAATGCCGAGCAGAATGTGGTGCATGATCGGATTCGCGACCAGCGCGATCTCTAGAATATCCGTGATCGCGCCAGACGCTTGAGCGCTAAGCTCCTCGAACAGGCCGTTGATGGCTTCACGAATGGCACTGGTGAGTAACGCTGCGCCCTCGGGGTGCATCATCACATAGGACACGCGGCTCATCAGATCCTCGCCGTAGCGAATCTGCGGGTTCATGACGCCCGCCGAGGCCAACACTTCGCCTGTGTTCAGGTCACACAGGTGTGCCGCTACGGTGGTGGAGCCCACGTCGATGGCAATGCCACGGGGTTGATCAAAGAGCCCGGGCCAAATGCCCGTAATCAAATGCTCCTGATAAACCGCAACGGTAATACCCCGGTCTTCTCTCGTGAGGGCGGCTTGCAGGGACTGCAGTTGGGTTTGCGCGAGTGAAACGCCAGAAACACCCCACTCACGCTCGAGTGCTTCCAATAAAAGCTGCAACTCGCCCCGCGGATCCTCGAGAGAGGGCATTAAAATTTGCACGTAGTAGAGCCGCGTGGCGGTATCCAGCCGAATGTCTCGCGCTTCCATTTCCTTGCGCACGATTTGTCGATGCACCTGACTTTCGGCGGGCACATCGATCACGGCATCATCGAGCAGCGTCGTGTGGCAACTCAGGCGTCGGCCGTCTTTGAGGGGACCTTTACGTTCGACGAATTTGGCTTCAGTGGCGCTGAAAGGGGAGAGGTGATCGACGTCTGACTCAATTTGGTGTTTAGCGAAAGAACCCGTCACGCAGCTGATCTGACAGCGACCACAGAGCCCGCGTCCGCCACAGACCGAGTCGATGTCAACGCCCAGATTCCGCGCCGCATCCAGCAGGGGGGTGCCGCGGGGGAAAACCCCGCGACGGCCCGAGGGCATAAAAAGAACTTTGACGTCGGCCTCTGCCAAGAATTAGGCGCTCCTGCGTCGTCCTGCGCGGCCAGCACGGCCGCCACGACCGCGGCCTTCGCCGTCAGCTGCGGGCTCGCGGTAGGCGCGAATCCAGCGACTGCAATCAGGGTCGTGGCCCATCATCACGTCGCCGCCCCGCACCGCCTGCATGACCTCCGGGTGTAGCGGACTGGTAATGGCCGAGGTCATCCCCGCACCCATTGCCATAGTGAGGAATGCGGAGTTGATGCCATTGCGGTTGGGCAAGCCAAAACTCACGTTAGAGGCACCACAGGTCGTATTGACCTTAAGTTCATCGCGCAGGCGTCGCACCAATGCCATCACCTGAACACCTGCCGTATTGATTGCGCCGATCGGCATCACCAATGGATCAACCACCACATCACTGTGGGGGATGCCAAAGTCGGCGGCCCGCTCGACAATTTTTTTGGCGACCGCAAAGCGTACGTCCGGGTCCTCGGAGATGCCGGTTTCATCGTTGGAAATAGCGACCACGGCAGCTTTGTGTTTGGCGACCAGAGGCAATACCCGCTCAAGCACTTCGTCCTCGCCCGTCACGGAATTGACTAGCGCCTTGCCTTGATAGACCGCAAGGCCCGCCTCGAGCGCCTCGACGATCGAGGAGTCTATGCTTAAGGGAACATCGGTAATGGACTGCACCAATTGAATGGCTTCGGCCAGAATACGCGGCTCATCTGCCAGCGGAATCCCTGCGTTGACATCAAGCATGTGAGCGCCTGCCTCGACCTGTGCAAGGGCATCGGCCTCGACCCGGCTGTAGTCGCCGTTTTTCATCTCCTCCGCAAGAATTTTGCGGCCCGTGGGATTGATGCGCTCGCCGATAATGACAAAGGGTTGGTCGAAGCCGATGTGGACTTCACGGGTAGCGGAGCTAATAGTGGTCGTGGTCATGAGTGCTGCCTGATCGAATAAAAAAAAATTTATCTTGCGGTTACGGGAACGGGTTATGAGGTGGGTTGCCAGGGTTCGCGGCCGGCCAGCGCGTTGGATCGGGTCACGATCTCGCCGATGCGATCTTCCATGCGATAAGCCATGATATGCACGCCGCTAATGCCCTCGATCTCGCGCACTTGTTCAATCAGATCAACGCAAAGATCGACCCCTTCCTGTTTTTGGTCTTGCGCCCCTGTCAGGCGATCAATCACGGCATCCGGAATATGGACTCCCGCGACATTTCTGCGAATCCAATCTGCCGCTTTGGCCGATGCCAGCGGACCCACCCCTGCCAGCACGTAGGCTTGCTCGAGTAATCCCAAGTCACGCGCCTGCGCCATAAAGGTTTTGAAGCGCTCAACGTCAAAGCAGTACTGCGTCTGGATAAATTGCGCACCCGCAGCGATTTTTTTGGCCATGCGATGCGGCCTGAAGTCGAGGGGCGGGGCAAAAGGATTTGCCGCAGCGCCCAGAAATAACCGCGGTGGTGAGTTGATGGTGCGGCCGCTGAGAAACTCCTGCTCGTCGCGCATGTGCCGCACCATACTCAGCGCCGAGATACTGTCCATGTCGAAAACGGGCTTGGCCTCGGGGTGATCCCCCGACTCCACGCCATCGCCACTCAAACACAGGATATTGCACACTCCCATGGCGGCGGCGCCAAGAATATCGCCCTGCATGGCAATGCGATTACGGTCTCGACAGGACTGTTGAAGGATCATGGCATAGCCGCGTCGGGTTAGCAGTGAGCAGATCCCCATGCTCGACATGTGGCAGTTGGCCCCCGAGCTGTCTGTGGCATTGATGGCGTCCACATAGCCATCAAATAATGCCGCGCGTTGGTAAACGTCAGCCGGATCTGCTGAGTCCGGTGGTGCGATTTCAGCGGTGACCGCGAACTGACCGGCACGGAGCACGCGTTCGAAGCGCCCGGGGGAGGTATGCCCGGGCAGGATCGGCAGATTTTCGCCCGGAGTCGGTTCGTCGTCGAATTTCACGCTTCACCCCCCGTTCTGATGCGCAGCGCCCGCAGCCACGCGCTGCGACCTTTGAGCCGGTGATCGACTGGCGGCTGAATGATTTTGATGGTGTCTTCGGGGGCGCCGATTTTTTGGCTGCCCTCCCAGGCATTGACCCATACGCAGGTCATCTCGGGTTTGATCTCGCAGCCACCGTCCTGTCGTACGCCGCCGCAGGGGCCATTGCGGAGGGTTTTGGGGCAATTCATGGGGCAGGCCATGCCGGTTTCGCCCAATGTGCATTGGCCACAGGACCGTGAGTCGAACAAAAACCCTTTGATGACGCCCTCAACGGCGGCCAAGGGCTTGTCCAACCGGTCGTAACCGATGCGTTTTAGGAGCGGATTCAGCATCGCCAGCGTCCACTCGATCGCCTCATAGAACTTTTTAAGCCAGTGGGCATTGCGCACCGACCACAACCGCACGGATTTCATGATGCAGCCTCGGCAAAGCCTTTTTGTTTGACCATCAGCGCCAGCTGTTCGTCAGAGAATTGCGCTTCAATCTCGCGTCCGAGCTGCTCGGCGATGTCGGTCAGTACGCCCTCTGCCTCGATCGATGTCGTCACGCGCCGCCATTCCTCAAGATAGGCGTCGCTACCGCCTTTGCCGGCGCGCATCGCAGCGCGGTCGATGGCCTCCTGAAAGCGCGCGTTCAGCATGTACTTACCCCGGTCTCGGCCGCGTTTGATCAATACTTGCGACGGAATATCGCGCCATAAAATATCAATACGCTGCATGGCGGACCTCCGATGCGTCCGCAAAACGTAGCACCTGCTCTGCCAGCGACGTTTTCAGTAAGCCCATACCGGAAGACATGATTTCGAGAGGCAACCCGAGTTCATCGGCTGCTCTGGCAGCCGCCTCGCGCAATCCAGCGTCGTCGGTCTGTGCCAGATAGACCACCCGGGTGTAGTGCCCGAAGAGCATGTCCCGGAGCTCTGGATGACCCTGTAGCTTGAAGGCGTCGATGACGAGGCGATCAAAGTGCCGGACCAGAAAGTCAGTGAGATAAAACGTGCCCGGTTCCGCCTCGGCCATGGGATGAAAGACATCGGGAGTGGCGTAGAACTCGTAGCAGTGGGCGCCAGGCAATCGGGCAACATCCCATCTCGCTAAAATCGCATCCAGCCGGCCGCCGGTGCCGCAGTCCGCATAGGCGACAAAGCGATGTGCATACTGATGAGCCGTTTTTTCGAGGATCGCTTCGACGCGTCCGGGGATGGCGTCGGGCGTATTGTGAAGCGCGGCGTCGATGCACTGGACGCGCAAATGCGGCCAGTCATTGGCGTGTTTCAGCGTTTCGATTTCCCGCGCGAGGGCGCCGCAGGCGATGACCAGGATATTATCTGGCATCGCCGAGAAGGTCAGGCGCTCTGCGCCAGGCGGCGCGCTTGGACAAGACTCACCGCGGTGGTGGCGGCTTCGGCGGCATCGCGACAGTAGGCATCGGCGCCCACTGCCTGGCCGAATTCTTCATTGAGTGGGGCACCACCGACTAGCACAATGTATTTGTCGCGCAAGCCTTTCTCTACCAGCGTATCGATGACCACTTTCATGTAGGGCATGGTGGTGGTCAGTAGCGCGGACATACCCAGAATGTCTGGCTGATGCTCCTCGAGTGCCGCGAGGTAATCTTCCACCGCGTTGTTGATGCCGAGGTCGTGCACCTCGAAGCCGGCCCCTTCCAGCATCATGGCGACCAGGTTTTTACCAATGTCATGAATATCGCCTTTCACGGTGCCAATCACCATGGTGCCCACGGGCTTGGCGCCAGTTTCGGCCAGCAGCGGGCGCAAAATTGCCATGCCACCCTTCATGGCATTTGCCGCCAGCAGTACCTCGGGTACAAACAGGATGCCGTCTCGAAAATCGATGCCCACAATCGTCATACCGTCGACCAACGCCTTGCCCAGCACGTTCTCTGCCGACCACCCGCGATCCAGCAGAATGCGGGTGCCTTCCACGATCTCCTCGGTCAGACCGTCGTACAGGTCGTCGTGCATCTGCAGAACGAGGTCTTCGTCTGACAGCTCCGCGAGTACGATATCGTCTTCTTCATCTGACATGCCAAGATCTCCGTGCCTTCAATAATCTCGATCGGCAAACGCCGCTTTTTGCTCCGCCATAAACGCCAGTAGCGCTTCGTCGATGGCGGGGTTCAGCTGGGGTTCTTCGTAGTCGGCGAGCATTTTTTTCCAAAGGGTGTTGGCACGCTGGGCAGTGTCCAAACTGCCCTCGGCCGACCACTGCTCGTAGCTGTTGTTGTCGGCGACCGTAGAGCGATAAAACGCTGTCTCAAAATTGCTCAAGGTGTGCGCTGACCCCAGAAAATGCTTGCCCGGACCGACCTCTTCGAAAGCTGCCATGGCCTGACCGTTCTCAGACAGATCCATGCCGCTGAGCAGCACGCCGATCATATTCGCCTGATCACAATCCATAATGAATTTCTCATAGCCCATGGCCAAGCCGCCCTCGAGCCATCCGGCGGTGTGCAACATAAAGTTGACTCCTGCCAGCGCCGCCGTCTGCAGGGTATTGGCCGCCTCGTAGGCAGCTTGCGCGTCGGGGAGCTTGGAGCCGCAGAGCCCGCCACCACTGCGGAAGGGGACGCCGAGTCGCCGCGCCAACGCAGCCGCGGTGTATATCACCATGCTGGGTTCCGGCGTGCCGAAGGTTGGCGCACCGGTAGCCATAGAGACGGCCGCAGCGAAGGTGCCAAAAATCACCGGGCAGCCGGGTCGAATGAGCTGGGTGAGTGTTATACCGGCCATGGCTTCGGCGAGTATCTGTGTAACCGTGCCGGCCACGGTGACAGGCGACATGGCACCGGCGAGGATGAACGGTGATACCACCGTGGATTGGTTGTTGCGGGCGTAGACTTTGAGCGAGCCCAGCATGGTGGCGTCAAACACCATCGGCGAGTTGACATTAATTAAGCTGGTCAGGACGCAGTTTTGATCGACAAAATCGTCACCAAATACGATTTTTGCCATGTCGATCGTGTCCTGAGCACGGCGCCAATGGGTGACCGATCCCATCAGGGGTTTGTCGCTGTATTTGAAGTGGCTGTAGACCATGTCGTAGTGACGCTTGTTCACTGGCAGATCGACGGGCTCGCAGACGGTGCCGCCTGAGTGATGTAGCCCGGGAGCAAGATAGGTCAGTTTGACGAAATTGCGAAAGTCCTCAATGGTCGCGTAGCGGCGTCCCTGATCCAGATCGTGGACAAAAGGTGATCCGTAAGCGGGCACGAGCACGGTGCGCTTGCCACCGATAATCACGTTGCGCTCAGGATTACGGGCGTGCTGCACATATTCTGCAGGTGCTGTCGCCTGAATAATTTGTCGACACATCCCCGCCGGGAATCGCACTCGGGTGCCATCGACGTCGGCGCCGGCATCGCGAAAAAGATCGAGGACTTCGGGGTCTTCGAGAAAGTCGATGCCAATTTCTGCCAGTAGCCGGTCAGCGTTATGCTCGATGAGCTCGAGGCTTTCTTCGTTGAGGATTTCGAGGTAAGGGATCTTGCGCTCGATGAAGGGCGCTATCGCCGCGGCAGGTGCGCCCCGAGCCTCACGTCGTCCGGCCCGACCCCCGCCTTTTCGCCTGCTCGCACGTTCACTCATCGCGCT
>JAYNYK010000044.1:0-6436 GCA_038102985.1 Halieaceae bacterium
TTGACGACGCAAGGTACAGGGTCAACAAATCTGAGGGTTGTTACTCCTGAGCCAGTGTCTCTTCCTCGGGCTCAGCAGAATCTACTGAATCCGCTGCGGCGTCAGCCGTATCAACTGCCACTTCACGCATAGACAGCTTGATACGGCCACGCTGATCCACGTCCAGCACCTTGACCTGCACTTCCTGGCCTTCTGAGAGGTAATCCGACACATTCTCGACACGCTCATCAGCGATCTGCGAGATGTGCACCAAACCGTCTTTGCCGGGCAGGATCGTCACAAAGGCACCAAAATCAACGATGCGCGCAACCTTACCGGTATAAATCTCACCGATCTCTGCTTCAGCGGTAATCGCTTGAATCATCTCGATCGCAGCGTCTCGCGCAGCGGCGTTTTGACCGAAGACTTTTACTGTGCCGTCGTCATCAATATCAACCGTCGCACCCGATTCTTCCGTAATCTGGCGAATGGTGGCGCCGCCTTTGCCGATAATGTCGCGTATCTTATCTTGATCAATTTTGAGCGTTGTCATGCTCGGCGCATTCTCTGAGGTGATCTCGCGCGGCGCATCCAGACAAGTATTCATTTGCCCGAGAATATGCAGTCGCGCCTCGAGTGCCTGCTCCAGAGCCCGCTCCATAATCTCTTCGTTAATGCCTTCGATCTTGATATCCATCTGCAACGCGGTAACGCCCTTCGCAGTACCAGCGACTTTAAAGTCCATATCACCGAGATGATCTTCATCACCCAAGATGTCAGTAAGGACCGCAAACTGATTGCCCTCCTTAACCAGCCCCATGGCGATACCTGCCACAGGTGCAGACAGCGGCACGCCTGCCGCCATCATGGAGAGCGATCCTACGCAGACTGACGCCATGGAACTGGAGCCATTGGATTCAGTTATCTCAGAGACCACACGCACGGTATAGGGGAATTCTTCCTCGTTCGGCAATACCGCTGCCAGACCACGACGCGCAAGCCGTCCATGACCCACTTCTCGTCGTCCCGTAAAACCGATGCGACCAGCCTCACCCACCGAATAGGGTGGGAAGTTGTAGTGCAGCATAAAGGGATCCCGACGTTCGCCCTCCAGCGCATCGATAATTTGCGCGTCGCGGGTCGAACCCAACGTCACGGCGCCAATTGCCTGGGTTTCTCCACGGGTGAACAGCGCTGAGCCGTGCGCTTTGGGAAGAATATCAACTTCACAAGCGATCGCTCGGACCGTGCGGTTGTCGCGCCCATCGATACGCGGCTCGCCAGACAGAATCCGGCCACGCACGATACGCTTCTCGAGGCTTTTGAAAACGTCTTTGATGTCGTCTTCAGCGGGGCCATCCTCTGTGGCCAGTTGCGCAACGACCTCATCCTTGACCTGACCGACTCTCTCGTAGCGTGCAGCCTTTTCCGTAATGCGGTATGCCTCCCCTAGGGGGCCGGAAGCAGCTGCTTCAACTGCTTCAACAAGCGCCGCATCGGCTTCAGGGGCTTGCCATTCCCAACGTGGCTTACCCGCCTCGCTCGCCAACTCACTGATGGCGTTGATGACCGTTTGCATCTCCTGGTGGGCGAACAGAACCGCCCCCAACATTTGATCCTCTGTCAGTTCCTTTGCCTCAGATTCCACCATCAGTACAGCGTCACGTGTGCCGGCAACCACCATGTCAAGTTGGCTCTCTGCCAGAGCCGAGTAGCTCGGGTTCAATAGGTACCCACTCGATTCAGTAAAACCAACGCGAGCACCACCAATCGGGCCATTGAATGGACAGCCCGAGAGCGCCAGCGCTGCCGAGGTTCCGATCATGGCAGGGATGTCTGGATCGGTTTCTTTGTCAGCCGACATGACAGTACAGACAACCTGAACCTCATTCATAAAGCCGTCTTCGAACAGCGGACGAATAGGGCGATCAATCAGACGTGAAGTGAGCGTTTCCTTTTCGTTGGGGCGCCCCTCACGCTTGAAAAATCCGCCAGGGATTTTGCCTACCGAATAGGTCTTCTCTATGTAATGCACGGAAAGCGGGAAAAACGGCTGTCCGGGCTTGGATTTTTGCTCCGCGACCACAGTACAAAGCACGCTCGTGCTACCCATGGTCACCATTACTGAGCCCGACGCCTGCCGAGCGATACGTCCAGTTTCCAGTGTGACCTCGTGGCCCCCATACTGGAACGTTTTCTTAACTACATTCACTATGTTTTCTCCAAATATGACGGGGCCGGCTCTGGGCCGGCCCTAACTGATCCTCAGCGACGCAGACCCAACCGCTTAATCAATTCCGCATAGCGGGCGGTGTCTTTGTGCTTTAGGTAGTCGAGTAACTTTCGACGCTGGTTAACCATGCGAATCAAACCACGACGTGAGTGGTGATCCTGAGCATGTTCTTTGAAATGAGATTGCAGTTGCTCAATATTCGCTGTAAGCAAAGCGACCTGTACTTCCGGAGATCCGGTGTCGCCCTCTGACTGCTGATAATCCTTAACAATTTGTGCCTTAACGGCCGCGTCCAACGCCATGGTTATTTCTCCAACCTGCTTGTTGAAAACGAGCCCATCCGTGCAGGTTTACAGGTGGGTTCGTGGAGCGGCAAGCGCCGCAAATCTACTGGGAAAGAAGCCTCATTGGGGCCAGTTTTCCGTCTTCTCTAACTTGCCCGACACCAAGGAATGCTCCTCCCGCGTCGGCGATGCGCACCATACCACTCTGGGGCCCGTTTGGCACTACTACCGGCCGCCCCTTTATCATGTAAAAAGTTGCGGCTTCGGAGAGTTCGACGCGGGGCAGGTGCGGCATGCAGGCCTCTATCGGCGCCAATAATGTATCCAGCAACGCCTCTGAACCTTCCTCCCTCTGTCTCGATAATTGATCCAGAGTGAGTGCCGTTGAGAGATCGAATGGCCCAGACTGACACCGCCGGAGCGCGCTAACATGTGCGGGCAGCCCAAGTGCAGCCCCAAGATCCTCAGCCAGCACGCGAATATAAGTGCCCTTGCTGCACTGCACTGCAACATCGAGAGTTGCGATATCTCCAGCCTGAAATGCGAGCAAATCGAACCGTAAAATGTTCACTGGTCGCGGCTGTCGCTCAACGTGCTCCCCCGCTCTCGCAAGCTTGTAAAGCGGCCGACCATCGACCTTGAGCGCTGAATACATCGGCGGAACCTGTTCAATCGGGCCAGTTAAGGCTGCCATCGCCCGGGTAATGGTATGTAGCGTGATATGCGAGGCTGACGCCTGCGCCCGGATATCGCCAGCCGCATCCCCCGTATCAGTGCCCACACCCAAGATGAATGTGCTGGTGTAAGCCTTATCTGCATCCAGTAAAAATTGAGAAAACTTGGTCGCCTCACCGAAACAGATCGGCAACACACCCGTAGCCAGAGGATCCAAGCTGCCCGTATGCCCCGCTTTTGCCGCGCCAAAAAGTCGCTTCGCTCTCTGCAGCGCTGCGTTGGAGGTAATGCCTTCAGGCTTATCGAGGACCAGCAGTCCACTGATCTGCCGCCCTTTCCGCCGTCGGCTCATTGATCCGGCAAGAAATCAGATTCCGACGGTGATGGCCGGTCAAAGGCAAGCTGCTCATCGGCTCGCCGCGCCTCTTTAAGCAGGCTCTCCATATCGCGACCACGACCGACGCTCTCGTCGAACCGAAAGCCCAATCGGGGAACAGTCCGCATCGACGACACCTTGGCTAATTGGGATCTCAAAAAACCCGCCACTTTCTCTAAGACCCGTGTCATTTCCGCTCGATGCTCGGGCGTGGCATCCTTCATCAGCGTAAAAAACACTTTGGCATGGGATAAATCCCGACTGACCTCGACCCCAGTGAGATTCACCTGCTGTACGCGGGGATCCCTGACAGCAGTTTGGAGCAGATGCGCCAGCTCCCTGTGCAGGAACTGGCTGACCCGCTCGGTCCGCTCATATTCTTTACCCATGACCCAGCTTCAGAGACTCCGGGCGATCTCGTTGACTTCAAAGACCTCGATCAGATCACCCACCTTCACGTCGGTATAGTTCTTCACACCGATGCCGCACTCCGTCCCATTGCGGACTTCATTGGCATCGTCTTTGAAGCGACGCAGAGATTCGAGCTCTCCCTCGTAGATCACAACATTGTCGCGCAGGACACGAATGGGCTTGGAACGGTAAACTGTACCCTCAGTCACCATGCAACCGGCAATCAAACCAAACTTGGGCGAGCGGAAGACATCGCGGACTTCGGCAATCCCGACGATCTCCTCGCGCATCTCCGGTGACAGCATCCCAGAGAGGGCCGCTCGCACATCGTCTATCAGGTCGTAAATCACATTGTAATAGCGAATCTCGACACCCTCGTTCTCGGCCATCCCACGGGCCTTGGTATCGGCTCGCGCATTAAAACCGATAATGATGGCTGAGCTGGTGATGGCGAGGCTAATGTCGGTTTCGGAGATTCCGCCGACACCGCCCGAGACGATATTGACTTTGACCTCCTCATTCCCCAAGTCCGCCAGGGCACCCTGAAGCGCCTCGAAGGAGCCTCGAACATCTGCCTTGATAATCAAATTCAGAGTTTCCACCGACCCTGCCGTCATCGTCTCGAACATATTGTCCAACTTGGCGGCTTGTTGGCGCGCTAATTTGGAAGAACGCATCTTTTCCTGTCGGAAGTCTGCGACTTCGCGCGCTTTCTTCTCGCTCTCCAGCGCAACGACCGGATCTCCGGCGTCCGGCGTACCGTCCAACCCCAGTACCTCGACCGGAAGGCTCGGGCCAGCTTCTTTAATCTGGTTGCCATTTTCATCGAGCATCGCTCTGACGCGGCCATACTGAAGTCCGGCCAGAACGATATCGCCCTGTCGCAAGGTTCCCTGCTGTATCAAGAGAGAGGCGACGGCACCGCGACCTTTGTCCAGTCGTGACTCGATGACAATGCCCGATGCGGGGACGTCTGCAGGAGCTGTGAGCTCCAACAATTCGGACTGCAACAGCAAAGCATCTAGCAGCTCGTCAATACCTTGACCCGTGTGGGCCGACACAGGCATAAATTGAGTGTCTCCGCCCCAATCCTCGGGGATCACATCCTTAGCTGCCAGTTCCGTTTTAACGCGCTCCGGATCCGCTGCCTCCTTGTCAATCTTGTTGACCGCAACAACGACCGGGACACCCGCCGCACGCGCGTGTTGAATCGCCTCTTCGGTTTGTGGCATCACACCATCATCTGCCGCAACCACCAACACCACGATATCCGTGGACTTGGCTCCCCGCGCGCGCATCGCCGTAAATGCCGCATGACCCGGTGTATCCAGGAACGTGATCATCCCCTTGTCAGTCTCGACGTGGTAAGCACCGATATGCTGCGTAATGCCTCCCGCTTCGCCACTGGCAACTCGCGATTTACGAATGTAATCCAAAAGCGACGTCTTGCCGTGATCGACGTGGCCCATGACCGTGACAACCGGTGCGCGCGGCTCAGGCGTCCCCTCCTGGCTCGCCAGAGTCTCCTCCAGCCTTTCCTCCAATTCTTCTGCGCTCTTCAGCACAACGCGATGGCCCAGTTCCTCCACCACCAGCGTCGCAGTGTCTTGATCCAACACCTGGTTGATGTTGGCCATTACCCCGAGATTCATGAGCTCTTTGATCACCTCGCCGGCCTTGACCGCCATCTGCTGCGCCAGGTCACCCACAGTGATGTTCTCGGGCACGTTCACGTCATAAACAATTTTCTCCGTGGGCTGCGCAAAAGCGTGCTGATTGGGCTCGTCGTGGAGCTTTCTTTTTCGTCCGCCACGACGACGTGCCACACCGGCCTCAGCGGCCTCCAGGTCTGTAATGGATAAGTTGTGTCCGCGTTGCTTTCCCCTCGCACCGGGTAATCCACCGCGCTCAAGGCGCCCTTTATTGGAGCGTCTGCGCAGCTCATCACGAGCGGGTAAAGTATTCTCTTTCGTGGGTGCCGCATGAAGCCGCTTGGGTTTACGGTCTTGCTCTTTGGCTCCGGGTTGTGCCGCCGCCTCCTGCGCCTGACGGGCTGCCTCTTCTGCTCGCGCCTTTACCGCGGCATCCAACTCAAGCTTTCTCGCCTGCTCTTCCGCTTTCCGTCTGGCCGCCGCACGCTGCCTCAGCAATTCGGGATCGGATTCATCAACCGATTCATCTCCGTCAACGGCGACCATTTCATCGGCGCTTGTTGCAGCCGCCGCCGTTACAGCGCTATCCGCCTCATTGGGGGCATCAACTGCTGCCGCACTGTCTGCATCAGCTTCACCATCGGCGGTGTCATCCTCGAGATCTTCTCGCTTGACGTAGGTTCGCTTTTTTCGAACCTCGACATTGATGGTTCTTTTACCAGCACCGCCCGCCCGGAGCGTGCTGACTGATTTGCGCTTGAGCGTAATCTTTTTGGGTGCACCAGCACCGGCACGTTCCCCATGGCTTTGCTTAAGGTGTGCCAGC
>JAYNYK010000044.1:6446-23099 GCA_038102985.1 Halieaceae bacterium
GTCTGCTTATCCTCCTCAGATACCGGCTCTTCTGCATCCGCGTGGGGTAATCCCGCATCCTTCATCTGCGCCAACAGTCGGTCAACCGATGCCCCGACGGTTTCTGCCAACTGCGCTACTGTCACTTGTGCCATTTCTCTCTCCCTATTCGCTCAGTCGCTAGAGTGCAATCGTTACCTGATAAGACTCAGGCCGTTGCCTCCTCTTCCTCAGCGAACCAAGGGGCGCGAGCTGTCATAATGAGCTCTGCCGCACGCTCTTCAGTCATGTCTTCTATATCGAGGAGGTCATCCACCCCCTGTTCAGCAAGGTCTTCCATCGTGACAATGCCACGCCCCGCCAATACGTAAGCGAGATGCTTATCCATGCCATCCATCGTCAGGAGGTCCTCTGCAGGCTCATTGGCATCGCGTTCCTCTTCCGAGGCAATGGCCAATGTCAGCAAGGCATCTTTAGCGCGTGCCCGCAACTCTTCAGAGATCTCCTCGTCGAACCCCTCAATAGCGTTCATTTCTTCCAGAGGGACATAGGCAATCTCCTCAAGGGTGGTAAAGCCCTCCTCGACAAGAACAATCGCGATATCTTCGTCAATATCCAGTGCCGTCATGAACTGCTCAATGACCTCGCCGGCCTCGGTTTCCTGCTTTTCGATGGCTTCGTCGACACTCATGACATTGATGATCCAGCCTGTCAGGTCAGAGGCGAGGCGAACATTCTGACCGCCCCTGCCAATCGCCTGCGCCAGATTATCTTCCGCGACTGCCACCTCCATAGTCGAGTTGTCCTCGTCGACAACAATGGACTCCACCTCTGCCGGTGACATGGCGTTGATAACCAGCTGCGCCGGATTGTCATCCCACAGGATGATATCCACCCGTTCATTATCCAGCTCGTTAGAAACGGCCTGCACCCTCGACCCCCGCATCCCAACACATGCCCCTACCGGGTCAATGCGCTGGTCGCCAGTTTTGACGGCAATCTTTGCGCGAGAGCCGGGATCCCTGGCCGCCGCCCTGATCTGAATCACGCCCTCAGATATTTCGGGCACTTCTATTTTGAAGAGCTCTACCAGCATCTCCTGGCAGGCTCGGGACAAAATGAGCTGCGGTCCCCGGGATTCAGTATTGATCTCAGTTAAAATCGCTCGAACGCGATCGTTGATACGAAATGTCTCTCTGCCTACCAACTCGCCCCGAGGTAGCAGGCCCTCAGCGTTATTGCCAAGATCGACGATAATGTTGTCGCGGGTGACTTTCTTTACCGTACCGGCCAGCAACTCTCCCTCCCGGCTGCGATACTCGTCAACAATTTGCGCCCGCTCAGCATCACGAACGCGTTGGACAATAACCTGTTTCGCCGTCTGGGCCGCAATGCGACCAAAATCAACGTTTTCGACGACTTCTTCGTGGTAATCACCGGGCTGTAGGGCAGTATTCACCTCGGCTGCCTCTTCAGTGGTGAACTGCGTCCCCAACAGCGCAAGCTCTGTATCGGGCATCACCAACCAGCGCCGCTTGGTCACATAGTCACCCGACTCGCGGTCGATAGTGACCAAGATATCAGCATCCTCGTCGTAACGTTTTTTCGTGGCAGTGGCCAGTGCCAGCTCGATTGCCTCAAAGATGATGTCCTCTGACACCCCTTTTTCATTTGAGACCGCCTCAGCGACCATCAGGATTTCTTTGCTCATCGATTCACTCTCTGCCATATAGCCAAGGCACATGTCGCCCCGTTGTTAACCCAATACCACCACTTCATTCTTTGTTCTGCCCAAACTCCAGTTTGGGCATCGCCCGTGCCCTATCGACCGTACGTAACGGCAATCGGTGCGCCTCCTCGTCAATCTGCAAAACGACTGTGTCGCCGTCCGCAGAGACCAGAACGCCCTTAAACCGCCGTCTTCCCTCGACCGGCAGGCGCAGCCTGATATCGACTATTTCCCCGACGTACGGCTCATATTGCTCGGGCCGAAACAGCAACCGGTCGATACCGGGAGAGGAAACCTCCAGCGTATACTCCCCGCCGATGGGATCCTCTACATCCAAAATGCCACTCACCTGATGACTCACCTGAGCACAGTCATCAACGCTCACCCCGGCCTCGGATTCGATATAAATCCGAACCGTGGGTCGACGTCCGGGGGAGGTCAATTCGATACCCCACAACCCGTACCCCATATCCTCGACGGTCGGCTGTAAAAGCTGCATCAACTGCGCTTCCTTTGCCGTCATGTCGTCCTCCCGCTGGCCGTTCATTCCACACAGCCACAAAAAAGCCCCATAAGGGGCCTTCGAAGTGACGGTCAGCGAGCAACAAGCCGCCGTCAAATTGGTAGCGGGGGCCGGATTTGAACCGACGACCTTCGGGTTATGAGCCCGACGAGCTACCAGGCTGCTCCACCCCGCATCAATACGCTCAGTAACCGCCCCCTTATTAGCGTCAACCTAATAACAACTTGGCGAACGCAGGCGTTACCGTGGTGTCACCACCACAAACTGAGGCGGCGGAGTATAGGAACCGTGGCCATCGCCGTCAACCCACATAAATTGTGCACGCCAAGGCGTGCCTATGCCGCGCTCTTTGGCAACTTGCTAAAAGTTGGTCCGCAGCTTGAAAGGTCCGCAGTCTCGCAGTACGGTGCAAGCGTTGCATTGTCCTCCGGGAATCGACTTTTGCCGTCTCGATCCGCCATCAAACTGGGTGGTATCCCAACCGCTGCTCGAATCGTTGCTGGGATGGATTTGTCCGGCGCCGATGGCGTGCTCAATCAGCTATACGCACTCGACGCCGACCTAGCCGAGCAGGTCAGTGATCAGATCATGCCATTCGAAAAGCTGGCCCAAGCCGATACTCGCAGCCTCCAGGTATTGGTGCGCGAGATTGAATCGGGGGTGCTGATGATCGCACTCAAAGGTTTGGCCAAACCACTCCGTGACCCGTTTCTGAACAGCATGTCCAGCCGAGCCAGAGCCCTGTTTATCGACGAGATGGAGGAAATGAGCCCCATCCGACGCAGTGACGTTGAAGCTGCGAGAGCGGCCGTGGCGAGGTGCGCCAGGCTGCTATCGGACCAAGGCCAATTCGTGCTCCCTCAAGAAGGACTCGTGCGGTAGTCACCAGCGCCCTAAAACGAGAAGGGCCAGTCGCATCTCCAGTTGCTTGAGAGTTCCACGAATAAAAAAGGCTCCTATGACAGGAGCCTTTTAACAATTTGGTGCGGAAGGCGGGACTTGAACCCGCACAGCCATAGGCCACTACCCCCTCAAGATAGCGTGTCTACCAATTCCACCACTTCCGCTTTTTTACTCACCATCCAAGACGGGCGCATCTTCGGACCCATTGTCCGTGGCCGAATCAAAGTCCAACACTGGCAGGTCTCCTTCTTCGACCGCCCCCTCAACAATTTCTGAGGCCGGGAGATCAAATCCGAGGTCATCCTCATCCGCCGTGCGATTGTCGGCGATCACTGCCAAACCAAAACTACTCGCGAAAAAAATCGCGGATAGCCACGCCGTCATGCGTGTCAACGCGTTACCGCTGCCCGCACTACCAAACAGTGTTTGGGAGGCGCCTGCGCCAAATGACGCGCCGATATCTGACCCTTTACCGCGCTGCAATAAAATCAGCGCGATCAAGGCAACCGCCACCAGCAGATGCACCATCAGTGTGATTTGTTCCATGGGAACTCCTTTCATGCCCCCAACAACGACGCAACACGCCGCTCAGGGCGCGAGATCATACCGATCACGCATGCCCCCCGCAAGCGACCCGATTACCACAATCCGATCGAGGCCTGAGCCATATCAAGCAGCCGCCGCATAATCTAAACCCCATCGCGAATAGCCTGAGCGACGCGCTCAGCCAGCAATTGGTTTTCGCTACCGTCTGTGCCCTCAATCATGACCCGGATGAGTGGCTCGGTGCCGGAGGGACGCAATACCAAACGTCCCCGATCCGCCAGCTCCGCCTCCACTCGCCGACTCTCTTCTAGAGCAGCAGTGCACTCATCCAGACGAAAATCAGGCGGGACGGCGACATTTAACAGCGTTTGCGGGTATTTATAGAGACCGCTTTTTAGGGTGAGCAGACTCTCAGCCGACCGCACTACCGCTGCCATCACTTGCAACGCGGCAATGATGCCATCACCTGTCGTGGTCAAATCGCCACAAATAATATGTCCCGAGGCTTCTCCACCGAGTTGCCACCCCCGATCAGCCATTTCCTCCAAAACGTAGCGGTCACCGACTTGGGCCCGGACCAGTTCTACCCCTTTTTCGCGCAACGCTTGCTCAAGTCCGAGGTTAGACATCAGGGTACCCACCACCCCGGCTGGAGTTCGGTTCTGCCTCACGAGATCAGTTGCAATAATGAAAAGCAGCTCGTCTCCGTCTATCACGGTGCCGTCCGCCGCGACACACTGCAGGCGATCACCATCACCGTCAAAGGCAATGCCGGCGTCGGCCTGTTCACTCAGGACCTTGGCCTGAAGCGCAGCGGGGGACGTCGAGCCGACACCGTCATTGATGTTATAGCCATCAGGATCAGCACCCATCAAGATCACTTCCGCCCCCAGCTCGGAAAACACCTGAGGGGCGACCTGGTAGGTTGCGCCATGGGCACAATCGAGCACTAACTTGAGACCGCGCAGACTCAGTGACTGGGGAAACGTGCTCTTACAAAACTCAATATAACGACCGGAAGCATCAACCATTCTGTTCGCCTTTCCCAACTCGGGGGAAGGCACTGTTTCCATGGGTTGCGACAAGACTTGCTCGATCTCGTTCTCCACGTCATCCGAGAGTTTTTTCCCGTCGGCATCGAAAAATTTTATGCCATTATCGGTGTACAGATTATGTGAAGCGCTGATAACAATTCCTGCGGAGGCTTTTTGACTGCGGGTCAACATGGCCACAGCTGGCGTTGGCATAGGACCGAGTAGCACCACGTTCGCGCCTGCCGCAACCAACCCCGCCTCCAACGCCGACTCAAACATATAGCCTGAGACGCGGGTATCTTTACCGATCAGAACTTTGGTCGCCCGGTTTTCTCTGGCAAATACCCTGCCGGCTGACCAGCCGAGTTTCAGCATAAAATCTGCCGTGACGGGGTACTGGCCCACGGCACCGCGAATACCGTCCGTGCCAAAAAACTGCCTACTCATTCGTTCAAACTCCTCGGTAACGCTCGCCACATTGCGAGCGCATCGACCGTAGCCGCTACATCGTGAACTCGCACGATGCGCGCTCCCCGCTCTACCGCGATCATTGCAAGTCCCACACTGGCATGTAGCCGGTCCTCAGGGCCACGATCCAACACACTGGCAATCATGGATTTTCGCGACAACCCGACCAAAACAGGCCGTTGCATCAAAGAGAGCTCGCCCAGCCTCATTAGCATCTCAAAATTCTGCGCTGCGGTCTTGCCGAAACCAAAGCCCGGGTCAATCACAATACGCTCTTTTGCGATACCCGCCGCAATACAAGCATCTAACCGTTCCTCAAAAAATTGTCGCAGGTCAGAGACCACATCGAGATACTCGGGGGACACTTGCATCGTACTCGGCTCACCCTGCATATGCATGACACAGAGAGGCAGTCCTGTCGCTGCCGCGGCATGGAGGGCGCCGGGACGCCGAAATCCGCGCACATCGTTGAGAAATCCGCCACCGACGCGCGCTGCCTCGGTCATGATTCTGGGGGTGCTGGTATCCACGGAGATTACGACGTCAAACCTTTTCGCCACGGCTACCACCCCCACCAGCACGCCCACCAACACCACCTCCTCAGTCCCGGCCTCGGCGCCGGGCCGTGTCGACTCACCGCCCACATCCAAAAGCGCAGCGCCCGCATCTACCATTGCCTGGGCGCGGTGCAACAGCGCATCCAGATCGACTTTTTGATCACGGAAGAGTTCCCCACCATCCGAAAAGGAATCGGGGGTTACATTGAGAATGCCCATTACGACGGGCGAGGTAAGGTCGAGTGTGCGCGACCCACACTGAAGGCACCCGCTCATTGCTATTGGGTTCTGCAGTGACGGGTTGGGGTCAGTGCTCGGTTGCAGCACCGCCTATGGGACTCGCCGCAGGCTCTGGTTCACCCGCATCAGGTGGCGCGCCACGATCATCGCCTGACCATCCGCTGGGCGGTCGTGGCGGCTCTCCCGCCATGATGTCGTCAATCTGCTCGGCATCAATGGTTTCATATTGCATCAGCGCATCCGCCATCATATCCAGCTTGTCTCGATTCTCTTCGAGCAGCTGAAACGCTTTGGCGTAGCACTCGTCAATAATGCTCCGCACTTCTTTGTCGATTGCCAAGGCGGTCTCATCAGACATCGCTTTGGCGGGCTGCGCGGCAGAACGCCCCAAGAAGACCTCCTCCCCGCCCTCGTCGTACATCAAGGGACCCATGGTTTCGGATAAACCCCACTTCGTCACCATATTCCGGGCGACTTCGGTGGCCCGTTGAATATCGTTGGAGGCGCCCGTGGTAATCCCGTCCTTACCCAGCGTCATTTCCTCGGCAACTCGCCCGCCGAATAAGCTGGTGATCTGGGACACAATGTGGCGACGGCTGTGGCTGTACCGGTCCTCCTCAGGGAGAAACATCGTCACGCCCAAGGCTCGCCCTCTAGGGATGATAGACACTTTATACACGGGGTCGTGCTCTGGCATGAGTCTGCCAACAATGGCGTGCCCCGCCTCGTGGTAAGCCGTATTCCGCTTCTCAGACTCGGACATCACCATGGAGCGCCGCTCTGCACCCATCATGATCTTGTCCTTGGCCAGCTCAAACTGATCCATGCCCACGAGGCGTAATCCACCTCGGGCGGCGAAGAGGGCCGCTTCATTCACCAGATTTGCCAAATCAGCACCCGAAAACCCAGGGGTACCCCGGGCGATTTTTGAGGAATCAACATCTTCAGACAGGGGCACTTTTCGCATGTGCACTTTCAGAATCTGCTCGCGTCCTCGGATATCGGGCAAACCCACAACTACCTGGCGATCAAATCGCCCGGGACGCAACAGCGCAGGATCCAATACGTCGGGGCGGTTAGTTGCTGCGATGACGATAACGCCATCGTTCATTTCGAAACCGTCCATTTCGACCAGCAGCTGGTTCAGGGTCTGCTCGCGCTCGTCATGCCCTCCGCCTAAACCGGCACCTCGATGGCGACCCACCGCGTCAATCTCATCAATGAAGATAATGCACGGCGACTGCTTCTTCGCCTGTTCGAACATATCACGCACCCGGGAAGCGCCTACGCCGACAAACATCTCGACAAAATCGGAGCCGGAAATCGAGAAAAACGGCACCTTGGCTTCACCGGCAATCGCTTTAGCCAACAGGGTTTTACCCGTACCCGGTTGACCCACCATAAGAACACCTCTGGGAATGCGCCCCCCCAGCTTTTGAAAACGACCCGGATCACGCAGGAACTCGACCAATTCCTGGACATCTTCCTTCGCCTCTTCCACCCCCGCGACGTCAGCGAACGTTGTGGTAATTTGATCTTCGCCAAGGAGTTTGGCTTTACTCTTGCCAAAACTCATGGGGCCGCCGCGTCCGCCACCACCGCCTTGCATCTGTCGCATGAAAAACATGAATACGGCGATGATGAGCAAAATCGGGAAGCTGGCAATCAGAAGTTGGGTCCACACGGACTGCTGCTCAGGCTGTTTGCCCTCCACTGTCACGTTGTGGGCGAGTAGGTCGTCCATGAGCTTGGGGTCTTCCATCATCGGCCTGATGGTCTCGAAGCTGGTTCCGTCTTTTCTCTGTGCACTGATGGTCAGCCCGTCCACCAGCACTTTAGACAGGCGATCCGTTTGCACTTCGCGGATGAATTCCGAGTAACCGATCTGTTCGGTCCCAGTCCGCAGATTAAAGTTGTTGAATACCGAGAGTAGCACCGCAGCTATCAGTAACCACAGCAACAGGTTTTTAGCCATATTGTTCACAACAGTTCCTCTCGATTAAGACGCGTGCTCAAGGCCCGGCCGCGTAGTATAGCGGGTAGATCGTTGACTCTGAACCAACCGCTGAAGGTCCTGAGACATCCCCACAGTTAAGGAATGGGGCAGATTTAGCCCATTTCAAGGCATTTATGGCCTAAATATCTCTGAATTCTCGACCATCTGACCCTAAACAACACCCAAACATCCCATTCACGCCGCCCCATCAGCGGCTTTTAGGCCCGTCGCTACTACATAGACCTCTCGGGAACGAGGCCGCGACGCTGTTGGCTTACGAGTGACTACGCGCTCAAAACGCCCGCGGATCTGGTGAAACCACGCTTCAAACCCCTCACCTTGAAAAACTTTCGTCACCAAGGCGCCTCCGGGCGACAACGCCCGATACGCCAGATCGGTTGCCAGTTCCACCAAATACATAGCTTTGGGTTGGTCAACCGCTGTTAATCCGCTCATATTTGGCGACATGTCCGACATCACCAGATCCACCCGGCGCCCCCCGAGGGCCTGCATCAACGCGTCATAGGTCTCCTGCTCTGTGAAGTCGCCCTGGATAAACGTGACGTTAGGTAGATGATCCATGGGCAAAATATCACTCGCCAGCACTCGCCCCCTGTCGCCAACCAGCTCTCCAGCCACTTGCGACCAGCCCCCTGGGGTGGATCCCAGATCCAGCACCGACATGCCCGAACGGATCAACCTGTCTTTTTCGTTGATCTCAATTAATTTATAGACGGCACGCGAGCGGTACCCCTCTCGCTGGGCACGCTGCACAAAAGGGTCATCATGGTGTTCCTTTAACCACGCACGGCTTGACGATTTTTTTTTGCCCACGATATCTTCACCTTCACCACAAGCTTGCCCCGCGCCTTTACAATTGCGGTCTCGTATAGTGTACCCCGTGAGCTGGCTTAACCGTTTATGAACTCCCTTAACAGTAAAGAGCGTCGTCAGTTGCGAGCACTCGCTCACGCCCTCCGCCCCGTGGTCACGGTTGCGGGCAACGGGTTGTCTGATTCAGTGCTGCAAGAGATCGACCGCGCGCTTACAGACCATGAATTAATCAAAGTGAAAATTACCGTGGGCGACCGGACCCAACGCGAGACGATTATCAGGGCACTGTGCGAGCGCAGTGGTGCCCTACTTGTACAGCGCATTGGCAATATCGCGACGCTGATTCGGCCCAACCCAGGGGCAGACCCCAAGAAATCGAATCTACAGAGACTGCAGTCCTAGCAGGCTTTGGCGGTTATGGGCGAAATCATCCAGTTCCCAACGCGACAACGACAAGCTTTTAATTTTCTTGAGCACGAGCTGACGGTATTACTGAGATCCAAAGGCGCTGACGAGGCACTCATTGACTACGCCATCGCGACACTGACTGAGGTCTATGATGACCTGGGCCGCAATGCGGGCTGTCAGTTTGAGGTTCGCTTGCCACCAGATTTGACCGCGGAGCAAGCCAGCCAGCTACGGGAGGACATTAGCTCAGGAATCGAAGCCTTAAAAAGGGAGCAACACGATCTGACCCTTAAGCTGGCAGCGAGGTTAGTTCTGACAGAGCTTCGCCTATTTCAACATGAGCGCGATGATTGAGGGTCACAGCAGAGTAGCGATCTGAAAGGTGACCCACGCCGCCAGCCAGGCAAGACACAAGTAGCTCACCACCATCCTGCCCGCCAATCGCCACGAGTTGGCTTCTCGCGCCAAAATCGCCACGGTGGAAACGCATTGCAGCGCGATTGCAAAGAAAACCAAGAGCGCCAAACCCGAGCCCAAAGGCAACGCACTGGCCTGAACCTGCGCGACCAATGGCAGTATATTTTCGTCGGCGCCTTCGATACCCATAATCGTGCCCAGCGTGCCGACAAAAACTTCTCGGGCAAGAAAGGCAGTGACGATGGCCACACCGTATCGCCAGTCGAGGCCCAAAGGTTGAAACACAGGCTCTATCCCCTTGCCTATCGCGCCCAACCAAGAGGCCCCCAAGTCCGCTCCCTGATTCGGAAAGTAGCCCAGTACCCAAACCATCACCGTGACGCTCAGAATCACCAGTCCCGCCTTGGTGACAAAATGCTTGGCTCTCTGCACCGATTTATGGGCAATGGGTATCAACGCTGGCAATCGGTAGGCGGGCAATTCCATCATAAAGGGCATTTGCGCTTCACCCGCGCTCATGCGATTAACCACGCCGGCTACCAATAATCCACAAACCATACCTAGGGCATAGATGCAGAACAGTGTCAGGCCCTGCCATCCAACCAGACCGCCTAAAGCCGTCTCCCGGGGAATAAAAATCGCAATCAACAACGTATAGACAGGGAGTCGGGCTGAACATGGCATCAAGGGGATTGCCAGATAGGTCAGAAATCTGGCTCGCGGCGACTCTATCGAGCGCGCAGCATAAATAGCGGGTATGGCGCAGGCGACGCCCGACAACATGGGGATAAAGCTCTTACCGCTCAGGCCAAAGAACCGGAGCGGCTTGTGGCATATCAGCGCAGCGCGGGCAAGATAACCAGAATCTTCAAGCAAACCGATGACAAAGGTCAGCACAAAGATCTGTGGCACAAACACCAGAAACGCACCAAGCCCACTAAAAATCGCGTCCGCAGTGAAATCACGAACAACACCCTCGCCAAGAAAAGGCAATATCCAGCCGCCCAGCCCGGTTACGGCAGCCTCCACCGCATCCATCGCGGGTGCCGACCAGGTGAAGATGGACTGAAACAGGATCAGCATGATGAGACTGAAGGACAAACCGCCCGAAAGCGACCCCAGAAAAAATCGATCCATGCGCGATTGGATGAGCAAGAGCTGGTCGGATGAGGCGCCAAAGTGCTCGGCCAACCGATGCGCCTCCTCATACAGCGCCTGGTCAGCAGATTCGTCGTCCTGAGCCAGTAAATCGGGCACTCGATAGGCGTCACCTGGCGCCGCGGTTGCAGCCGATGCAGTCAGTCCGAGAAGCACTTCCGGCAGACCCTGGCCGGTTCTCGCCGAGACGACGAGCACGGGCGCCCCAATGTCTGCTGCCAAGCCCTGTGCATCTATTTCAAGATTATGTCGAGCCAATATGTCGCCCATATTTGCGAGTACCGAGACGGCTTTGCCGCGCCCCCGACACTCACGCACAACCTGCAAACAGAAAAATAAACTTTTCTCCAGACGCGTCGCATCCACCACGCACAACACGTGCATCACTTCTGGATCGTCTAGCGCTGTGGCAAAATGGGCTACCGCAACTCGCTCCTCCTCTGAAATGGGTCTTAGCGAGTACGTCCCGGGGAAGTCAATCAGCTCATGATCCGGCAGTTTCGCGAGGCGTCCTATGGAAAGGTCCACCGTGATACCCGGATAATTGGCAACCCAGTGGTTCAGTCCCGTGAGTCGATTGAATAGCGCGGTTTTTCCCGAGTTCGGGGTTCCGACCAGGAGCACCTTCGGCATCGGCTTAGCCCCCTGACACGCTGACCAGCACCTGAAGTGCCAGCTCGCGGTCGAGTGAGTAGGTAGCGTTGCTTACCCTGTAAACCCTTGGCGCGCCGAATCCGGGCTGATGCTGGCAGGTGATCGTCTCCCCTGCATGAAAGCCGTATTCCTGCAGTCGACCTCGATAGCGGTCTTCGAGCGCGGGAGAAAAGCCGACCAATATTGCGTTGGTCCGCAGCGGCAGTTCCCACAAATTCATCGTTTCGCTCTCTGAACCCACAGTCTATGCCCGCGATAAAACGCGGATCATACGTCCAATGAGAATGATTTTCAGTAAGTCTAGAGGTGCTGGACAGCGTCTATCTCGTATGCAAGCTCGCCGCCCGGTGCATTGACAATCACCTCATCGCCCTCAGCCTTTCCCACCAGCGCACGCGCTATTGGCGAGTTGACCGAAATCAGGTTGGCTTTGGCGTCTGCTTCGTCCTCACCGACGATGCGATATTGCACGGTCCGATCATTATCGACATCCAACAGGGTAACGGTAGCGCCGAAGATCACTTTGCCGGTGGGCGGTATCGTCGCTATATCAATCACCTGAGCATGCGAAAGCTTATGCTCTAGCTCCTTGATTCTCCCCTCAGCGAAACTCTGTTGCTCCCGCGCCGCATGGTACTCGGCATTCTCTTTCAGGTCCCCGTGCTCTCGCGCCTCTGCTATGGCCTGCGTGATGCGCGGACGCTCGACTTTTTTGAGCCGCTCCAACTCCTCTCGAAGCGCCTGTTCTCCCTTTACCGTCATAGGGACTCGGTTCATACCGCTATGCTCTCGTGTAAATCCTGCAAACGACGCACCGTCATGTCTGTCTCCTGCTCCAACGCCATACACACCGCCTCAGCCGCAGCCAATGTCGTGGTGTAGAAAACGCGATGTTGCTCAGCGCTCGCCCTGATCGATGCTGAATCCAGGATAGCCCGACGGCCTTCTGTGGTATTAATGATCATCGCCGCTTCGTCATTCTTAATCAAATCCACAATGTGGGGCCGACCCTCGGCTACTTTGTTGACCCTGCGGACTGACAGCCCCGCATCCTCCAGTGCATTCGCCGTGCCCCCTGTCGCTGCCAGCGTAAACCCCTGGGCCACCAGCCGCCTAGCCACATCAATGGCTGCTGTTTTGTCTGCATCCCGCACGCTGACAAGGCACAGCCCTGAGGTCGGGGGGTCATCCCCCGCCCCCAACTGCGCGCGAGCAAAGGCGGCCGCAAAGGTTGCCCCCGTACCCATGACTTCGCCCGTCGACTTCATTTCTGGACCCAGAATAGGATCAGTACCCGGAAATTTGTTAAACGGTAATACCGCCTCTTTGACACTGTAATAAGGCGGTACGATCTCGCGCGTGACGCCTTGGCTGGCCAGACTCTGCCCTGCCATACAACGCGCCGCCACCTTTGCAAGAGACACACCCACAGCCTTGGAGACAAAAGGTACGGTGCGCGACGCACGTGGATTGACCTCGATAACGAAAATTTCTCCGTCCTGCCACGCCAGTTGAACATTCATGAGCCCGCATACACCCAGCTCCAGAGCCATCTTTCTGACAACATCGCGCATCGCTTCCTGAACGTCTGCCGGCAGGCTATACGGCGGTAAAGAGCAGGCAGAGTCGCCGGAGTGGACGCCAGCCTGCTCAATATGCTGCATGATCGCTCCAATAACGACTTGCTCACCGTCACTCACCGCGTCGATATCCACCTCGATGGCGGCACTCAAGAACCTGTCGAGCAAAACCGGCGAGTCCTCAGATACCTTGACCGCATCGTTCATATAACGAAGCAGATCCTCTTTGCGGTAAACAATTTCCATGGCGCGACCGCCCAGCACATAAGACGGTCGCACAACCAAGGGGTAGCCAATATCGTCGGCCGCGGTTACGGCCTCCTCGACACTCCGCACGGTGGTATTCGCCGGTTGACGCAGGGCAAGGCTCTCGATCATTTTCTGAAAGCGCTCGCGGTCTTCCGCGCGGTCAATCTGATCCGGGCTAGTGCCGATAATAGGCACACCTGCCGCCTCCAATGCGCGCGCAAGTTTGAGCGGTGTCTGACCGCCGAACTGCACAATCACACCAGTGGGTTGCTCCAGCGCAACGATCTCCAGAACATCCTCAAGTGTCACCGGCTCAAAATACAGTCGATCGGAGGTATCGTAATCTGTCGAGACCGTCTCCGGATTACAGTTGACCATAATGGTTTCGTAGCCGTCCTCGCGCATCGCAAGCACCGCATGCACGCAGCAGTAATCAAATTCGATGCCCTGTCCAATGCGGTTGGGTCCACCGCCCAGAACCAGAATTTTTTTGCGATCACTGGGTACTGCCTCGCATTCCTCCTCGTAGGTGGAATACATATAAGCGGTAGATGAGGCGAACTCGGCCGCACAGGTATCGACCCGCTTGTAAACCGGCCGAATACCCAGCGCCCAGCGACGTTCGCGAATCGCACCCTCTGAGACCCCCAGTAAATCCGCGATACGCCGGTCAGAAAAACCTCGGCGCTTGAGCCCCCACATCAGCGCATGATCGATATTTTCGGGCAGCAGCCCGATGATCTGAGATTCCCACTGGACAATGTCCGCAATCTGCACCAAAAACCACGGATCGATGCCCGAGTAACCGTATATTTCCTCGAGCTCGAAGCCGGCTCTGAAGGCATCGGCAACATACCAAATTCGATCAGCACCGGGATTGGTCAAACAGTCCACCAACTCCGATCGACTGTCCTCATCGGTCACTGCAATATGCGGCTCAAACCCGGCTGACCCGACCTCTAACCCTCGCAGGGCTTTTTGCAAGGATTCCTGAAAGGTGCGGCCGATCGCCATGACCTCCCCTACCGACTTCATCTGCGTGGTGAGGCGCGGATCCGCTGTGGCAAATTTTTCGAAGGCAAAGCGCGGGATTTTGGTCACAACGTAATCAAGTGCGGGTTCGAAAGAGGCAGGCGTCACCCCACCCGTGATGTCATTTGCCAACTCATCCAGCGTGTAGCCCACCGCCAACTTGGCTGCGACCTTCGCAATCGGAAATCCTGTCGCTTTGGACGCCAAAGCAGAGGAGCGAGAGACACGAGGATTCATCTCTATGACCACCAGACGGCCCGTATCGGGGCACTGTCCGAACTGAACGTTGGATCCACCCGTCTCAACACCAATCTCTCGCAGTACGGCAAGAGAGGCATCGCGCATGATCTGATATTCCTTGTCGGTGAGCGTTTGTGCCGGTGCGACAGTGATGGAGTCGCCGGTGTGAACCCCCATCGCATCAAAATTCTCTATCGAGCAAACAATGATGCAGTTATCGTTCTTATCGCGAACGACCTCCATCTCGTACTCTTTCCAACCGATCAACGACTCGTCAATCAGCAGTTCGCTGGTGGGGGATAACTCGAGGCCTCGCAAACAAATCTCTTCGAACTCGTCACGATTGTAGGCAATACCGCCACCTGACCCCCCCATTGTGAAGGACGGCCGGATAATGCAGGGGAACCCAATCTCCTCGTGCACTGTCCAGGCTTCCTCCATGCTGTGCGCCAACCCCGCGCGGGGCGTCTCAAGGCCAATACGGCGCATGGCGATATCAAACTTTTCACGATCCTCAGCTTTATCGATTGCTTCTTTGGTGGCACCGATCATTTCCACCTGAAACCGCTCCAGCACGCCCTCCGCGGCAAGTTTGAGCGCACAATTGAGCGCGGTTTGTCCTCCCATAGTCGGTAAGATCGCATCGGGACGTTCGCGCTCGATAATGCGTGAAACCATCTGCCACTCGACCGGCTCTATGTAGGTCGCATCAGCCATGGCGGGGTCAGTCATGATCGTGGCGGGGTTCGAGTTGACCAAAATCACCCGGTACCCCTCCTCTCTGAGCGCTTTGCACGCTTGTGCTCCGGAGTAGTCAAACTCACAGGCCTGTCCTATGACAATCGGCCCGGCGCCCAGGATCAGGATACTCTCGATATCGGAGCGTCGCGGCATCGTCTAGCTCACCTTTTGCATTGTGAAGAACGCTCAATACTCATTGCGAGGCCCGTTCCATAGCGTGGATGAAGGGTTGGAATAGCGCGGCGGCGTCGTGGGGACCCGGGCTCGCCTCGGGGTGACCCTGAAAGCTATACGCTGGCACATCTGTTCGCGAGATCCCCTGCAGCGTGCCGTCGAATAAAGAGCGATGGGTGACTTGCAAGGTATCGGGAAATCCTTCCTCCGAGACGGTAAATCCGTGATTTTGACTGGTTACCATGACGGTGCCATCCGCCAGGTTCTGCACCGGATGATTGGCGCCGTGATGACCGAACTTCATCTTCTCCGTCTTAGCGCCGCTGGCCAGCGCGAGAATCTGGTGTCCAAGGCAAATGCCAAATAACGGAATTTTTTCAGCCATGGCGGAACGAGCCAAATCAATGGCGTAATCGCAAGGTTCGGGGTCGCCGGGGCCGTTGGAGAGAAAAATACCATCGGGTTTGTGCGCCAGCACATCGCCAAGGGTCGACTGGGCGGGGACCACGGTAACGCGACAACCCAGATCAACCAGGATACGCAGAATGTTACGTTTCACGCCAAAATCGAGCGCCACAACATGGAAGCGCGGGGCTACCGATGGCGCCAACTCCTCCGCTACGGCCCCCAAACGCCATGACCCCTCATCCCATGGGTAAGCGGTGCGGGTCGTCACCTCTTTGGCGAGGTCCAGCCCCTTTAACCCACCAAACCCCCGCGCTAGGGTCAGACCCTCTGTCTCTTCCAGCGCAGGCCCCGCCATGATACAGCCGTTCTGAGCACCCTTGTCTCGCAACAGCCGCGTCAGCCGTCTTGTATCAATATCAGAGATCGCCACGACATTTTCTGCAGACAGGTATTCGCTGAGATTCTGCTCGGAGCGAAAACTGGAGGCCACCAGCGGCAAGTCCCTGATAATCAGACCTGCGGCTTGAATTGCGCTCGACTCCTGATCCGCTTTATTGACGCCGGTATTACCGATGTGGGGGTAAGTCAAAGTGACAATCTGCCGACAGTATGAGGGATCGGTCAGGATTTCCTGATAGCCCGTCATCGCCGTATTGAATACCACCTCGCCCACCGTGCTCCCCAAGGCACCGATGGATCGGCCGCGAAACATCGCGCCATCTTCCAACACGAGGACAGCGGAATCAGACAAACAGACCTCCCAGTCGTTATAGCCACAGGGTT
>JAYNYK010000045.1:0-22700 GCA_038102985.1 Halieaceae bacterium
CCCCGAAGATTACCTACCCCTGAATGAATCTCACCATTAACGGGCTCCTCCAGCGCCAGTCGGAAAACGGACTCACTGGGCTCATCGGCAGCAAATTTTGCCTCAATAACGCAATCATCCTGAGCAACACTAACCGTGTAAGTATTGCCACTCAGTTCCCCCTCACAGGTGCTGGTCACGGTGTCTATGCGATAACCCTCATCGGGTTCGAAAGTAAATGATGGAGACGAACCTGTGCGCGCGAAAAGCGACGTGTTCCCCCCGGTGCTACCGCCGCTACCTGCAGAAACGCGAATATTTTGGTACTCGCCATCATAGTCCGCGCTGAATTCATGCTCGGCTGTCTGCACCGTTACGCCACTCTCGGGGTGCTTGTATCTTACAAATCCAGCGACGTACGAAGTCCCTATCACGGGATCTTGAGAGTCCGAACGGCAATATCCAACCCCTGCGTTGCTCCCGCTTTGAGCCACGTACTCACCCGGGTCGTATGGAATCACGTAGTAGGTTTGATCGCTTCGCTGGTAATGCACGGATACGACTTCGACCGGGTGGCTGGAGTGATTTCTAATACCCACGCCTCGCCAGAACCCATTTTCATCGTCGGACGTGGTGCACGCCTCCTCTTCACCTCGCTTGGCATAGGAACGCACTGATTCGTATACGAAATCACCAGAAAAAGCTGCTACCGGGTGACGACTATTTTTCAGCGCACTCTGGTTATCCGCTGAATCGGACTCCGTTGCTACGCGACCACAGGGCGATCCCTCACAGTCAAGCCGAGGCGACGAAAACTTGTCCAATCGCGGTTCAGCGCCATACGCCATGACAGTTTTCCACGAGCCAACTGATTTAAAGCCATAGCCATAGGAGTAATAGGCGACATCCACCTCGCCGTCCTCATTTGTTTCGGTCTCTCGATCGTGATTCAGGCTCAAGCTGTGTCCGATTTCGTGAGCAAACGTCAGATCGTCACAGGTATATCCATCGCTGGCGTCGGTATCCCACAGCACCGTGCCCTCATAAGCTTTTCGATAGGGACCGTAATCAACGGGGAAACCGCGATAAGCAACACCACAGCTGTCCTCGTCGTCGGGCTCGCTGTCCTTGATCGCGTAGACTAGATCTGCCGAGTAGCTGCTGCGGTCTGCCTCAATATTTTCAAAAGGAGATTCCGCCTCACCCATCGCGCTTAGCACTTCAGAGAGAGTCGCCTCATCGTCGATCGACACTGCCTTAGTGGCAACGATATTGACGGTGATTTCTGTATTGGATGCGCTAAAGGCATCATTGGCGACCGCAGTGACGAAGTCTATCCTCGAGGTCGCGTCAGACATTGAATCGTCGTAGTACATAAAAATCGAAAGAACAGCCTCACCGGTTTGAAAACTGGGGTAAACAACTTCTTCGCCATCTGCCTCCGCCGCCCGAGGTTCTTGGGCGGGCCATTCTGACCATGCAGCGCTGGTATCGATGCTGAGTTCAGTTAAAGCCTCTCGATCCCGCGGCTTTTCCACGGCCCCAGCATCAATGGGTCGCTCAAGCCCATAAACATTTTTCTCACGAAGCCTTGACTTGCCGTCAGCTGAAGTCTCAATCCGAAAGCTCGCACCCGCGCTGTCCACAGAACCTAGCGCCCGGCCCTCACCATCAATAACAATGATTGACTTCCCAAAATAAGGATCTTCACTGCGAATGATGTAGTTGCCCAACGTGGACCGATTCACCCGCTGTATAATCAGATCTAGTCGGCGCCCTTCTTCAGTGCGCAACTCTATGCGGTCACCAGGGCCAAGGGTGAGTGGCGAAACTTCTCTCAGCGGCGCACGGCGCTTCGTTGACGCGCCATCGTTCCCTGATGCCCCGATGACATCAAAGGTCACGATTTCATCAGCCGCCGCGGGGAACACTGCTAGACCAAGCAAAATAATGGCGATGAGGCTGATGTATTTCTTCATGCTTTCCGTCCGCTTCTACTCGGTAAAAAAAGGGTGTCGTATAAAATCCCGTTTGTCACTCAGAATCACTGGCTCCTTGTCAGCGCACCTCAATGATCTCAAAGCCCTGCTCAGCCGTCCGCCATTTCAGTTTAAGGTCATACACCATATCGTCAACAATAGAGTCAATAACCAATATCTCATCATCGCTCACGCTACAACTCGCACTATTCAAATCAACGGCGTCAGGGTCACTGATGTAATCAGCGCTTCCGAATTTCACTACCGTAAACGTATTGCTCTTATCGATAGTCGTGCCGAGCTCAGAATGTGCTCTTGCTGTGATCGTGTGCTCTCCAGCACTTAGCAGACTGTAGGCATAAGCGAGTGAATAACCCGAGTTTTCAGAGTCTTCCACGTCCGGAAAGGCACCACCGACGTCCCCTCTTGAGGCTCCATAGGGCGCATCAAAGGCATAAACACCGTCGACGAGAATTTCAACTTTTGCAATTCCTGATGACGCCACAGCCCACCCCCGAAGATTACCTACCCCTGAATGAATCTCGCCATTAACGGGTTCCTCCAAGGCCAATCGGAAAACAGACGGCGATTCCGCGGTCACAGCGGCACTCGGAGCTGACTGAGGTCCCTCCCCGGCCTCATTGGTCGCCGTCACTGTGAAAGTGTAGCTCGTTCCGTTCGTCAAGCCGGTGACCCTGCAAGGGGAAGCGCTGCAGCTACCGGACAACGGACCAGGGCTACTGATCGCGGTATAGGCAGTGATGGGCGCTCCGCCATTATCGGCCGGCGGTGTAAAGCTGACCTCAGCACTCCCATCTCCGGCAGTGGCAGATACGTTTGTAGGGGCGCCCGGGACTGAAGGCGCCGACAGTAACTCCATGTACCTCGAAAATCGTTGATACTCACTCGAACCCTCGGCCACCTGCACCCCACCGCCATGCCCTGCTCCACCCCGGATTTTGGTCAACACCGTATTGGCGCGGGCGCCCAACGACGGATTATTAACATAAGAATCGAAGACATCGTGGTTTCCGACCCCCGAAGCAGTAAATCTCAGAGGCGTCCCACTGGCCTGCCCACCGGAGCGGTGGCAGTTGATACATTTGGACTGAACACTACTTTCGATATTATCCAGATAATAGGACTCCGCCTCATCTGCGAACGCCCTGCCACTCATGGTGATCAGTGCCGCTAGCGTGAGTGCCGTACCTATCGTGATGAGGAACTTAATCATCATCCACCTCTATCCGTGATCCTGGAAAAGTGTTAAGGCATACGTTTTTCGCTATCAACGCCTCAGTGATATGTACCGTTACGACCGACAGGACCAAAAGGATTGATACAAAACCTAGACAGCGCTCAGAAGGCGGCTCGGGGCCCCCGTGAGCGATGAAAGTTATGCCTCCGGGGAAAAAGCCTTAAACTTGGCGTTTGTTAAATCGGCTGGCGTGAAAGAAACATCGCCACGGAGGGATCGTAATCAAATTTTCACTCATATGCCTCGGGATCGTGCTTACTGCGCCACTTATCCTCTCTTGCCAAACCATGGACGCAGTGGCCCCCTACGACAGGGGCTATTTGGCCGAGACTGGGATGCAGTGGGACAGCAACTCCAGAGAAGCCAAGCTGACCGGTCATGTTTATACCAGCAAAGAGGCCTCCAGTGGTGGTGCCGGCGCTGCGGGGGGCGGCTGTGGCTGCAACTGAGGCGGGCGCCCCCATGCGACCGCTTCCCGCTCCGAGCCCGCTCGTCAAAACCCTGCGAGGAACCATCGCTTTATTACCGGCATACCAGGCGCTCCCCGCTCAAGCGGATGCGCCACCCGCATTCACCGAAGTCGGATTCCGTTACTCCAAATATAGCGAAGACAGCATCGACGCCGAGCGCGTCATTTTCGGGTCAAGCCAGCGCTACGATATTGATATTAGCCAACTCTGGCTGGAAACCCCTGTGGGATCCAATTGGGCCGTGGCATTGGATATCCAGAATGACTACCAAACCGGCGCGTCCGCGTGGTTTGTGGGCGCTCAAGCCAACGGCGAACCGGGTGTGATAATGAGCGGCGCCAGTATTCAAGATAATCGCCTCGAAGTGGGCGTGACCACCCGCTACTTTTGGGCGGACGGCAATGCTGGTTTCACGGTGAGCCACTCGGACGAAGATGATTACGAGTCAGTGTCGGCGGGCGTAGATTTTGCGTGGAGCAACGAGAGTAAAGCGCGAACCTGGAATGCCTCGGTGAGCACTTCAAACGACAGAGTCAGCCCCACCACTGGGGTTATTCCCGTTTTCATAGACCGTGAGGATCTCGACACCCAGTCGGGCTACTTCGGTGTGACCCAGATCCTATCCAGAACGGCCGTTTTGCGCGTTGGGCTCAATTACACCTATAGCGAGGGTTTTCTGTCAGACCCCTATAAATTAAACGATGAAAGGCCGAGCACTCACGAGAGAACCGCGCTCTCCACGGGCTACCGTCGGTTTTTTATCGAAGCGGACGGATCATTGCAGCTGGATTATCGCTACTACAGGGACAGCTGGGGTACCGATTCGCACACCCTGGAATTGGGATGGGCTCAAAATCTTGCTCACGGCATGGTGACGCCCTACTTTCGTTACTACTCGCAGCGAGAGGCCGATTTCTATAGCGCGCCCGCTGATCGATCAGCAACCTATTACTCGGATGACTATCGTCTCTCGACCTACGGGGCATACACCCTTGGCATTAAGTGGGCCATTAACGTGGGTGACTGGGTATTTGAACTTCAGGGGGAGCGCTACAAAAGTGGGGGTGGTTGGGGGTTGCATAGCAGCGAGGCAGCTCCCGCCCTCGTTGACTTTTGGCGGGGTACCATAGGGATTATTTGGCGGTTTGACTGACGCTCCTTGTCGTATCGAGAAGCAGTTTCGCATCATGGGAGGGCCTGCCTCGATCGTTATTGACGATGACAGCCCGCCAAGCGATGGTCACGCAGCGCTTTTCACGTCCCTGCATTCGCGGCTTAATCAGCTCGAGTCACGATACAGCCGGTTCCAAGCAGGTAGCGTCGTTAATCTCATCAACCGACGCGCGGGCTCGGGGGTGGTCACCGAGGTCGACAGAGAAACCGCCTCGCTACTCCATTTTGCCGCCGAACTGTGGCGGGCCTCTGAGGGGCTGTTCGACATCACATCTGGCGTGCTCAGAAAGGCGTGGGATTTTCGGTCCGGGGGCAGTGCGTCCCCTGCCCGCTTGGCCGAATACCTGTCCAAAGTCGGTTGGGAGCTTGTTGAGTATGAAAATGACGCTATCCATCTGCCATTCGCAGGTATGGAAATCGACTTGGGTGGCCTTGTTAAGGAATATGCCGCCGACTGTATTGGCGCGCTCATTCGTGAGGCAGGCGGTTTAAGCGCTCTTGTCGAGTTGGCAGGAGACGTGGTCGCTATTGGCAATCAGGGCAATGGACAGCCCTGGCAGGTGGGCATACGCGATCCTGATGGGGGCGACGCCCTGCTCACACTGTCGCTTTGCGATGTAGCGGTGGCAACCAGCGGTAATTACGCCAGAACCATAGAACACGCCGGTCGAAAACTGGGCCACTTCCTGAACCCTGCGACGGGCTGGCCGGTGGACGGCCCGATCAGCGTCAGCGCCCTTGATCGCCAATGCCTCACAGCAGGGGCAATTACCACCGTGGCTTGCCTAAAAACCGACAATCAGGCGGAGCGCTGGCTTGAGGACGCGGATCTGCCCTGGTTGATGATGAAGTCCTGCGGAAACCTCAGCGGGCCATTGCTAGAAACGACATCGCATCAATGAAGTTTACCTAGAGCAAGGCGCGCAAATTGTCACGTCAAGCACAATCAGGGTTGGATGGACCTGTTAGACTCCAGTTACATTTCCGCTGAGTATCGGTGTCCGAAGTCCGCGCCGCGTTTGGCTGAAATCAAACTCAAACCGAGGGCATCGGCCTGGTCGGCACTCAGGATGCTGCACAATCCCATGGCTATGACACCAAAAACCCGCGAATCATTCGGCATTGTTGGCACAATTCTGCTTGCCTCTGGATTGCTCGCACCGTTATCGATGGCCGTCGTGCCCCAAGGTTCGGCAGAAGGAGGCGTGCAATCTAAAGATACGCATAGCGCCACCTCAGCAGGAACAGATCAATCGGAGGAACAGAAGCCCTGGCTGATTACCCCCACCCTCTCCGCGGACCCCAAACTAGGTACCAATATTGGTGGCGTAGTCGCCTACCTTAAACAGCTGGATGCCGATTCGACCCCTTCTATGGTGGGCCTCTCTTTTTCTTACTCCAATACTGACTCGGTTGCAGGTGGCATTGGCGCACAGCTCTTTTGGGGTGCTGACACACAGCGGTTGCTGCTGTTTCTCGGGGGGGCCGAGATTAACAACAAATATGATGACTTCCTCGGCACCGGCCAGTCTGCCGAAACGCAGGACAGCGTCCATACGCTAGGATTTCGCTACCTTCATCAACTGGGGGATAGCGACTGGCTCGCGGGGTTTCAAGGACTGAGCACCAATTATGCTGTCGGTGCAGACGGTTATATCGAGGGCCTGTTAAACATTGTCGGTTTATCCGGTTTCGATGCCACCGGGCTGGGGTTGGTGCTACAGCATGACACCATGGATCATCAGAGAGACCCGACCGATGGGCATCTCCTCACCTTACACAACATGGCTTATCGCGAGGGCTTGGGGGGTGAGGCCTCATTTGACGTCATTTTTTCGGATTTGCGCTGGTATCACCCGCTTGAGGGACTATCTATCGGCCATACTGGCCGATCTACCGTTGTCGCCCTGCAAGCAAAAGGCCGATTCACTGAGGATGCACCGCTCTCTGGCTTTTCATCAGTCTCGCTGCCGGGCTACACCATGGGCAACTATCTTTCCGAGGATTACGCGCACCTGCTGCTGGAGGGGCGGCTTCCCATTTCACGGAGATTCGGGATCGTCGCCTTTGGCGGGATCGGGTGTCAATTTGGAACAAACATTGCCGGAACCGATATTAACTGCGCCGATAATACCTACCCCTCTGCTGGCTTGGGGCTCTCTTATTTGCTAGACGAAGCGGCATCCATATTGATCCGAATGGAATTGGCCAAGGGTAAAAACGACAATGAGGCCATCTACCTCAGGTTTGGTCATTCTTTCTGACTCCGTTAGGCTTAGAGGGTATGGCGATACCCAAGAAGTGAAGGGAGATCTTAGTTTTGTCGGTGATCCAGTTATTACTTAGGCTAGGCGTATGCTGTGCTGCGGCACTCGTTTCGCCCGCTTACGCGCTCGCGCCTACGGAGGCGCAAAGCGCCACGCTGCTGGAGCTCGTTGACGTTATCGAGGAGCGCCATTACGCGAGCCGTCGCTACGACGACGGCCTCTCGGCGCAACACTTTCACGCCTATGTCGATGCATTGGACCCGCAAAGAATGTTTTTTGATGCGGCAGATATTGCGGAGTTCTCAGGGTGGCAACTGGAACTGGATAACGCGGGCCGGAGTGGCGACCTGACTCCTGCCTTCACCATGTTCAACCGCTATCACCAAAAACTGAAAGAGCGTCTCGAAAGCATTCTGGCGACGCTGCCCGACACCCTTTCGCAGTTCGATTACAGCGTGGAGGAATACCTCGTTATTGACCACTCGACCATGCCATGGGCTGAGGGCACCTTGGAGCTCGATGACCGATGGCGCAAGCGCCTGAAGAATCAGGCACTCAGTTTGAAAATGGCCGACAAGGCGCCGGACGAGATACCGACAACCCTTGAGCGTCGTTATCAAAATCAGCTCAATCGCTTGGATCAATACAATGCGCAGGATGTCTTTCAACTCTACGCTAATACTCTCGCAGAGCAATACGACCCCCATACAAATTACTTTTCGCCGCGACGTGCCGAAAATTTTGACATCAACATGAGCCTGTCCTTTGAGGGTATCGGCGCAATTCTCCAAATTGATGACGAATACGCCAAGGTCGCGCGACTTGTCCCTGCTGGCCCCGCGGACAAACAAGGAGAACTGAAGCCCTCTGACCTGATTATTGGCGTTGGCCAAGGCACCGCGGGCCCTATTGAAGATGTGGTCGGTTGGCGGTTGGACGAAATCGTTGATCTCATCCGTGGCCCACAAAATACCACGGTGCGCCTTGAGGTCATCCCCGGCAAAGGAAAAACAGACCAGCGCCGCATTGTCCCAATTCAGCGCAACGAGGTGAAGCTTGAGGAGCAGGCAGCGCAAAAAGAGGTCATAGAGTTTGAGGATGACAACCAGAAAAAACACCGCATTGGCGTCATCGATATCCCGGCTTTTTACATCGATTTCGAGGCCTATCGGCGCGGCGACAAAAATTACCGATCGACGACTCGAGACGTTAATCGCCTGATTAACGAATTGGTCGCCGAGGGTGTCGAGGGCATCGTGATCGACCTTCGGGATAATGGTGGTGGTTCACTTCAGGAGGCGAACCAACTCACAGGCTTATTCATTGAATACGGACCCACCGTGCAAATCCGTTCAGCCGAGAGTCGGGTCTGGCGTGACGGTAAGCGGCGCCGCTCAAATTACTACGAAGGGCCACTGGCCGTCATGATTAATCGACTTAGCGCTTCGGCATCAGAAATCTTTGCGGGGGCCATTCAGGACTACGGCCGTGGGATCGTCGTCGGAGAGCAATCCTTTGGCAAGGGCACAGTGCAGTCTCTCGTGCCGCTGCAAGAGGGCCAGCTCAAGATCACAGAGAGTAAGTTTTACCGCATCTCTGGCGACAGCACTCAGCACAGAGGGGTCATCCCGGATATCGATTTTCCCTCAGTCTTTGACCCCACTCAGATCGGAGAGAGCGCCCTGGACAACGCGCTTTCTTGGGATCAAATTTCACCTGCGCGCTTCAATCGCTATAACGATTATGATGCGATTCTACCGGGCCTAATGGCGCTGCATCAGCAGCGCGCGGCGAATGACCCGGATTACCGTTACCTTGAGGATCAAGTTGAAATGGCGCGGGAAGCGCGCAGTGTAAGCGCACTCCCCCTGCAAGAGTCTGGTCGTTTGGCAATGCGCGACGAACAGGAGGCGAAGGCGCTGGCAATAGAGAATCGCCGTCGAAGCGCCAAGGGATTGACGCCCTTGGAGAGTCTCGCCACCGCCGATCAAGAATCGGAAGAGGAAAGTTCGCAGTCCGCCGAAACACCGGTGGCTGCTACTGAAGCTGGGTCGGATAACCCGATGGATACCGATGAGGACGAGCCTACCGACGTTTTGTTACTCGAGACGGGGCGCATCTTGGTTGACTCCATCGCCATGCGTCCTGACACAAGTATCGCAGGTCGCGCCCTCAACCAGGGTAATAAAGCGCTATAGCATCAGGCAGGGCGACGAGCCGTCGACGCGGCTCATGGCCCGATTAGGGTCTGTCCCCCAAGATAGGGCTGCATGACTGCCGGAATAGTCACACTGCCATTGGCAGTCTGACCATTTTCCAACAGCGCCACCAAGGTGCGGCCCACCGCCAAGCCTGATCCATTCAGGGTATGCACCAACTCGGGTTTTCCAGTCGTTGGATTTCGCCATCGCGCCTTGAGGCGACGTGCTTGAAAGTCTCCAAAATTAGAGCAGCTGGAAATTTCTCGATAGGCAGACTGTCCTGGCAACCATACTTCGAGGTCGTAGGTCATCCTAGCGCTAAAACCAAGATCACCGCCGCAGAGCATTACTTTTCGATAGGGGAGCTCCAGCGCTTTTAGGATGGCTTCGGCATGCCCTGTCAATGCTTCCAACGCGGCTTCGGAGTACTCAGGACGCACGATTTGAACCAGCTCTACCTTTTCGAATTGATGCTGTCTGATCAACCCTCGGGTGTCCCGCCCGTAGCTCCCTGCTTCGCTTCTGAAGCAGGGCGTATGGGCAACGTAGCGAATTCCTGTTTTATCCAACTCCGCCGCCTCGTAAATTTTGTCTCTGGCAATATTGGTGACGGGCACCTCTGCGGTAGGCGCCAGATAGAACCCTTGCTCACCCTCTAGCTTGAAGAGGTCCGCCGCAAATTTAGGGAGCTGACCTGTCCCCGTCAAAGAGGCCTCATTGACGATATAAGGGACATATAACTCTGTGTAGCCATGGGCCCCGGTGTGCATGTCGAGCATGAAATGAATGAGGGCTCTGTGCAGTCGCGCCAAGTCACCCCGTAGGAGTGAAAACCGTGACCCCGCGATTTGCCCGGCGGCCTCCAGGTCGATTAATCCTAGCGCCTCCCCCAAGTCGACGTGGTCCTTTGGGGGGAAAGCCAAGGGTTTGGGCTCTCCCCAGCGCAATATTTCGGCGTTATCTGCCTCAGATTCACCGGGCGGCACTCGCTCATCGGGCAGGTTGGGTGTGCCAAGCAAAAGCGCATCCAGTTGCGCCTGCGCCGTTTGCGCCTCACGGGTGGCCTCGTCCAACTCATCCGCTATTTTGGCCAAGACTTGCTCTACCTCGGCTTTGGCTGCCTCGACTGAACGACCGGCGGAAACGAGTTCACCAATTTTTTTAGAGGCGTTTTTTCTCTCTGCCAGTAGCCCCTGTGACGCCACATCAGCCGCTTTACGTCGCGCGTCTAAAGCTTCGAAAGACGCCACGTCAAAGGTCACGCCACGGGTAGCCAGTGCGGTCGCAATCCGGCTGGGGTCTTGTCGAATTACCTTGATATCGAGCATGAAGAAGTGGCCTCCTCTCGGCGAGCAGGAGTGTAACCGAAATCAGTGTGTTCTGAAGCCTATCGCGCGGCGACAAGTCTCGCATCTGTCAGCCGTTCCCGATAGCTAGCGCGTGCCCTCACCCGCTGCATCGACATCGAGAGCGCGCCACCGCGCCAGCTTTTCACGAATGCGCTCTTCCAAGCCACGATCAGTCGGCTCATAGATAGTGGTCGACGACAAAGCATCCGGAAAATACTGCTGTCCAGCAGAAAAGCCATCTTCCGCATCATGGGCGTAGTGATATCCCTCCCCGTACCCCTGCTCCCGCAGTAGACGATTGGGCGCATTTCTCAAATGCAATGGCACCTCCAGGGACCCGGTGGCGCGTGCCAACGCCATCGCCCGCCCGAAGGCACTGTAGACCGCATTGCTTTTGGCCGCACAGGCCAAATAAGTCACCGCCTGCGCCAGGGCCAGCTCACCCTCGGGGCTGCCCAAGCGCTCCAAAACCGACACTGCGTCGAGGGCCAGCTGCAGTGCCCGCGGATCTGCCAAGCCAATATCCTCGGAGGCCATCCGAACGCAGCGCCTGCCGACATAAAGTGGATCGCAGCCTGCGGTCAGCATTCGCGCCAGCCAATATAGAGCCGCATCGGGATTAGAGCCCCTGATCGACTTGTGCAGTGCGCTGATTTGGTCAAAGAACGCATCGCCTCGCTTGTCGAAGCGCAGGGGATTTGCGCCCGCCAATTCCTTGAGAAGGCCTTGATGAAGACGACCGACGCCCGCTTCACGAGTAGCAAGACTCACCGATAACTCGAGTAAGTTGAGCCCCTGCCTCACATCACCATCAGCCAACTGAGCCAAGTCGCTCAAAAACGCTTGGGGCGCTTCAACGTGAGGGAAGTGATCGGCCGCCGCACGCTGCAACAGGTCTGCGATCTCCGTTGCGGTCACCGACTCCAATCGGTAGACGCGCAATCGCGACAGCAAGGCGTTGTTAAGCTCAAAAGCGGGGTTCTCGGTTGTTGCACCGACGAAAAATAAGGTGCCGTCCTCGATGTGAGGCAGAAACGCGTCCTGCTGACTTTTGTTGAAGCGATGGATTTCATCGACAAACAGGATTGTCGCGCGCGCCTGCGTTGCCGACAGCCTCGCTTGATCCACAGCCTGGCGAATCTCTTTAACTCCCGAGAACACGGCAGAGATCTGTAAAAATGAGGCGTCGCTATAACCGGCTATCATCCGAGCCAGCGTAGTTTTGCCGACGCCGGGAGGCCCCCATAACAAGAGAGAGTGTGGGCGCCCTGATTCAATCGCGTGTCGCAGGGGCTTGCCGGGTGCTAGCAAGTGTCGCTGCCCAACCAACTGATCAATCGTTTGCGGCCGCATTCTAGAGGCCAGCGGTTCCTGGGTTTGGTGCGGAGCGACAAACAGGTCCCTTTCTTCCATTTGGGATCTTCCAATCGCTCGCTAGAACGGAGTTTCCGGAACCTCAAACGCAGTGGCGTCTATGGCTATCTCCGGATCCTCGAATAGTAAAAACTCGAGCACTTGACCACTCAAATCGGTAATACTGAGCGCCCACACCTCCTCATCCTGATAGCCGAGTGCGATGCTCGAGAAACCTTGGGCATCAGAAATAGCCGTTAACACGACTCCAGCATCTGAATGTTCGATTGCAAAAGCACTCTCCAATTCTTGTCGGGGTGCTAGCAGCCACTGCAACGCACTCCGTGCTTCTTGCGTGATTTCGCGCTCAACCACCACCTCAAGATCCCAGTCAATTTGCGTCAATTTATTGCCAACCGATATCAGCAGCTGCCGTTCGGGCGACTCGATATGCCACCAAAAATAATCAGGCCGCAACAGACGAAATCGACCCTGTGCGGACTCCAGCGCGATGCCATCCGCGCTCAACACGCGCTGCGTAAAATGGCCAGCGATGCTGTACTTCCCCGCCAGGTCACTCAATACGTCGGCAACAACCGCTGAGGAGTTAAGGAAGCCGACCAACGCTAAAATGAAAAGACGGCACATTTATTCTTCCGGCGGTGGTGGCGCCAACACCTCGCGCTGGCCATTACTGCCCATCTCTGACACGACTCCCGCCATCTCCATCGTCTCAATCAACCGAGCCGCTCGGTTGTAGCCAATACGTAACTTTCGTTGGACCGAAGAAATTGAGGCGCGCCGGCTACGACAGACGTAGTCCACCGCTTCGTCATAGAGAGGGTCCGACTCGGGATCCTCCTCCCCCGCCGCTGCCGACTGAATTTCAGTCGCAGTCACGGGTGTTTGGCCGCCTTCATCCAGGAGACTATCCAGATACTGCGGATCCCCGCGCCGCTTCCAATCGCCAACAACACGATGGACCTCATCATCAGAACAGAAGGCGCCGTGAACCCGAACCGGCACGCTAGAGCCCGCGGGCAAATACAGCATATCGCCGTAACCGAGCAATTGATCCGCACCTCCTTGATCCAAAATCGTTCTCGAATCGACTTTGGAGCTTACCGAAAACGCAATGCGTGATGGAATGTTGGCCTTGATCAAGCCCGTAATGACGTCCACCGAAGGACGCTGAGTTGCCAGTACCAAATGGATGCCGGCAGCGCGGGCTTTCTGAGCGATTCGCGCTATCAGTTCCTCAACCTTTTTGCCCACAATCATCATCATGTCAGCGAATTCGTCGATCACCACCACGATGCTGGGTAATTTGTCGAGGGTCGGATGTATTTGCTCCTCGTCAGTCAACTCCAGGACAGGGTCCGGCTTCCACATCGGATCAGGAATAGGATCACCCTGCTTTGCTGCCTCTGAAACCTTGCGGTTATAACCCTGCAAATTTCGCACGCCCAATAGAGACATGAGTTTGTAACGGCGCTCCATCTCTGCAACACACCAGCGCAGGCCGTTTGCGGCATCTTTCATATCGGTAATCACCGGGGTGAGCAGATGCGGGATACCGTCATAAACCGATAACTCAAGCATTTTGGGATCAACGAGTATTAATCGCACCTCAGCAGGCGTGGCCTTATAGAGCAGGCTAACCAGCATACAATTGACCCCAACTGACTTACCGGAGCCCGTCGTTCCCGCCACTAATAAGTGGGGCATCTTGCCCAGATCGGCAACCACGGGCGCACCAGCAATATCGTGACCAAGCGCCAGCGTGAGCGAGGACTTGGACTCTTCGAAGGTTCGAGAAGCCAGCACATCACGAAAATTGACGGTCTGACGATCCGCATTTGGAATTTCAATGCCAACAACGCTCTTACCTGGAATGACCTCCACTACTCGCACAGAAATCACCGCCAAAGATCGCGCTAAATCCTTGGCTAGATTAGATATTCTGGAGACCTTTACCCCAGCAGCCGGCTGAATTTCAAACCGCGTCACCACGGGCCCGGGGTAAACTGCAACCACCTCCGCGATAACGCCAAAGTCCTTTAGCTTGAGCTCTAGTAGTCGTGATAGCGACTCAAGCTCAGCCGCAGAGTATCCTCGCTGTCCTATTTCGCTCGGTGCGTCTAGCAGATCAAGCGGCGGCACTTCGCCGGATACAGGAATATCGAACAGCGGCTTCTGCTTCTCCTGCTCAACCTTGGCGCCGGTGGGGTTGACAGGTTTGGGGGCTTTGATCTTCGGTGGCGCCCGCTTCTTTTCCTTGGCAACGTGCTGCTCTATCTGCAACTTGCGCTCTTCGAGCTGTTTTTCTCTGGCGCGCCGATCGCGTAATTGATCAACTCGCTCCAGTAACCCCTGCCTGATATGGGACCCACCAGACAGCGTTTTGGCGCCCAGCCAGTCAATGACTTTTAACCAGCTGATATCGGCAAATACCGTTAGTCCCAGCAAAAATAACGTCACCAAGACCAGTCTGGCACCCACCGGGTTGAAGGCTTGATCAAAGCCCTGCCCAATTGCCGCACCCAAAATACCCCCAGCGCCCTGGGGTAGGCCAGACGTCCCGCCGTCATTCAGTGCCAGCAGGGCCGTCGCCGATACAACCAAAAGCAATAAACCCAGCGTCTTCAGGCCAATCATTTGCCAGTCAACCGCTTCGCGTCGATCTTCGATAAACAAGAGCGAGATTGCGCGGTAAGCAAGCAAAAGAGGAACTAAGTAGGCGGCCGCACCGATCAGGGCGTAGCAAATATCAGCGAGAAATGCTCCGGTAACGCCACCTAAGTTCTCAATGGCGGCACCGGTGCCACTCGCGGACCAGCTGGGGTCGAGCTCACTGTAGGTCACCAACGACATCAGCACGAAAAGGCAGATAGCGCCTACGCTGATAAACAAGACATCCCGGATGCGCCGCCGAGACGGGGCCTGATCAGTGCCCTCCACTTTGTCAGCGGTTTTCCCCTTGCTAGCCACCACTTCACGACCTGTCCCGCAAAGCATCATGTTAGCACAGGCGCTCGACTGATTTTTTTGTAATGGCATGAATTACCGTTGTTTTATGGAGGGTTTGAGAGACAGTAATTGCGCAACGCGCGCTGTTCTTCTGGCCTCTTCCGATGACCTACGTTACCCTTTCACGACAAGTCATTCCTGCCTTCTCGCTGTAACGGAACACCATGATGAGCAATGCTTCCCACCACCGATTGATAATTTTGGGGTCAGGCCCTGCCGGCTACACCGCAGCCGTTTATGCCGCGCGCGCCAATCTCAGCCCGGTAGTCATCACGGGACTGCAACAGGGGGGGCAGCTGACCACTACCACGGAAGTGGAAAATTGGCCTGGCGGGAGTCATGACTTGCAGGGGCCGCAGCTGATGCAGCAGATGCAAGCGCATGTCGAGCGCTTGGAGGCCAGTGTTATTTTTGATCACATAGAGTCAGTCGACCTACAACAACGTCCATTTCAGCTGAAAGGCACCTCGGCATATACCTGCGACGCGCTCATTATTGCGACAGGAGCCTCCGCCCAATATCTTGGGTTGCCATCGGAAACCGCCTATATGGGCAAAGGCGTCAGCGCATGCGCGACCTGTGACGGGTTTTTCTATCGCAACCAGGAGGTTGCTGTTGTCGGCGGCGGGAACACCGCAGTGGAAGAAGCGCTTTACCTGAGCAATCTCTGCTCCCAGGTCCACCTCGTTCACCGCCGGGACAGCCTGCGCGCCGAAAAAATCCTGCAGGACCGACTGATGCAACGGGTGGAGGAAGGCAAAATCATGACGCACTGGCATCGCACATTAGATGAAGTGCTTGGCGATGACAGTGGCGTCAATGGCATTCGCATACGTTCGACGCTGGCGCCCAATGATTGTGATTCAATTTCACTCTCCGGTGTCTTTATTGCTATTGGCCACAAACCCAATACCGACTTATTCATTGACCAATTGGATATGAAGGGCGGCTACTTAACCGTTCATTCGGGGACAGAAGGCAGCGCAACCCACACCAGCCTCCAGGGCGTTTTTGCGGCAGGTGACGTCGCTGATCACATTTATCGACAGGCGATTACCTCGGCGGGCTTTGGGTGCATGGCGGCACTGGATGCTGAAAAATACCTCGACGGACTCAACCAAAGCTGAAGTGGTAGCAAACCCATTCCCTCCGACAACCCGCGCACTGTCAGAGCCTAATGGGCTTCTGGCTCAGGGAGGCGATCTCTCATCGGCAACACTCTTGCTGGCCTACGCACAGGGAATTTTCCCATGGTTCGAGGAAGGGCAGGAAATTCTATGGTGGTCACCTGACCCACGGATGGTGCTTCGTCCCAGCGATGTGCATCTCAGCCGATCACTGAAAAAGACGCTACGCAAGAGTGGCTGGTCACTCCGCTATGACACTAACTTCAGTCGTGTCGTCAGGTCTTGTGCCACAGCACGCCATGATCAGACGCTCGATAAAGATACCTGGATCACCCCGGAAATGGAGCGAGCGTATGTGACGCTTCACCAATTGGGCGTAGCGCACTCGATTGAAATTTTCGCCGAGCATGATTTAGTTGGCGGTCTCTACGGCCTCTTAATTGGCAACGCCTTTTTCGGCGAATCTATGTTTCACACAGAAACTGATGCATCGAAAGCAGCGTTTGTGGCGCTTGCCCGGCTCTGCGCGGCGAATGACATTGGACTTATAGACTGTCAGGTTCATAACCTCCATCTGGAATCGCTCGGCGCGACATTAATATCGCGTCAAGACTTTGAAAAAGCGTTACGGCGCGCTATAAAGCAACCCATGGCGTCGATTATCAGCAACCCCCTCTGCGTTTTGCCCGCATCCCCTCAGACGCTGGACGTCCGCCTTCGCAGACAAGTCCCGCAGGACGTGGAGAGCCTCCTGTGACGGCATCGTTACGAGAGATCAAGGTTTACACCACCTTTCCCCATCGCTGCTCCTATCTCGCTGACGAAGAGGCGACGACGCTATTCGTGGATCCGAGGCAGAAGCTCAGCCAGGAACTTTATACGCAGCTGTCCCTGCTGGGTTTCCGTCGCAGTGGCGACCACGTTTATCGGCCACACTGCAGTAAGTGCAATGCTTGCATTGCCTCCCGCGTGCGCGTCAACGAGTTCACCCTGGGCCGCACGCAGCGGCGTATCGAGCGTCGCAATGCGGACCTGCGGTTAGAGAGGTCAGAATCAATCCTTGACGATGAGGCCTATGGTTTATACCGATATTACATCGAGTCACGCCACGCCGATGGCGACATGTACCCCCCTGAGCGCGAGCAATATGAATCGTTTTTGAATAATGGGCTCGGTTGCGCCAACTATTACCGACTCTATCAGGGCAACAGGCTGGTAGCGGTCACAGTGGCCGATGAAATGCTGGACGGGCTGGCAGCCATTTACACCTTTTTTGATCCTGATCAGCCCCAACGGAGCCTGGGAACCGAGGCCATCCTGCTGCAAATCAGGGAGGCCAGAGCCAGATGCTTACCCTACGTTTATCTGGGCTACTGGATCGACGGATGCCGCAAGATGTCCTATAAGGCACGCTTTTCACCGCTTGAATTATTTATCGACGGCCAGTGGCAGCAGCAAAAGACAGAGCAAACCGCTTCGCCCGACACGACGGCGGTAGTCAATCTTCTAGACCCCGAGGCTGCCAACGCCTAATCGATTAGTGCAGTACTTGTGCTTTCCACATTCGAGAGATTTCGATAAAGTGCCCGGCTTCTAATGAATGAGGCGGAGCCTGAATGGCCAAAGAAGACCAGATCGAAATGGAAGGGGAAATTGTTGACACACTCCCCAATACGACCTTTCGGGTTAAGCTAGAAAATGGCCATGTGGTCACGGCACACATTTCCGGCAAGATGCGCAAAAACTATATTCGTATCTTGACGGGCGACAAAGTGAGAGTCGAGCTGACCCCCTACGACCTCACTAAGGGCCGCATCACCTACCGCGAGCGATAAACCGCCCAGCGAGGCTCATGCCTCGACAGCCTCTTGCTCCTCAACCAAGACCTGTATCGTCAGATCCGTTCGCTCTGTATTCACAGAGACAGTAGCGGTACCGCCCTTCACTAAGTCACCAAAAAGCACCATATCTGCCAGGGGCTTTTTAATATGCTCCTGAATGACGCGCTCCATAGGTCGCGCGCCCATGGTGGCGTCGTAGCCCTTCTCGACAAGCCAGAGCCTAGCCTCCTCGTCGACTTCGATCACTACCTGGCGCTCGTCAAGTTGCGACTGGAGTTCTGTCAAGAATTTATCAACCACCGTCAGGATCACGTCCTCACCTAACGGCCCAAAAGGCACCACTGCATCCAAGCGATTGCGAAATTCTGGCGTAAACGTCCTATTGATCGCTTCAATGGAGTCGGTGGAGTGGTCCTGCATCGAAAAACCGATGGAACGACGGCTCACGTTCTCTGCGCCGGCATTGGTCGTCATGACCAGAATTACGTTCCTGAAGTCAGCTTTGCGGCCATTGTTATCAGTGAGTGTGCCGTGATCCATGACCTGCAAAAGCAGATTGAATACCTCAGGGTGCGCTTTTTCAATTTCGTCGAGCAACACTACGCAATGAGGGTGTTTTGCTACCGCGTCGGTCAGCAGCCCCCCTTGATCAAATCCAACATACCCCGGCGGCGCGCCAATCAAACGGGAAACCGTGTGGCGCTCCATGTATTCGGACATATCAAAACGCAGCAATTCCAGTCCCATTTGCAGGGCTAATTGCCGAGTGAGTTCGGTTTTGCCAACGCCGGTAGGCCCGGCGAGCAGAAAGGAGCCAATCGGTTTTTGGCCGCCCCGAAGCCCAGCCCGCGCTAGCTTTATGGCGCCGACCATTTTGCCCACGGCTGCATCCTGGCCAAACACCGTCATCTTGAGATTGCCCTCTAATTTGCCCAGCAGCTCCTTGTCGTCGCTGCTCACGGTCTTTGGGGGTATCCGTGCGATCTTTGCTACTACGGCCTCTATGTCCGTAGGGCCAACCACTTTTTTGCGCTTGCTCGGCACTTGCAACTGCTGAAAAGCGCCTGCCTCATCAATGACATCTATCGCCTTGTCAGGCAGAAACCGGTCGGTGATGTATCGCGCAGACATTTCCGAGGCCACTCTGAGGGCTTTGTCGGTATATCGCAGTTTGTGGTGCGCTTCAAAGCGAGATTTGAGTCCCTTGAGAATCTTGTAAGCGTCCTCGACAGACGGCTCTAGCACATCGACTTTCTGGAAGCGGCGGCTAAGTGCCTTATCCTTGTCGAAAATACCTCGGTATTCGGCATAGGTGGTGGAGCCGACGCAGCGCATCTTGCCCGATGCTAACAGCGGTTTTAATAGGTTGCTGGCATCCATGACGCCGCCCGAGGCCGCGCCAGCGCCAATGATCGTGTGTATCTCGTCGATAAACAATATCGCATTGGCATTGTCACTGAGATTCGCCAGCAACCCCTTCAGACGCTTCTCAAAGTCACCACGATACTTGGTGCCCGCCAGCAGCGCCCCGAGATCGAGGGAATAAACGACGGCCTCTTTCAGCGTCTCGGGTACTTCGCCATCGACAATCATTTTTGCGAGTCCCTCCGCGATGGCAGTTTTGCCCACGCCTGACTCGCCCACTAACAACGGATTATTTTTTCGACGCCTGGCAAGGATTTGAGCAACCCGCTCTACTTCACTCAGGCGCCCAATCAACGGGTCGATGTTTCCCGCCTCTGCCTCGGCATTGAGATTCGTTGCATAGGCATCCAGAGGCCGCTTTTCGCCTGCTTCGCCAGCCTCTTCGGGCGCCGCCACTCCCTCTTCAAGTCCGCTTTCCTCGCCGTCCTTACCGATGCCGTGGGTAATAAAATTGACGACATCTAAACGGGATACGCCCTGTGCCTTAAGAAAGTAGACCGCTTGTGATTCCTGCTCCGAAAATATGGCCACCAGAAGATTGGCGCCTGTGACCTCTTGTTTTCCTGAGCTCTGCACGTGGAACACTGCCCGCTGAAGCACGCGCTGGAAGCCCAATGTCGGCTGCGTATCTCGACCGTCATCTCCATCCGACAGTAACGGGGTTGTTGAGTCGATAAATTCAATCAGTTCGCCGCGCAGTTCTTCCATGTCAATCTGGCAAGCTTTCAGGACCTGCACGGCAGCGGGATCGTCAAGCAGTGCAAGCAATAGATGCTCTACGGTAATAAACTCGTGGCGCCGAGCACGCGCAGTGCGGAACGTCTCGTTGAGCGTATTTTCGAGCTCTTTACTCAGCATTTAGCTAATCCTCATCATCATCCATGGAAGGCTCTACCTCGCATAATAGCGGATGCCCACTATCGCGCGCACTCTGGTTAACCTGTGCCGCTTTAGTCTCTGCGATGTCTTGCGGGTAGATGCCACAGACACCCTTGCCCTTGGTATGGACCGCTAGCATAACCTGAGTGGCTTTTTCACGATTCATGCCGAAAAACTGCTCAAGGACATGCACCACGAACTCCATCGGCGTGTAGTCATCATTCAACAGGATGACCCGGTAGAGCGGCGGCCGCTTTAATTTAGGTTTGGCCGGGGCGATCGCAACGCCCCCCTCCTCCACGTGATCCTCGGGGTCATTGTCCGGCGGACCGGCCCGTTTCTGAGCCGGAAATTGCTGCAGTGAATGATCGAATACCATGAGCTAAGTATAGTCCACCCGACCGCGGTTTAAGAGTCTTACGCAGCAATTGTATGCGTCCTAGTGCTTTTCACGGCGTACCTTTCCGGGCTGGACTGATCGTTACCCGTGCAAAAAAATACAATTTTTTAACCGCCAAAATAAAAAAACCCGCGCAAGGCGGGTTTTCTCAACGCTACAGACGCTACATGTGCGCCACGATGGCTTCGCCAAAGGCTGAACACGATACCAGCGTGGCTCCCTCCATCAATCGCTCAAAGTCGTAAGTCACGGTTTTCGCCTGTATCGCACCATTCATGCCATCGATGATCAAATCGGCTGCCTCATTCCAGCCAAGGTGCCGCAGCATCATCTCGGCAGAGAGGATCAAAGACCCCGGGTTGACCTTATCTTGCCCCGCATACTTGGGTGCCGTGCCATGTGTCGCCTCGAATAAAGCGACCGTGTCTGACAAATTCGCGCCCGGGGCAATACCAATTCCGCCAACCTGCGCTGCCAACGCATCAGAGAGATAGTCACCGTTAAGGTTCAAAGTCGCGACAACGCTATAGTCTCTGGGTCGGGTCAGGATCTGTTGCAACATGGCGTCGGCAATCACATCTTTGATCACAATTTCATTGCCGGTGCGGGGGTTCTTTATGCTGACCCAGGGGCCGCCATCAAGCAGTTCGCCGCCAAATTCCTGTTGGGCCAACTCATAGCCCCAGTCGCGGAAGGCGCCCTCGGTAAACTTCATAATATTGCCCTTGTGAACCAAGGTCACAGATGGCAAGTCCTGATCTATCGCGTACTGAATCGCTTTGCGGACCAAACGTTGCGTTCCCTCAACGGACACTGGCTTGATGCCGATGCCCACGTTCTGCGGGAAGCGAATTTTGGTGGCGCCCATTTCACCGATAATGAAATCAACCACCTTTTGGGCCTCGGGCGTCCCCGCTTGATATTCAATACCGGCGTAGATGTCTTCTGAGTTCTCTCTGAAAATGACCATGTTGCAGTCGCCCGGATTTTTGACCGGGGACGGCACCCCTTCAAACCATCGCACTGGCCGAAGGCAGGTGTAGAGATCCAGCTCCTGTCTGAGGGCGACGTTAAGCGACCTGAACCCTCCCCCAACGGGCGTGGTGAGCGGACCCTTGATCGCTACGCTGTAGGTTTTAATCGCGTCCAGCGTTTCTTCTGGAAACCAATCGCCGTCGTAAAGTTCTGCCGCTTTCTCGCCGGTGTAGATTTCCATCCAGGAGATGCTGCGAGCGCCGTCATAGGCCTTGGCAATCGCCGCATCCACGACCGCAATCATCACCGGTGAAATATCCACACCGATGCCATCTCCTTCAATGTAGGGGATGATGGGATTGTCGGGTACCGAGATACTGTTATCTTCATTAACAGTAATCTTCTCCCCAGTTTCGGGTACTTGGACGTGTTGGTATGCCATGTTGAAACTCCCCAGAAATTAAAAACTCTCCCTCTGCCAGCATCACGACTTACACACCTCCGCCACAACTTTGGAGGGCATGAAATGCGTCGAGGTTAAGTAAGTATTTTAACATTAAATCCGTCACACTATGTGAATGTCAGGCGTTATTCTCCTCAACAAACCATTTCGCGTACTTTGTCAATTCACCGACCGCGAACGACCAGAAGCGCCGCGAACAACGCTGGCACAATTCATCAGGGCACCGGATTACCGTCCCGCCGGCAGACTGGATTACGACTCCGAGGGACTCCTCGTCTTGACCGCCGATGGTGCTCTGCAACAACGCATAACCAGCCCAAGCGAAAAGATTTGGAAACGCTACTGGGTTCAGGTCGAAGGCAATATCAATAGTACAGCGTGCTCGCAGCTGTCGCGCGGCGTGCCATTAAAAGACGGCATGACCCGCCCAGCGCGAGCCTACCCCATGTCTGCACCCGCCATCTGGCAGCGCGTTCCACCCATCAGAGAACGAAAATCCGTTCCCGACTCCTGGCTGGATCTGAGTATCAG
>JAYNYK010000046.1:0-1763 GCA_038102985.1 Halieaceae bacterium
GCTCTTCCTGCTGCCAAGGCAACCGCGGTATCCATTTGCTCCGATAGGCGAGCGACCGGTGTTGGCCAGGCCGCTTGTTGCAGCGATCGATCGTCGTGGTCGCCGTCATAACGGCCGGCCACAATCAGATCGTATTGCTCACCCAGCCAATCCGATCCCTCGGGATCAAATTGGGTGTCGTGTTGCACCTCAATGTGGTGCTCTGCCAGCACGAGTCGAATTTCCTCGCACAGTGCCTCACAGGAGTCGATTAGGCGTATCCGCATGCCGTATTCCGCAGTCCTTAGGTGTAAACAGTGTAACCGCCCTGTGTCACCCAGCGAGTGAAAAAGTAACACATTACCCGACCCTTAGGCCGAGAGTGCACCCGTCCAGTGAGCCGTAGCATGGTCGAGCACGGCGTCTGGCGTTGTCGCAGAGGCCGGTGGGGGCGTTTGCGACAGGTGCTCAAGACAGCGGCGGAGGGTGTCGACCGGGTTGACCGGGTTGACCGGTTTCGCCCCTGTCTGTTTGCTGAGCTTGTTACCTTGGTCGTCAAGAATCACTGGCACGTGCGCGTAGTGTGGCGATGCCAAGCCCAGGATCTGGTGCAGCCATCGTTGCCGATGGGTGGATTCCAGCAGATCGGCGCCTCTGACTATGTGAGTATGATGGGGCCTCGCATCGTCAACGGCGGCTGCCAGTTGGTAAGCGAACAGACCATCGCGCCGGCGAACAATGAAATCCAGCGGTGTCTCCTTGGCCGCCACTGGTTGAAAACCGAGAAAGCCGTCCTCGAAACCTGACATCTCGTCCGCAAGCACCCTGACTCGCAGGCTGTGCGTGGCCGTTGTATCGGAAGCATTGGTTCGACAGTTTTGACCGCACTCCCCCAAGCTAGTGAGATTAGCGCGGGTGCAGAGGCATTTGAAAAGCCAGCCATCGTTTTCAAGTTGCTCCAGTGCTAACTGGTAGGCGGAGGCAGACTGCGATTGATAACGGACTGGGCCGTCCCATGTGAGGCCGTGCCGCTTTAGTGTGTAAAGGATACGCTCGACGCTACCCGCTACCGCTCTTGGGGGATCGATATCGTCGATACGGAGATGCCAGAAGCCTTGGCTTTTGTGCGCGTCTAGAAAGCTTGCCAGCGCTGCGACCATCGAACCGAGGTGTAGCGGCCCGGTGGGGGAGGGTGCAAATCGGCCCCGGTAGCTGTCTGACCTCACATTGGGCCCGGGCCGTTCAGCCCAATTCTTGCCTTTCTTTTATTTCAGCCAGGGTTTTACAGTCGATGCAGAGGGTGGCAGTTGGGCGAGCCTCGAGGCGCTGGATTCCAATTTCAATGCCGCAGGCATCGCAATAACCATAATCATCGTTCTGTAAGCGATCCAGTGTGGAATCAATTTTCTTAATGAGCTTGCGTTCCCTGTCCCGAGTGCGCAGTTCCAGACTGAACTCCTCTTCTTGTGTGGCTCGATCGGCCGGATCGGGAAAATTTGCCGCCTCATCTTTCATGTGGGATACCGTGCGGGTCACCTCATCGACCAGCTCCCCGCGCCAATTCAGCAGAATGCCTCTGAAATGCCCCAGTTGCTCCTCGTTCATGTAACTTTCACCGCGCCCCGGTTTGTAGGGCTTGAAATCGTCGAACTTCTGCAATTCACCAACGGCTCTGGCTAATTTTGGTTTGGCTTTGGCAGCAGCCGATGGCCTTGTCGATGCTTTTTTGGCTGCTACTTTCTTTTTAGCGGGCGCTTTTTTGGCCGCTACTTTCTTTTTGGCGG
>JAYNYK010000046.1:1863-22588 GCA_038102985.1 Halieaceae bacterium
GCTGCTACTTTCTTTTTAGCGGGCGCTTTTTTGGCCGCTACTTTCTTTTTGGCGGGCGCTTTTTTGGCCGCTACTTTCTTTTTGGCGGGCGCTTTTTTGGCCGCCACTTTCTTTTTAGTGGGTGCTTTTTTGGCCATGGTGACGGGTTCCCTCTCTGTTTGGCGCGGCGGACAATGCCGGTTCTCTTTTGGGCGTCGCAAACTATCAGATCTCTACGATCGGTGCTAGCGCTGATTTTCTATTGGACAACGCCTGGATGCGCTAAAGCCTTATTATCCAAAGCGTTGGAGGAAAAGGTGGGATAAATGGACTTTCCAGAGCTTACGGCTGGGGTGCTGTTGCGGCGTTACCAGCGCTTTCTTTCTGATGTGCAGCTTTCGGCGACGGATGATTTGGTATGCGCCCACTGTCCCAACACAGGGGCAATGACGGGCTGCCAACCTGCCGGAGCGCGGGTGTGGTTGTCGTTTCACAATGGTCCGCACCGCAAACTCAAATGGACCTGGGAGCTGGTCCAGACGGACACTGGCTTGGTCTGTATCCATGCAGCATTGGCCAATCGGCTCGTGGCGGAAGCGCTCGAGCAAGGTTTTTTTTCATCCTTGTGGCCCACCGAAGCCTCGTGGCGTCGCGAGCAGCCACTGGGCCCTCGGTCTCGCGCAGACTTTTTTGTTGATTCGGCTCAGGGCATTTTCGTCGAGGTAAAGGCCGTATCGCTTCATTTGGGTGAGGGCGAGGGCGCTTTTCCTGATGCGGTTAGCGCGCGGGCAAAAAAGCATCTTCTTGAATTGGTGGCAGCGAGGCAGCAGGGTTACCGCGCCCTACTGATTTTTTGTGTCATGCATACCGGTATCAGTCGCGTATCGCCGGCTCGCCATATTGATCCTGATTACGCGGCGCATTTGTCGTGGGCCCTAGCAAATGGGCTCGAGGCGTATGTGCTTTTCAATGACATCAGCACCCGCGGCATTTATCCTCGGCGTCTCGTGAGCATGGAGGGGTGAGTGCTGTGCAAAACGCCGCGTTACTCTTGGGTATTGGCTCACGGCATCTTGTTGCGCTGCAGACACGCTTTCTGGCCGAGCCGGAAACGGTCAGCGCTTTCGAGCGGCTCAAGCGGCGGGCCGAAGTAGCGGGATTCGAACTGCGAGTCGCTTCAGCCTTCAGAGACTATGACCGGCAGACCAGCATTATCAATGAGAAATGGAGGGGAGCGCGTCCGGTGACAAGTGCCGGGGGTTTGACGCTGCAGAGAGAAAATATGAGCGATCTGCAGTGGCTCGAGGCGATCATGCGCTTCTCTGCTCTGCCCGGCACTTCCAGGCACCACTGGGGCACCGATGTAGACATTTGGGATGCCGCAGCGGCGCCCGCCAATTACCGCCCGGCGCTGGAGCCGTCCGAGTACGGGGCGGGTGGCGTTTTTGCAGAGATGACTCGTTGGTTGGATGAGCTAATTAATGCTGACGACGCGGAGGGTTTCTATAAGCCTTACGACATTGACCGTGGTGGCGTCGCGCCTGAAGCGTGGCACATCAGCTACCGTCCCGTGGCGGCGGCATTGCAAAAGGAGCAGCGGCTTGCCCTGGACCTTTGCTGGCGACTTTGGCGGGGTGAGCCTGACCCTGAGGGCAATTCCCATGAGGTATTGGCAATGCTCGAGTTACTTGAGCGCCATGGGGACGCGCTGTTCAAGCGTTTCGTGTTGGCATAAGCGCCGGTTAGTGAACTTCAAAAAGCTGCGCAGTTATTCTGCCGTTGCACCCTCAAGCGCCTCTCTCGCCCCCAAAAGCGTGTCTAGGGCGCTTTCCAGGGTGGACATCGCTTCGACACCAGCAGTTGCTTGAGGCGAGTATAGCGCGGCATGCCGAGGCGGTATTCGGGGTAGGCCTCGCCTGCAATCAATGGCTCGAAATACGCCCTCGCCTGCGGAGTGATACCAAAGCCATCTTTGCTGATGAAGCGCCGCGGCATCTTCTTTTCGCGATTGGCAACGCGACTGAGAGGCACTTGATCGATGACCCAGCGGTATGGCCGATTCGATGTCCGTTTGATGGCCGGCATTACCGCATTGGCGCCGCTTAAGGCCAGTTCTACTGCCGCTTTGCCCGCCGCGAAAGCCTGATTCACATCCGTTTGGCTGGCGATGTGCCGCGCGGCACGTTGCAGATAATCGGCGACCGCCCAGTGGTACTTATAGCCGAGGCTTTCTTTCACCATATTGGCGAGTAGGGGGGCCAAACCGCCCAGCTGAGCGTGGCCAAAAGCATCGCGTTCACCCTGATCAGCAAGCAATTTTCCGTCCGCGGTGCTGGTACCCTCGGAGGCCACGATCACGCAGTAACCATACCGCTTAACACTGTCCGATACCCGCTGCAGAAATCGGTCCTGGTCAAATGCGATCTCCGGGAAAAGAATAATATGCGGTGCGTCACCGCGCTCGCTCGCCGCCAGTGCGCTGGCGCCGGCGATCCAGCCTGCATGGCGGCCCATGACTTCAAGAATAAATACCTTGGTGGAGGTAGCGCACATTGAAGCAATGTCCAGCGCTGCCTCTCGTGTCGATATGGCGACATACTTGGCAACTGAGCCGAAGCCGGGGCAGTTATCAGTCAGTGGCAGGTCATTATCGATAGTTTTGGGGACATGGATGGCCTGAATGGGGAACCCCATGCTGGCGCTGATCTGCGATACCTTGAGACAGGTATCCGCAGAATCTCCACCGCCGTTGTAAAGAAAATAGCCGATATTGTGGGCCTTAAATACGGTGATCAGTCGCTCATACTCAGTGCGATTTTCGGAGAGGCTTCGCAGTTTGTAGCGACAGGAGCCAAAGGCGCCTCCGGGCGTGCTGATCAAACCCTCGATAGCGCTGGAGCGCTCTTTGGAGGTGTCGATCAGGTTTTCTTGCAGGGCGCCCAGGATACCGTTTTGCCCTGCCAGCACTTTACCGATCTGGTCGGGGTACCGTTTCGCCGTCTGTATCACACCTGCGGCTGAGGCATTGATCACGGGAGTCACGCCACCGGACTGGGCGTAGAAAAGATTGCGTTTGCTCATTGCCCGACACCACTGTTGGAAACATCCCGGCATACCGTAGACCGCGCGACACACAATGGCAATGTGCCCATGCTAATCTCCCGCAGGCGAGGGGGTTTTTTTGTCCGATCATATTCACATACTCGGTATTTGCGGCACTTTCATGGGGGGCTTGGCCTTGTTGGCCAAGGACAGTGGCTTCACTGTCACGGGCGCCGATAAGAATATTTACCCGCCCATGAGCACCCAGCTTGCCGACAGTGGCATTGTACTCACCGACGGCTACGACCCTGAACAGCTTGAGCCCGCGCCCGACTGCGTGATCGTCGGCAATGCGCTGTCCCGCGGTAACACCGCGGTGGAAGCGATGCTGTCTGCAGGGATCGACTACACCTCCGGGCCCGAGTGGCTGGCACGCCATGTGTTGCAGCATCGTTGGGTGCTGGCAGTATCCGGCACACACGGTAAGACCTCTACCGCCAGCATGCTTGCGTGGATTCTTGATTACGCCGCACTGGATCCCGGTTTCTTGATTGGTGGGGTGCCGGCCAACTTTGGCGTTTCGGCTCGCCTCGGCTCAGGGACGCACTTTGTTATCGAGGCTGACGAGTACGACTCGGCTTTTTTTGACAAGCGCTCCAAATTCATCCACTACAGACCGCGGACGCTGATTATCAATAATTTGGAATACGATCATGCAGATATCTTTCCAGATCTCGCGGCGATCGAGAACCAATTTCACCACTTGGTGCGGTGCGTCCCGGCGACGGGCGCCATCATCAGGGGTGGTGGCAGTGCCATTGACCGGGTTTTGGCGCGGGGCGTATGGACCCCAGTGCATACGGTCACCTGGCAGGCGGCTTCTCAACCACCAACATCGACCGCCAACTGCTCTTGGCGCGCGCTGTCGCCCCAGGCCGATCAGTTGGAGATTCAATCTCCAGACGGTGAGATCGGGTGTTTGAAATGGTCCTTGGTGGGTGATCACAACGCGTGGAACGCCGTGGCAGCTATCTCAGCGGCGCTGCAGGTTGGCGTGCCTTTTTCACAGTGTGTTGATGCCTTGGCTCGATTTACCGGTATCAGGCGCCGGCTGGAGCTATTGGGTAAAGCGGGCGGCATCGCCGTCTATGACGATTTCGCTCACCACCCGACCGCAATAGAGACGACGCTCGCCGCCCTCCGCGCCGCACAACCAGCAGGGAAGCTGCTTGCCATCATTGAGCCTCGCTCGAACACGATGCGTATGGGACTGCACCGAGAGCAATTGGCACCCTCCGCTCAAACGGCCGACAACGTTTTTTGGTACCAACCTGAGGGACTGAACTGGGATCTGGCGGATGCCGTAGAGGGTTACAGCGGCCAGCGGGTGTTTTCGGCAGTGGAACAGATCATCGAAGCCGCCGCTGGCTTGCTGGCGCCGGGAGACAATGTTGTGGTGATGAGTAATGGCGGGTTCGATGGTTTGCATGGTCGACTCGTTCAACGGTTAGAGGGGGCGTTGCCTGAGTGAATAGGGTTGATGCGTTTTACCGACAACTGCTGCGCGGGCCGTGGTGGGTGGTTGGTGTGATTGCACTGCTACTCGCGCTGTCTCTATCGCAGCTGCCCAACCTGAGACTCGACGCATCCTCTGATTCGCTGCTGCTCCAGGGTGACCCCGATCTGGCTTATTTCAGGGAATCGTCGGCCAAGTACGCAGGCAGTGAGTTTTTGGTACTGACGTGGGAGCCTGACGCGCCACTACTTTCTGCGGATTCCCTCGAACCGCTCACGGCCATGGTAGAGGAGTTGGGACGCATTGAAGGTGTGGCAGAGGTAACCACGCTGCTTGACGTGCCTCTGCTGGAGAGCCCACCCCTCTCCCTTACCGATCTTGCGCGCGCAGAGAGCATGCCCACACTGCGAGATAAAGCAGTGGATCGCACCCTGGCGCTGTCGGAGCTCACGACCAGTCCCATTTATCGCAACTTGCTAGTCAGCGAGGACGGCGATCTGACAGCCGTGCAAGTGGTGATAGCAAAAAACGAAGCGGCGGAAGCGCTGCTTGAGACGCGCGAATCTTTGCGAGCGGCCGCATTGCGCGGCGAGATCACAGAGTCCGAGCGGGAGCAACTGGCGCAAACCGAGGCCGAATACGACCGAGCGCTCATTGAGTTGGCCGCTGAGCGAGATCGCATGGTGCAAGCAGTGCGAACGGTTGCGGAGCGATTTAGGCCCTATGCCAGCATTTTTGTGGGCGGTGTCCCTATGATTGCCGCCGATATGATGGCATTTGTGCGCTCGGATCTGGTCACTTTTGGTACGGCGATTCTATCGGTCATGGCGCTGGTTCTCGCGCTGATCTTCAGGCATTTAAAATGGGTGATTATCCCACTGGTTACCTGCGCGACCACGGCCAGCTTCCTACTGGGGGTGCTTGCCGCCGCAGATTGGCGAATGACTGTCATATCGTCCAATTCAGTCGCTGTTTTGCTCATTGTGACCCTGTCCCTCTCCATCCATCTCGTGGTGCGTTACCGTGAGTTGCATCGGCGACAACCGGCTGCAACGCGGATTTCGCTGGCAGCGGATGCTGCCCGATTGATGTTGGTGCCCTGCCTCTATACGGCAATGACGACGATTGTTGCGTTCGCCTCGCTGGTCGTCGCCGGTCTTCAGCCCGTTATCGATTTTGGGTGGATGATGACGACTGGGATCGTCCTCGGGTTCTGCACGGCGTTTACCCTGGTCCCCGCCCTGATGGTGCTGCTGCCTGATTCAGCAGTGGCTCACTCCGCTGCGTCCGACATCTCGTTCACGCAAAGGTTTGCCGGCGTAGTGAAGAAGCACGGTGCCGCGGTTATGGTTGTCACTCTCTTCCTTGGGGGCATGTCTTTAGCCGGTATTCGCGCACTGGAGGTGGAAAACAGGTTCATCGATTACTTCAAGGAGCACACCGAAATTTATCAGGGCATGAGCCTGCTCGATGCCCGCCTTGGCGGCACCATTCCTCTCGATGTGATTTTGCTAGCCCCGCCAGAGCTTGATTCTACACCGGCGGAGGTGCTTGATCAGGGGTCGGACAGCGGCTGGGATCAGGACGATGACTTTATGGATGACGGGCTCGGCATCGACTTCAGTTTCGACAGTGAGAACACGGCGACCGCCGGCTATTGGTTCACGGTGCCAGGACGACAGTTGATTGATGACGTTCACACCATTGTCGAAGCGAGAGAGGAGTCGGGCAAAGTGCTCTCGTTGTCCACGGCGTTTGCGGTGATGGATGATTTATACGGTGGGCAATTGGGTGGAGTGGAGTTGGCATTGATCGAGAATAGCTTGCCGGATGATGTCAACCGGTCGCTGATTGATCCCTTCTACTCTCCAGAGAATCAAGAAGTAAGGATCAGCGTGAGAGTCATGGAAACCAGTGAATCGTTGCGACGGGATGCCTACCTTCGAGAGTTGCGCGAGCAGATCCTTGTTGAGACGGGGCTCGACGCAAGCCGGGTTCGATTCACCTCGTTGCTGGTTTTGTATAACAACGTGCTGCAGAGCCTGTTCCAATCCCAGATCATGACCTTGGGAGCAGTATTTGTTGCAATTGGGTTGATGTTTTGGGGCCTCTTTCGTTCCCTATCGGTCGCTTTGCTGGCGCTGGCGCCAAATATACTTGCCGCAGGCCTGGTGCTTGGCTTGATGGGCCTAGCGGGTATTCCTCTCGACATTATGACCATTACCATCGCTGCCATTGTTGTGGGCATCGGGGTAGACGACTGTATTCACTACCTGCATCGATTCAGGGATGAGGTGGCGATCGATCAGGACTACCAAGCAGCAATGTTTCGTAGCCATGGCAGTATTGGTCGCGCGATGTACTACACGACTTTGACGGTGGTTGTGGGTTTCGCCATGCTGACCCTGTCGAACTTTACTCCCAGCTTGTATTTTGGTGTCCTGACCGTGGTGGCGATGATCGCAGCAGTAGCCGGCGCTCTATTGTTACTGCCCCAGCTCATTCTTATCTTTCGGCCTTTTGGTCCCGGGCGCTAAAGATGCAGTGCCGCATTCGGTGTGGAGCCTGCTGCATCGCGCCCTCGATTTCGCAACCTTTCTGGGGCATGCCCCGGGGTAAACCCGCCGGCGTCACCTGCGTGCATTTGTCGGCCGACGCATCGTGTTTATTGTTCAATGACCCTCGCCGGCCGGCGGTTTGTGCTGCTTTCATGCCTGAGGCGGCGGTGTGTGGGCAGGTGCGGGAGGAGGCCCTCGATCTCCTGCAGGATCTTGAACTAAGGACGGCACCATCGTGTTGACCGAAATCGCATTATTTCCTTTGTCCTCTGTATTGATGCCGCAAGCGCGAATACCGCTTCAGATTTTTGAGCAGCGCTATCTCGACCTCGTTGCCCGGTGTATGCGCAACAATGAGGGGTTTGGCGTGGTTTTGCTCAAGCAGGGTTCAGAAGTGTCAGGGGGATCTCTTGATGTACCCAATGTCAGCGAATTGGGGACTTATGCGTCGATTGTTGATTGGGATCAACTACCCAATGGCTTGTTGGGTGTTACCATCGAGGGGCGGCAGCGATTTGCCATCGAATCTGTATGGAGGGAAGCCGATGGTCTCATCAAAGCAAAGGTGTCGCTGCAGCCACCCCAAGAGAGCGTGCCTCTGCCTCAGCAGTATGCGAGTCTCGCCGACGTTCTGGGGGGGTTGATCAGGCACCCTCAGGTCAGTCAGTTGAACCTGCCGGTCAGCCTCGAAGACGGATGGGCTGTAGGTTATCAGCTGGGGCAGCTGTTACCGCTGAACGAGTCGATCAAATACGCGCTTCTTGGCGCGGATTCGCTTCAGCAACTGCTTGAGGAACTGGATACACTGCTAAGAGAGATGAGTGGCGAGGCGCCGACCTAATTTCGCACAACCCATTTCGGTCTTTGATATCTCAATAATGGAAGTTGATTCATGGTTTATGACCTGAAAATTTCGCAGGGATTTGTAGTTGATGGCACCGGTGCGCCGGGTCGGCAAATGGACATTGGTATCGTTGGCGACCGCATTGTCGCCGTTGGAGACCTACCTGACGACGCCCATAAAGAGATCGACGCCTCGGGCCGCGTTGTGATTCCTGGGTTTGTTGATATTCACACCCATTACGACGGGCAGGCCACCTGGGATCCAGAGATGGCGCCGTCCTCGTGGCACGGTGTCACGACGGTTGTCATGGGCAATTGCGGCGTCGGTTTCGCCCCTGCCGCCCCCGACCGAAGGGAATGGCTGGTGGGTTTGATGGAAGGTGTCGAGGATATCCCCGGCAGTGCGCTGACGGAGGGTATGACCTGGGATTGGGAATCTTTTCCCGAGTATTTGGATGCTTTGGAAAAGCTTGATCGCACCGTTGACGTTGCGACGCAGGTGCCACACGGTGCGGTTCGCGCTTATGTGATGGGTGAGCGCGGTGCCGCTGACGCCGTGCCCACAGAGACTGAGATTGCCCGCATGTCGGCGATTGTTGAGGAAGGCCTCAATGCAGGAGCGCTCGGGTTCTCGACGTCCCGAACCGTGCTCCATAAATCCGTCGATGGAGAGTTGGTGCCCGGCACGACCGCGAGCAAGGATGAGCTTCTTGGCATTGGTCGTGCGCTCAAGCGAGCGGGGCACGGGGTATTTGAGATGGCGAGTGACCTGCTCCCCGAATGGAATGAGTTCGAGTGGATGGGGGATTTGAGCCGGGAGACGGGTGCGCCGGTAACGTTTACCGCGCTGGAGTCGCCCATCAAAGGCCTGGCATTTGCGGAGCAGCTGCGCCAAATGCGAGACCAGAACGCGCGTGGCGCCGAAATCGTGGCGCAGATCTCTATGCGGGGTACGGGGTTGATCCTTGGCTGGCGAGCGACCTTTCATCCTTTCTCACAGCGAGCAAGTTGGAAAGCGATCGCAGACAAACCTTGGGAGGAACAGTGGCAATATCTCAGTGATCCCGCTTTCAAGGCACAATTGCTGAGCGAACGAGGAGAGCCTACCGGCAGTGATCTGCAACTGATCGCCGATTTGATGGAAAGCGCTTTCGCCATGCAATTTGAGATGCGCCCCGGCTTTAACTACGAGCCAACTCCTGATCAATCGATCGAGCAGTGTGCGAGTCGAGCGAGAGTGGCAGCCGAGGAATACGCCTATGATTTTATGATGCGTGAGGGCGGCTCAGGCATGATTTATTTTCCGCTGCTCAACTATGCTAACGGCAACCTCGATTTTCTCGAGAGCGCGCTAACCTCGGATGATTGCGTGAATTCACTTTCCGATGGCGGGGCTCATTGCGGCACGATCTGCGATGCGGCCGCGACCACCTTCATGCTGCAGCATTGGGTGCGTGATCGAGGCCATGGCCGGCTGCCTCTGGAGTATGCGATCAAACGACAATGTCGTGATACGGCGAGGCTGTATGGATTGATGGATAGGGGGGTGCTCGATAGCGGGTATCTGGCGGATCTCAACATCATTGATCTTGACGCAGTGCAACTGAATCTGCCGTCAGTCGCGTTTGATTTACCGGCTGGAGGAAGGCGTCTATTGCAAACGGCCAGCGGGTACGACTGCACCATCAAATCGGGCAAGGTCACGTTTCGGGGAGGCGCTGCTACCGGATGTTACCCCGGTGGTGTTATTCGTGGCCCTCAGTCGGCACCGGCAGCGGCCAGCCCCCCAGCGTCTGCCAACGGTTAACGATCAAACAAAATAATTCCGCGGTTTTGGTTGCGTCGTAGCTCGCAGAGTGCGCCTCATTGTTGTCAAACGGAATCTCAGCAAGCGAGCAGGCTCGTGCCAGCACAGTGTGTCCGAAGGCCAGCCCCGCCAGTGTTGCGGTGTCGAAGTAGGAAAAAGGATGAAACGGGTTGCGCTTTAGGCCCGCCCGCTCGGTGGCTACATTAAGAAAACCGGCGTCGAAGTGCGCGTTGTGGCCCACAAGCACCGCTCGGTTACATTGGTTCTCCTTCACCGCCAGTCTGACAATACTGAACAGTTCTCCGAGCGCGATGGCTTCAGGAACAGCGCCCCGGAGGGGATTCTCTGGATCGATACCCGTAAATTCCAGCGCGGCGGGATCTAGATTGGCACCCTCGAACGGTTCAATATTGCGACTGTGAGTGGCCTCGATAATCATCTCACCCTGCGCGTTCATCGCCAGCAGTGTGACCGCCATTTCCAGAACCGCGTCCGTCTGGCAGTTGAAACCCCCCGTCTCAATATCGACGACGACCGGGAGAAAACCGCGAAAGCGATCTCTCATCAGCGAGGCTTGGGTGTCAGGCATTGGTTTGGCGAGTGACCGTCCAGTTAACAGTTTCGCCCGCTCGAATGGGTACTAGGCGAGCATCGCCTAGAGGGATGTCAGCAGGGACGGATTGGGGCGATTTAGTTAGCATGATGGAACCCGTATTGCGCGGCAGTTTGTAAAAATCGGGCCCGTGGAAGCTGCTAAACGCCTCAAGATGCTCGAGCGCGCCTTCTTCTTCAAACACCTCTGCGTAGAGCGCGAGGGCAGCATGCGCGGTATAGCAGCCGGCACACCCGCAACTCGACTCTTTATCCGTTTTTGCGTGAGGTGCAGAGTCGGTTCCGAGGAAAAAGCGTGGATGGCCAGAGGCAACAATGGCGCGCAAAGCCCGTTGATGCCGATCACGTTTGAGTACCGGTAAACAAAAAAAGTGCGGCTTGATACCTCCCACCAGAAGGTCATTGCGATTGTACAGAAGGTGATGCGCGGTAATCGTCGCAGCCGTTCGCTCCCCGGCATCACAAACAAATTGCACCGCATCCTCCGTCGTGATGTGTTCAAACACGATACGCAACTCGGGGAATTCCCGTCTAATGGGTATCAGAGAAGCGTCGATGAAGACCTTTTCCCGATCAAATATGTCGCAATCGGGGTCGGTCACCTCTCCGTGAATCAGCAACGGCACATCATGGCGTTCCATCACGGCTAATACTGGAAACAGTGGGCCTAAAGCAGTGACGCCAGCGGCAGAGTTGGTGGTGGCTCCTGCAGGGTAAAGCTTGATGCCATGGACATGAGCACAGTCCGCGGCGGCCGCAATAGTGTCCTCGTCGGTTTTATCCGTGAGGTACAGGGTCATGAGTGGCTCGAAAGCGTTATTCGCCGGTACGTGAGCGAGAATGCGGTCTCTGTAGGCAAGCGCCTCATTTACTGACGTCACTGGCGGCGTGAGGTTAGGCATGATGATGGCCCGCCCCGCCCACTGCGCAACGTCGGGTACGGTGGTTGCGAGCGCCGCATTATCCCGCAGGTGGATGTGCCAGTCGTCTGGTAGTGTCAAAGTGAGCGCAGTCATGCCGATAGGGGCCTCGTACCAGGCGCAAGTGTAGCAGAGGTCATAGATCGCAAGGCTGCTGTCTGGTATGCAAGGAGTTGCAGTCGTACACTACGCCCCCTTTTTTATCAGGTGAAGTTATGTCGACGATCAATAAAGTCGTATTGGCTTACTCGGGCGGTCTCGATACCTCGGTCATCGTGACGTGGCTGCGGGAAACCTATCAGTGTCAGGTAGTGACATTTACCGCAGATATCGGCCAAGGAGAGGAAGTCGAACCCGCTCGTGCGAAAGCACAGGCATTGGGGGTCGAGGAGATCTACATTGAGGATCTTCGCGAGTCCTTTGTGAAAAACTTTGTTTTTCCGATGTTTCGCGCCAATACTGTTTATGAAGGTGAGTACCTGCTGGGCACGTCAATTGCTCGCCCGCTCATCGCACAACGACTGGTTGAGATTGCCAATGAGACGGGTGCCGATGCAATCGCTCATGGGGCAACGGGCAAAGGTAACGATCAAGTGCGTTTTGAACTCGGTGCTTATGCGCTGAAGCCGGGCATTCAAGTGATTGCGCCGTGGAGGGAGTGGGACCTCAACTCCCGTGAGGCGCTTATGGCCTATTGCCGGGAACGCGATATTCCGGTGGATTTCGCCAAAGCTCAGAAAAAGTCGCCTTACTCCATGGATGCGAATCTGCTTCATATCTCCTACGAGGGTGACGTGCTGGAAGACCCCTGGATGCCGCCCGAGGAAGATATGTGGCGTTGGACGGTGAGCCCTCAGGCGGCGCCAGATCGACCTGAAGAGCTGACGCTGACATTCGAGGCGGGCGACGTGGTCGCGATCGACGGTCAGTCGTTGACGCCGGCTCAAGTGTTGACCGCACTGAATGAGCGGGGGGGCGCCAATGGCATTGGGCGTGCTGATATTGTTGAAAATCGTTACGTTGGAATGAAGTCTCGGGGATGCTACGAAACGCCGGGCGGCAGCATCCTGTTGCGTGCCCACAGGGCGATGGAATCCATCACACTCGATCGCGAAGTGGCGCATTTGAAAGATGAGCTCATGCCGCGGTACGCCAAACTGATTTACAACGGCTACTGGTGGTCGCCCGAGCGGCATGCCCTGCAGGCGGCCATTGATCAGACTCAAGCCGAGGTCAATGGCGAAGTGAGGCTGTCTTTGTACAAGGGCAACATCACGGTCGTGGGGCGTCGATCCAGCGATTCGCTGTTTGATGCAAAAATTGCAACTTTTGAATCCGACGGCGGCGCATACGATCAGAAAGATGCGGAGGGTTTCATCAAGTTAAACGCGCTACGTTTGCGGTTGGCTGCGCAAAAAGGTAGGCAGCACCAATAGACGAGATCATGGGCTTTTTGGCACGCGGGACCCCGAAAACCGCTACAGTGTGCAGGCAACCTGCTTCAAATGGTGCCCATGATGCCGTGAATGAAGGTGGTGCCGGGACACAAGCGCAGGTTGCCGCTTGGGAGGAGGGCGTTATGAACTCAGAGGTCAAAATAACGGGTTCGGTGACCGCTGACGCGGAAAGCTTCGACGTGATCATTATTGGCGCAGGTTTGTCGGGTATTGGCACCGCAGTGCGATTACAGAGAGATTGTGCGGACCGTAGCTTCGTCATTTTGGAGGGGCGAGACGCGATTGGCGGTACCTGGGATCTATTTCGCTATCCGGGGATACGATCAGACAGCGACATGCATACACTGGGATATGACTTTAAGCCGTGGGAGGCCGATAAGAGTATCGCAGACGGCCCCTCTATTCTGAGTTACGTCAAGGATACCGCGGATGAGTACCGTATCCGAGATCGTATTCGTTTTCGTCAAAAACTGGTGTCGGCGGACTGGTGCAGCCAGCGAGGCCAGTGGCAGTTGACTGTGGAGACCCTCGAGGGCATCAGGCATTACCGATGCACCTTTTTAATGATGTGCGCGGGTTACTACAGTTACCAGCAGGGTTACGAGCCGGAGTTTGAGGGCAAGTCAAACTTCCGGGGGGAATGGATTCATCCCCAGTTTTGGCCTGACTCCCTGAATCACGAAGATAAGAGGGTGGCGATTATTGGCTCGGGTGCCACGGCTATGACGCTTGTTCCTAACATGTCCCGTAAAGCCGCGCACGTGACAATGGTCCAGCGGTCACCCACCTATGTGGTGTCCCGTCCCTCGGTGGATGGGTTCGCTAACTGGTTGCGGCGTTATCTGCCATCCCGGCTCGCTTATGACATCGTGCGATGGCGTAATACCCTTTGGCAGCAGTGGATGTACCGGCTGACCCGGGTTGCTCCAGGCGTGGTGAAACGCTCGTTGCTGAAGAAGGTGCGACAGGAAATCGGGGACTTGGTGGATGTCGAGAAGCACTTTACACCGCGCTACAACCCTTGGGACCAGCGGCTGTGCCTCGTGCCAGATGATGACTTGTTCCGCGCTATTCAGTCTGGCAAGGCGTCGGTAGTTACCGACCACATCGAAAAAATTACCGATCGTGGCATCCAGTTGGCCTCGGGTGAACATGTTGATGCCGACGTCATTGTCTGTGCAACCGGTTTGGAATTGGTGATATTGGGTGGGGCTGAATTTACCCTGGATGGTGAAGCAATCGATCTGGCAAACGAGTGGACCTACAAGGGCATGATGTGTTCGAACATTCCGAATATGGTGCACACCTTCGGTTATATCAATGCATCTTGGACGTTGCGGGCTGATCTGATAGCGACATGGTTGTGTCGATTGCTCAATCATATGCGGACCGAAGGCATGGAGACCGTCACGCCACGAATCTCTGATGAACTGGCTTCCACAATGAGTCGGCGATTTTGGATTGATGATTTTTCGGCAGGCTATATGCAGCGAGTCATGCATCGATTTCCCAAGCAGGGGGACCGCATGCCTTGGATGAACCCTCAGGATTATCGCAAAGACCGCAAAATGTTTCGGGATGAGCCGATTGTCGACAGTGCGCTGGTGTTTGAGCCGACGGCGACGCCTGCTGCTGTATCTGTCTTGGAGGAGCTGGGTTAGTCAGGCATGACATCTCCCGGCTTGCAGGAAAGCAGTATTTACTGCCCCTATTGCGGAGAATCCATAGAGGTCTTGTTGAACCCGGAGGACGTGGGTGGCGAATACATAGAGGACTGCCAGGTGTGTTGCCGTCCAATTGAATTCAGATTGAGGGAGTCGTCGGCGGGGTGGTTGGAAGCCGAGGTGCGCTCTGACAATGAGTAGATGCCGCCTAGTGAAAATCTCTGCTGTGAATGATCATAGCGGCTAGACTGTCACTGTGATCCTCGAGGGTACTGGCGATCACATGTACCACCCCTTCGCGAGATTCAACCGTACCTTTTACCAGTAACAGCTGGGCTGTCATTAAGGCCTGACGATATCGCTCCTGCACAGCTGGCCAGACAATCACATTGATATTTCCTGTCTCGTCTTCCAGCGTCAAAAATACTACCCCCGAAGCCGTGCCCGGACGTTGGCGGCAGGTCACCAAGCCGGCTACTCGAACAAAGCGGTGATTATTCAGCTTTTCAAGGTGCTTCTGTTGCTGGCACTGAGTGAAAGGCGGCTGTTTACGCAGCAGTGCCAGTGGATGTGCGCGCAGAGTAACGCCAGTGCTTTGGTAATCTGCAATAACCTCTTCAATCAGGCTCGGTGCTGGCAACGCCATGTCATCAACCTGGTAGGGTGTAGCAGCGTGATTCGCTAGCAGTGGGCGATGATCTTCGAGTGCCATGGTTTGCCAGTGGGACTGGTAGCGATGCCCACTAATGCCTGCAAGGGCATCGGCCGCAGCCAGAGCCTCTATGCTGCCACGATCCACAGATGCTCGCTGTCGTAAATCAGCCACGCTGATGAATGGTTGAGCCCGGCGTGATTCCTCGATTCGTTTGGCGACCAACTCACTGAGACCTTTGACTAATCTCAGCCCCAACCTGATCGGAGGCTGATGGCGATCGGTCGTCGACAAGAGCTGGTGGTCCCATGTGCTCTGATTGACATCAATAGGGAGTATCAGAATGTTGTGCCTGCGTGCGTCCTGTATCAATTGTGAAGGCGAGTAAAAACCCATTGGCTGGCTGTTGAGTAAACCGACATAAAAAGCTGCGGGGTGATGATATTTGAGCCACGCCGAAATGTAGGCCAGCAAGGCAAAGCTCGCCGAGTGTGACTCCGGAAACCCGTATCCGCCAAAACCCTTTATCTGATTAAACAGGCGATCTGCAAATTCAGGCGTGTAGCCCTTCTTTGTCATACCCTGTTTAAGTTTTTGCTCAAAAGAGAGCAGTTTGCTGTTCTTCCCCCAGTTGCTGATGGCTCGCCGCAGGGCATCTGCCTCTCCTCCGGTAAACCCTGCCGCTACCATGGCCAACCGAATGACTTGCTCCTGAAAAATAGGCACGCCTAAAGTGCGCGACAATACCGATTCGATTTCTTTGCTGGGGTAGCTGATCGGTTCCAGACCCGCTTTACGTCGCAGGTAAGGATGAACCATATCACCTTGAATCGGGCCCGGCCGGACAATCGCAATCTCAATTACCAGGTCGTAAAAACAGGCGGGCTTAAGTCTGGGCAGCATCGACATTTGTGCCCGCGATTCGATTTGGAATACGCCCAACGTGTCGGCTTTCTGGAGCATGCGATAGGTTGCCGCATCCTCTCGGGGAATGTCCTGCATGTACTGGATGTCGGCATGATCGCGATGAACCATCTCCAGCGTTTTACGGATGGCGGACAGCATGCCCAGCGCGAGAATATCAACCTTGAGTAGTCCCAGCGCTTCGATATCTTCCTTATCCCATTGAATGACAGTGCGATCCGGCATGCTGGCATTTTCTACTGGGACCAGATTGGAGATGGGCCCGCGACTGATGACAAAGCCCCCAACATGCTGAGACAGATGCCGCGGGAAGCCAAGAATTTCCTGAACCCGCGCTAGAAAGTGTGTCGCCAATTCTTCCGAGCGAGGCACTCCTTGCTGGTGGAAGCGGCTGGCCAGCTCTCGTTCGCGATTCCACCAAGCTAGCGAACTGACCAAGTCATCAATCAGTACAGGGTCAAAGCCCATGGCTTTACCCACATCTCTCACGGCGCTTCGGGACCGGTAAGTGATAACAGTTGCAGCCAGTGCGGCGCGCCGGCGGCTATATTTTTCATAGATATATTGAATGACTTCTTCGCGTCTTTCGTGTTCAAAGTCCACGTCAATGTCAGGAGGTTCATCCCGTTCCCGAGAGATAAAGCGTTCGAATAGTAGTGAGACCTGATCAGGGGAAACTTCTGTGATATGCAGGCAATAGCAGACAACAGAATTGGCCGCAGAGCCTCTACCCTGACAAAGAATGCCACGGGATCGTGCAAACCTAACGATGTCATATACCGTCAGAAAGTAATATTCATAGGAGAGTTCCGTAATAAGATCCAGCTCATGATGAATACGTTGCTGGATGTGTTCAGGGACGCCCGATGGCCAGCGGCGTGTCGCGCCAGAAGCCACTTCCTGCCGGAGATAGCTGTTGGCAGTATGGTTTGATGGAACGACTTCTTCTGGATATTCATAGCGCAGTTCATCGAGACTGAAATCGCATTGCTCCGCAATGCGACAGGTTTCCGTCATCAGGGTTTCCGGGTACAGAGAGGTAAGCGCGTTCAGGGTGCGGAGATGTTGCTGACTATTGGTCAGCCGTCGGGGGCCTAGCTGTTGAATAGGTGTCTGGGTTCGAATAGCCGTGAGAACATCGTGTAGTGCTTTTCGCTTTGCACTGTGCATCTGCACTTCGCCGCAAGCCACCATGGGAACCTGCAGTGTTTGGGCTATGTGGTAACGATGCTTAAAACGTCGCCATTCATCATTACCGAGCAGGCGGCTAACGCCTATCCATACTCGATTTTTGCAGAGCCTTGCCAGTTGTTGCAGGTGAACATGTTGTTTGTCTGTGTCATCGGGTAACAGAATCAGCAGGCAGCGTTTGAGATGAAAAATAATATCGCGCAAATGGACAACGTACTCCCCCTTGCTGCTACGTCTTCTGGCGCGACTGATCAGTCCAGAGAGCTCTCCATAGGCTTCCCGATTCGGCACCAAGGCAACCAGCCTTAGACCTTCGGTTAAAGTGAATTCGCTGCCGACAATTAATTTGACACCCTGTTCCTTGGCGGCGACATGTGCTTTGACAATGCCGGCCAGGGAGCACTCGTCTGTGATAGCCAGCGCGCGGTACTCGCAGTCGGCCGCGCGTTTTACCAGTTCGTCCGGTGTAGAGGCGCCACGCAGAAAGCTGTAGTTACTCAGGCAGTGCAGTTCGGCGTACATCAATATACTGTATAAATAAACAGTATATTATCGAGATATTGGTGCTATTGAAAAGAGGTTTGCAGAAATGACGTAGACTATTTTTCTATGGTCCGGTCTGAAAGTGCTGCTGGGCCAAGTTGGATCTGCGGATTTCGAGGAGAACAACGGTGAGCAAAATAAGACGGGTAGGCTATGGATTGGTGGGCATATGTTGCCTTGCGTTATTGGGCTGTACCGGTATTCCCGAAGGTATCGAGCCGGTTACTGGTTTTGATCAGGAACGTTACCTGGGTACCTGGTATGAGATAGCAAGGCTCGATCATAGTTTTGAGCGCGGTTTAAGCGAGGTCACGGCGACCTATAGCACTAATTCCGACGGCAGCATCGGTGTTTTGAATCGAGGCTTTGATAGCGCAGAGGGGCGCTGGCGAGAGGCGGAGGGTGTCGCACGCTTTGTTGGTTCGCCCACGGTCGCCCATTTGAAAGTCTCTTTCTTTGGTCCGTTTTATGGCAGCTATATTGTGTTTGGGCTCGGTGAAAATTATGAGCACGCTTTTGTCTCTGGGTTCAATCGCGATTACTTATGGCTCCTTTCACGGTCACCTGAAGTCAGTGAAACTCTACGCAAAGAGTTTCTCGAAACAATCACGGACCTGGGTTTTTCACCCAAGGACCTGGTGTGGTTGTAGTCGCCAACGCCGGAGTCCCAACCAAAGAAGTATCGGCGGAGATGAATCGCTCACTAGGTATGCCTATCGATTACGCTGCTGCGGTGGGAGCAGTGCTGCACGATGCGGCTACCTGAAGGGCTTCTGGTAAAGAGAGCGTCAGCTGGTTTTTCCAACATTAACGGGTGGTCGGTTGCTTTTAGGCAAAAAGTCCATGTAGGTACCAGCGCCGGTTATGTCTGTCCTGATAGATCCACACGGGTTGTTTTTGTGGTGTACAGGCAATGTAGTAGTCACGACTGACAGGAGAGCTCCACCAGTGATCTTCAATTCGCTCGGGGCCATGCAGAATCTCCAATACGCCGTTCCAGCACAGTGCCTGTGCTGTCTGGTGAATGGGATGAGGCTCAGGAAATAGCCAGAATGGGCGTTGTCCAAGTGATGTGATTTCTCTGTTATGGGGTGGCATCGGCGAATGTGTTTTTACAATAGCCGCTTCGGGCAAGTGCTCGTTACGGTAGTCGATGTATCCAACCGCCTTGAGTCCAAGTCGACTGCGTAGGCGATCGGCCAGTTCATATCGTGAGGTACGACTGACATCTGCATGGAATAAATCTTGTGGTGGCGGCGTATTTTCTTGTAAGTGATCTACTATGAGTGATAGCCCCTCAACATCTTTTGGCAGGGTTTTTTTCTCTAGTTGCAGGCATGACAGTTCAAGCCACTGCTGCGGTTGCTGTTGAGCCGTCTCTGAAAAAACTCTGACCGATTCGGCTGAGCCTTGTCGCTGCAAATACTGCCACTCGATCATGCCGCAGGAGAGTTGAGTGTTCTTCAGAAATTTACAGAAGTGCGCCAGTAAACGTTCCATGGCTGGGTGGAGTTCTTGTTGATTGCAAATATCAAATCCAAACCAGAGCGTATCTTTAAAGTATTGAGGTGGCTCGTAGACGATAACGGGTTCTTGCTGCCGTCCCATAAGGCGATCCAGCCAGTCGATAAAAGGCACCCCACATCGTTTGCCCAGTTCGGCTGGAGAGATGCGAGACAAATGCGCAAATTGTGTGATCCCCGCTTTTTCAAGTCGCGTCACAACCTGCGGAAATTCTGTCGCTAACAGTTTCAGCGGGAGTCGTGCAATGCGCTCTTCAAGAGGCAATTCGGCCCGGCAGCTTAAATACGGGTCGGCATGACTCAAAAGCCAAGCCGCGGCACGGGTTTCTGCTATCCCTGTTGTCACTGAGAGTTCGCGCAAACCTATTTCAGCGTCAACACGCTTCAGGAGTTTCTCCAGGCCATGGTGCAGGCGAAGGCAACTACCAATTTCAATCATCAAGGCATTGTCTTGCCACTGCTGTAAGTGAGGTGAAATTCCGTAAGCCCAACCCAATAACTGTTGTAGCAGGGTACTTTCTGCTTCGGGCGAACGCTCCCAGAAGCGACTTTTCTGATGGGCAAGTAATGTCTGTGCTGTACTGATACTTTGCCCCGGTTTCACACCAGATAATTGAGCGAATTCGTTACAGGTCAGAATCCGTCGTTGACTGCTCACGACCAGCGCTATATCGGTATGCGAGCTCTGCGGTGATAGCAAAGCTTCCAGCGGTAATGCATCGAAACGTAGACAGAGCCAAAGCGCCATCACTCCATAATACTGTATTTTTATACAGTATTATGGAGTGCCGGGGCGATTATCATTCAAGCTCCCGCCTCAAATGAGGAAACTTCTGCGAACATCAGCAGATATCGCCGCCCGCTCGGCTACTTCCCCCAAGGGTACCCTTATGCTCCTTTACCTTTTTACTCTCTTTCCGCACTGTTTTTTTAGATCGTTTTGCCGGCGGGCAAGTGTCCGTATTGTCGCCGGTCTGACCGCATCACTGCTGTTGATCTCATGCGACAGCGGGGCTGATAAAACGCTAAAGACGCCTGAATCGCAGGAGCCGGTATCTGCCGAGCAGCAACGTCTTGAGCGTTTTTTTGCAGCGACCTGGGAAGAGGATTTGATTCGCTCTCCCGCCAGCGCCAGTTATCTTGGTGTCACCGATTATCAGGATCAATGGAATAACGTATCGGAGGCGTTTCAGCTCGAGTCACTCGATATTGCAAGACAACGCCTCACATTCCTCAAGGCTATTGATACCTCCCAATTGTCACGGGCGCGCCTGCTTTCCTATCAGCTTTATCGGCGCGATTTAGAGCGCACCATCGCAGGCGCATCTTATCGGCACCACCGCTATATTATTCATCAATATCGCGGGCCCCATACCAGCGCCGTGAGTCTGTTGATTAACGTTCACACCATCGCCTCTGAGAAGGATGCAATCGATTATGTGGCGCGGCTGAACAATCTTCCCGATTATTTCGCAGGCGTCATTGAGCAACTGC
>JAYNYK010000047.1:0-8450 GCA_038102985.1 Halieaceae bacterium
GAAAGGTAGTGACCGGGCAGTTACCTTGTAAGGGTCAGTCATTGTAGCTCTCAGAGCTTCAACAACATGCGGCATTATCGAGAGGTAAGTAGCGGCACCAAAACACCACTTTAGTGACATAACGCACGTACAAGGTCAGCGGCCCTGAAGCTCATAAAAATGGCCAAACTCCCGCATCAGCGGTTCGTTCTCGGCATTTGCCCATTGATAGTAGTCGCTATATTCAAGCAGTGAAGCCGCGGCCTCATCCAAGACGAAAGTCGCCCGCTCATGCAGTTGCAGGGAAGAGGCCTGACATCTGGCCGACACGGGGCCTTCTATCGCATCACGAACAGCAGCTGCTTTGTGTTCCCCAGTGGCAAACAAAATTGTGCGTCTGGCCTCCAAAATCGTTGCAATACCCATAGTCATTGCGAGATGAGGTTGAAAGTCCCCCTCGGAAAACAGCCTGCTGTTGTCGTGCACGGTCGACTTGGTCAATGTCTTGATCCTAGTTCTCGATGACAAGCTTGAGCCTGGCTCATTAAAGCCAATGTGCCCATTGCGCCCGATGCCCAAAATCTGCAGGTCGATTCCTCCAGCATCAATAATTTTGGCCTCATATTCAGAACCCACCAGCCTAGGATTATCTCCAGGATGGCAAGCAGGAAAATGCGTATTCTCAGAACTGATATCCACATGATCAAAGAGCTCTCGGTCCATAAATGACCGATAGCTGTGAGGACTTCCGCTGGTCAAGCCTACGTACTCATCGAGATTAAACGTGACGACGTCCGCGAACGAAATTTGATTCCGTCGATAACGTGACACCAGCTCCTGATAAATGGCGATTGGCGTGCTTCCTGTGGCTAGACCCAAAACCGCGCTAGGTTTCATTGCCAATAGCTCGGCTACACGCCCCGCACCCAACATGGCGGCAACAGCGGCATTTTCCACAATCAACACTTCCATAAAACCTAACCTGCCTCACTCACCGGACTGACTGTCGTAAACGCACTGCCCCGCAATCCACGTTTGTATCACCGCGAAGCCCGCGTCAAGAACCGCAAAGCTCGCTTGCTTACCGGGCGACAGATCGCCCAAACTGGCGGATAGGCCCACAGCTTTTGCGGGGTAGCGGGACGCCATACGAACCGCTTCCTGCCAGCCTATGGGTGAAAATCTGGCAGCATTGCGCACCGCTGTGGCCATATTCAGGTTGGAGCCCGCCAACACCCCATTAGTTGTGATGCAACGGTCATCGATTACTTCAATCTCCTCATCGTGGAGGCTAAAGGTTTTGCAATCTGAACCAACCGAGGGCATTGCGTCAGTGACAAGCACCGCACCTCCCCGCTTTTTCGATCTGACGGCCAGATTAAACGTCGCAGGATGAACGTGATGGCCGTCAGCAATAATGCCGAACCAGCTTTCGTCATGCTCCAGCGCCGCCCCGACAACACCTGGCTCGCGGCTGTGAACGGGGGTCATCGCATTGTAGAGATGGGTAAACCCTGTCGCGCCAGCCGCCAACGCGTCCCGCACCTGCTCATAAGTCGCCTCGGTATGGCCAATTGAGACAATGACTCCCGCCTTAGACAGGCGCTCAATCATCTCTGGCGTAGTCAACTCTGGTGCTAAAGTCAGGAGCGTCACGCCCTGAGAGAGTGATAAAACGATCTCAAGCGCTTCGTCATCCAATCGGCACATCTTGCTCGCGTCATGTATTCCGCGCTTGGCTGGATTCAGGAACGGGCCCTCTAGATGTATTCCCAAGACGCCGGGAGTGTTGCTGGTCATGGCCTCTTGCACCGCGGTTATCGCAGCTGCCATAACCTCGAAATTGTCTGTTACCAAGGTGGGTAGGAACGCCGTGGTGCCAAAACGGGCATGGGCGTTACCCATTGTTCTGATCGAATCAACGGACGGTGCGTCGTTGAACAACACTCCGCCCCCCCCATTTATTTGAAGATCGATATAGCCCGGTACGATTGAATGACCTTTCAAACTAATTACTTGCTCGACATCGTCTGGCAAATGGACAGCAGACACTAGGTCGCGAATAATTTGCCCATCTATGATCAGCGCGTGCCGAGACAGCAGTCGATCACCGTCAAAAATCTCCGCGTCGATCAGCGCCGAAATCATCTGGCTAATTCGACCTGATGAGCACCCAGCATTGCCGCCCCGCGCGCACCACTGGCGTCCCCAAAAACCGGAGGCAGCACGGGCGCGAGTTGCACACCTGGCATTAAGTGAGGTGCCGCAGCTTGCTGGCAGTCGCCGTAAAGGCGCTTCACTTTTGACATTCCTCCACCTAATACAATGACGTCGGGATCATAAAGGAGCATAAGCTGAGCAAGGAATGCGCCCAAACAGTCCACATATGCTGCAAAGGCCTTTTGGGCCGCGGGCTCTGTATCGAGTTGCTCGATAAGTGTCTCGGCTGCGAGGCTACCTGAACCGAAGTGGGCTGCCATCCAGGACAAGCCCCGCCCAGAGAGGTACTCGTTGTAACACCCGCTTGCACCACAACCGCATTGTCTCGGCTCCATTTGATAACGAGCCAACAGTGCAGCTGGCATCGGGATATGACCAAACTCAAATGCCACACCCTGTTTCGAGCTATAAATATTGCCATCGATACATAGCCCACCGCCCACGCCTGTTCCCAAAACTACGCCGAGTACTTTGGAAACCCCCTTTCCAGCGCCGCCGCTTGCTTCGGAATAAACAAAGGTGTTGACGTCATTTTCAAAGACGACGGGTCTGCCCAGTGCGCGCGCTAGATCTATGCGAACGGGCTGTCGATTAATCGCTGGTATGCTGGCAGAAAGGGCCGCGCCTGCACTGTCAAAAAGACAGGGCAAACCTAAACCTATCGATGTGGCAGCGCCACCTTCCGACTCAGCGTCGAAGATGAGGTCCGTGATTACCGATAGAAACGTCTCGTAATCGTCGGTAGGAGTGGGTATGCGCTTCGTAGAGGTGCAGCGATACTCGCTATCGAAGATCGAGAGCTCTATCTTTGTTCCGCCTACATCAACGCCAAATCTCATCTCGAACATTCCCTTACCAATGGGGTGCTGAGACGTATGACCAGCGAGAGAAGGTGTTGAAAATAGGTAGCCCTCACTTAGCTACCTCGGCATCTGTTGCGATCAAATCAATCGCATTCATACGTCTAATGAGAACAATCAGGGTCGCGATTGAGACAGCGACAAGCGGCAGACCTTTCATCGGTTCAAGTCGGAGCAAAAAACCAATGCCAAAAATTCCTGCATAAATCGACACGATGCTGATCAGGCAGCTCAAGAGAAGATAATTAAGCGATCGCCCACCAGATAAACCGCTGGAAAAGCTGCCCCAGAACCCATTCGGCCGGATTGTCTTCGCAAATAGTGCAAGTTGCCCCGGCTCTACCGGCTTAGTAACGACGGTAGCTACCAGCGCCGCCACACATGCCCCCAGCGCAATCCAGGTGATGACATGAATGGGGTGCGAAGCAAGGACGGACGGCAACACCGAGATCTGCTGCTCAGGGAAACCCCAAATTTGGCCATAAATATAATTACCCAATGCTAGCGCAAACCCCACTGACATCCCCGCAATCTCTGTCCAGGCGTTAGCTCGCCACCACAACCAACGGAGGAGGTGGGGCAAGCCGAGGCCCGCCATCAGCCCTCCGTATAGCTCCCACATGACGCCAATATTCTCAATCGAAGCGGCCACCACCACCGCCAATAGGGTAATCATCACCGTGGCCAAGCGACCGGCCATAAGCAAACGTCTCCCAGATGCCTCGTGATTGATGAATCGAACATAGACGTCGTTCACCAGATAAGCAGCACCCCAATTGATCAGGGTGGATACGGTAGACATAAACGCGGCCATCAGAGATGCCAATGCCAGACCCAGCAAGCCTGTGGGAAGAATATCTTTCAGCAGTGCCGGGTATGCTCGCTCCCTATCTTGTTGGAATACGACGGGAACTTTGTCGCTATCGTCATTTGTTATTGATTGACTCCCGGTGTCGGCTCGATACAACAGCGCATATTCTCGGATTTCACACTGGTATCGATCATCTAAACACTGCCTCATCTCAACGGAGCAGCGTGTCGAATCGAACTCGCACTGATTTGCTGCCTCCACGACGCGTTCTACGTCTTGTTGGGGATAAACCACCAGCGCTGCAACACCGACGATGACCCACGGCCACGATCTGAGCACAAAGTGAGCAAACGCAAACCATAGGGCGCCTTTTTCAGCGTCACTCTCAGTTCTAGCCGTACATAGCCGCTGAGCAGTGAAGCCCGAGCCATCGACGGCAGCATTGGTCCACCACAGCACACCAATCGTCATCAGAAAGGCAGAGAAAGGCATGCCCAACCCGCCCATCACACTGTCACCAAAGGCGGGAATGAAAGACTTCACTGCCTCGTGGGAGAGCCCTACTGCCGCGCTTGAAGTCTCACTCTGAACGGGATAGAGCGTCTCAAGCCTCAACCACATTGCCTCGAGGCCACCAACCGATTGAACTACCAACACGCTAAACAGAATGGACATGACGATCGCTAGAAAAAACTGAAACAGATCGTTCAAAATCACTGCGCGGAGACCGCCTAATGCCGAGTACGCTAACGTAACCGAGAGCAATACGATGAGCGTAATGCTGTTATCGACCGACTGGAAAACCAAATAATCGGGTAGCTGGGACGCGGCAAAAGAATATGCCTGATCGCCAAGAAGTCGCCTCCAATCCATAAAGGGCTCGGCAATCTTGGCCATGCCAGCCAAAACCCAGCCCAGCACCACACTATTCACTACCAGTGCGTTTAACGCAGCCTTGAATGTTCTCAACGTCGTGGCAGCCGAGCCCCCGTAACGCAGCTCGCATAGTTCCGCGTCTGTGACCACGCCAGAGGCTCGCCAGTGACGGGCAAATATTGTTGCCACAGCAACGGCCGCGATCACACCGCCCCACCAAAACCAATTGCCAGAAATACCATAGGCTGCCACCCATCCGGTGATCACCAGCGGTGTGTCAGAGGCAAAAGTCGTTGCCACCATGGAAGTACCCAGTAACCACCAAGGCATATCCCGTCCCGCGACGAAGTAGCCGGCCACACCGCCTTCAGCGACTTTATTTCTGACCAACAAACCGATGACCAGCGATAGCGACAGCGTAAGAAAGATAATTGCCCAATCGATCGAAGAGAGAACAGACATTGCTGGCGAGGGAGTCATGGGCATTGCTCAGTGCACCACAATCTCATCGATGAAGATTGTGGTAGGCAACATCGCCTCACTGCTGCAGCACCAAGCGACCTCATTGTTATGGGCCACCACCCTGAGCGAATTGACTTTAGCTGGCGATATCACGCACTCCAACGCCCCGCCAGCCCCGAGAATCTCCTCCTTGTCTATTCGAACGAGCAGCGCGGTATCATCACGAGCAGTCCCTGCGAAAATGGAAAAGGCGCTGGGTCTGTGTAAGTTCCGGTGACCGGTCGCGTCGAAACCCAATCGGATACTCGATACGACAGTGGGCTCATCAAATTGGATGGTGGCATCCATGTCCACACCCTCAAAGCGAGCCCACTGGGTGAAATCGAACAATCGATCATGAGCGAGGACTCCATTAATCAGATTCTGTGCCCCGGGCTCACAGGCAACCCCATGCGCGGCATTGAGGTGAATGACTTGATCGAGCCCAAGATGTTTTTCTAAAGATAGGCGCACCTCACCAATCAGACAGCCATCTACCAAGGCCGCAGCACAAATCCGCGCAGAGTTGCTCAGGTGGAGTGGCCCCACATACCGATCAGAGTCCGCGTCGGGCAGCGTACCGTCCAAGGTGTACACAATGTCCGCGGGGCTATCCATGACTAGCCGAAACGCGCCATCGCACCAAACCGCCTCGATATGAGGCTTGAGATGGCTGTTGCTGGGCGTGTATTGCTTGCGGGCCAAGTATTCTTCTAAAGACGACAACCGAATCAAGAAGTCATGCCAAGACCGGCGACTCTGGGGCGTCCATAAAACCTCGGCAAGCGCTGACATTCTTGGCAGCACCATTCTCTCGATGTCACCGAAGGTTCTGATGTACTCGGTCCAAACATTACCCTGACCGCCAATTACCCGACTTTGCGTCACCTCGCTTTCGATGTAAGCAAGAGGGTCAAAATCGTATACGTCTGACAGTCGCGTCAGGGCATTAATCGCCTGAGGATGAATTGCCAATGGTTCGTCCAAGGAGTGAGATTGGTAAAAGTCAAAGTAGGCGTGCTCGACCGGGGCCATGATCAATGTGTGACCGGCCTCTGCTGCTACCTCGGCCTGTGCTTTACCCCACCATGGCATGACCACCATCGGGTCGACGTCGCTATGCGCAACGTCAGCCCAGGCAATCGGCTGTTTACCAAGCCCTCTTACCAGCTCACACGCTCTCGCTGTGAACACCCCCTGCAACTGCGAAACATTATTAATGTTCGCCTCTCTCATCACGTCTTGGCAGGCTTCGCATTTTGACCACCTCGTGGTCAAAACCTCGTCACCACCGATGTGGATGTACGGCCCCGGAAATAATTCGGCCAATTCAGCAAAGACACCGCGGAGAAAGTCGAATGTTGCGCCTTTGAGACAGAGAACGTCGGGGAAGATTCCAAAAAACGCCTTTACCTCAGAGGTGTGGCCTGCGCATGCCAACTCGGGGTAAGCGGCCAGAATGGCGGAGGCATGACCCGGCACATCAATTTCTGGAACGACCGTGACGCACCTATCACTCGCATACCTTACGACCTCCTTCACTTCATCCTGAGTATAGAAGCCGCCGTATTCCACATTATCGGACCGCGCCCCCGGATTAAGGGGAAATCCCAAGACCGTTCCCGAACGCTTAGAACCCAAAGCGGTCAGATCCGGAAATTGTTTGATTTCGATCCGCCACCCTGCATCGTCACTCAAGTGCCAATGAAAATAGTTGAACTTGTGCAGCGCCAGCAGATCGATATATCGCTTTACATCTGCCACGGAGAAAAAGTGGCGGCTGACGTCAAGGTGCATTCCCCGGTAGGGGAATCTGGGTGAGTCGACAACGATCCCCCGCGTCAACTCGGTCGGGTGATCGCTCGCATGTTCTGCGGCGTCAAGCGCCTGCAGAAGGCTTTGTAGACCCCAGAAGGCACCCTCTTTCCCGCTGGCGGAGACGACTAATCCATGGGCGGTAATCGCCAATTGATAGCCACCCTCCGGGCAACGAAGGTCCTCTGAAAATTGCAGGTCAGCCGCCACCACGGTCGACTCGTGGAGCGTAGCCTCAAACTTAAGTGCCTCCAGTTCACACACCGCGTATTCGGCTATGCCAATAAACACCCGGCTGCTGGCGCTGACCGTCAGCTGGCGCGGTACCTGATAAACACCAACGTGTTCAGTCCACTCATGTACCGCGGGAACAATATGGTCAGCTGCGCGAACCATTATTTATCGTTACTCACCCGGGAGAAGAGCCGCCTCAGAACGCGGGCGCGCCCACCAGCAAAACCCATCGCCCACCTCTGCAAAGTCAGCTCGCAACCAAAAACCGAAGTCAAAATCATAACGATTGCGAAAACATCCAGGCCATCACTTCGGAATCCGCGAAAGCGAGTGTCCACGCGTCGTGGCCAACATCTTCATATTCGGTGTACTTGGGCTGCCCGCCGACCGCGCGCAGTGCTCGTACCATATCTCTGCTACGACGGGGTTTAACCACCACATCATCTGCGCCGTGAAATGCCCAGATTGGCGTGCCTTTAATGACATTAGCCGTAGCGATATCGCCGCCGCCGCAAACCGGAATCGCTGCGGCAAAGAACTGTGGTCGCCGGGCGAGTAAATCCCACACGCCGAATCCCCCCATGGATAAGCCCGCTAGGTAAACGCGGTGCTTGTCGATCGGAGCGTCGTCAATCACGTTATCAATAAGCGCCATCAGAAGCCGCATGGAACGCGAGGGCTGATGGGGGATACGATGCGTATCGTCGGACCAGGGCGTATCAACCCACTGCTCTTCTGCTGGTACCTGTGCAGCGAGGATAAAGGCGGGACTGTCTTGTTGCTGGCTGAAGCGGTGAATATCTAGCGCACCATGCTCCAGCTGGCTCACATTATCCTCGCCTCGCTGACCCGCACCGTGCAAAAAAACGACCAGAGGCGCACTATCGGTGCCCTGAATCGACGGAGGCGCACTCAACCGATAACGAAGCACGCCATCATTCGGCACTTGGAAAATGGCGGGGCGAAACGCCTCACTACTCAACTGTGCCTCCTCAGCCGCCGTGGAAGCCGAGATGGCAATGGCGACTACCCATCCAATGCAACAGCGCATCACTTGCGATGCCTCCCATCGACCACCCAGCTATTATCCAGCGCCAAACCTGCATCTACCACCACCAGCGCGCACTGAGGAACCAGCAGCCCATAAAAAAAGC
>JAYNYK010000047.1:8550-16321 GCA_038102985.1 Halieaceae bacterium
CCTGCATCTACCACCACCAGCGCGCACTGAGGAACCAGCAGCCCATAAAAAAAGCCGAGCAACCTCAGGCACATTTACCATGAAGCTCTCGACTTAAAGGGTTACCAAAGTCACACCTGACATTGGTAACCCTCGCCACGACCCGGTCTATCCCGCCGGGACTATTCACTCCTCAATCAGAACTTGTAGTTGAGCCCCACATAGAATCGACGTCCGGTGTAGCGACGGTCTAAAGGACGGTCCTCTTCACCCCAATACTGATAGATGTCTTCTTCGGTTAAGTTCACAGCCGAGATGTTGATCTGAAGTTGGTCGGTCACGGCATAAGTAGCATTTGCGTCGACCTGACCGTAGTCATCCGTGTAAACAGTTTGGCCATTGCTTTCAAAGGCTGCCCAGCTGTCACGCCAGTTGTAAGAGATCCGAGCGCTCCATACATCGGTCTCGTAATAAGCCGATATGTTGTACTGATTCTCGGAGGCGCCCGTTAAAGGAATCTCTCGGGTCTCGCCAGTTGCTGACTCCAGCGTGGCCAGTGACGTGTCGGTGTAGGTGTAGTTTGCAAAGATACCGCCGCCCCACTCAAACGCTTGCTGGTAGTAGATTTCGATACCTTCAGACGTCGCATCGCTACCGTTAGCTGGACCCGTGATACTGACTGGGTAGCTTTGGCCCTCGTACTCAAGGTCAGTTATGTAAGTATCGTTAACGACGAAGGTGTCGATATCCTTGTGGAACACTGTTGCACCAAGAATGGAGCCTTCAGCAAAATACCATTCGACTCCTACGTCAAACTGAGTCGCCTGAAACGGCTCGAGATCAGGATTACCGCCGTTGCCTGCGCCGATTCCGCCGGCGACGGGGTACCAGAACAGCGCCGCGCCCAAATCAGAGTATTGAACACGTGACAACACCTTTGCCGCCGACGCACGGACGACGAGGTCTTCTGCCGCGTCCCACTTGAGGTTAAAGCTGGGAAGGATTTCACTGAAACTGCCGCTTCGCACGATGATGTCCGAGGCGCTTGCACCGGGGCCCTGGTCTTGCGAGGCGGAGTCATTCTCGGTTCTAGAGTATCGGAGACCGACATTGCCACTGATGGCGCCAAAAGCATAATTGCCTTGAACGTAAAGATTGGTGATCTCCTCATTCACCTCAAAAACAGTCGCCCGATTAGTAGAGACCGTCTCGTCGAAGCTATTAGAGACCCATGAATCAAACGAATTCCAGTTTACGCCCATCAGACCGTCGGAACCGGTCCCTATTTTTCCTGTAAGGCCCTCGCCCTGCGCCACCCAAGTAGCAACAACTGACGCGTCAGGATAGTTCGCCGGATCATGGTGCCAAGAGTATCCGCATGTGGAGCACCACCAGTAATCGCCGCCGTAGTTGTCTGGAATACCCTCGTCAAAATAGGAGTTGACGTTGTTGCGGTTGATTTCGTGATCACGCCATTTGGCACCCACATCGACGGATTCAAAAATGCCAAATCCGGTATCAAACGATACGTCGATCTGCGCGTAAGTTTCCTCATCCGAGTGATCGCCCGCGTAGTCGGGTTGGTGCCAGTCGAACGCGTAGTAGTCTGTCACGTTGTGTTGCAGTGCACGCGGTGCGGCGAAATCCCAACCCCATGAGGTCGCATTGCCCTTAAACCGCTGGTAGACACCACGCGTAATCCCGCCCTCAGACTCCGTGAAGCCTACATTGACCCTCGCCTTCCAATTGTCACCGGAATAAGCCATTTCAAGATCAAAGGTGTCGGAGTGAGATTCCGATTCATAGATAAAACCGCCGCCAGCAATCGACGTGAAACTATTGCCATCATTAGGATCAAGATCCTCCATTTGGAGCATCGTGATGACATTATTTTCGACGCGGAAATCCGTAATCATAGAAGGCTTATAGCAACAGAAAGTTGGCCACGCTGAGGACAGAGAAGTCCAAAAGTCACTCTGGTAACCGTTCTCTTCAATGAGTTCCGAGTCCTGCCCAAGCTCCGAGCCAATGTAGTTAAACGTTGCCTCAAAGCGATCGGAAGGTTGCCATTGCAAAGTCAACTGATAACCCAGTCGGTCTCGCTCCTCAGTCCCTTGTCCCACCACCACAGCAAACGGCGCATATCCTTGGATGGTGCGTCCATCAACGGTCTCGAGCTTTGTCCACTCGACTGCCGTCTCACCACAGGGAGCAAAAGGTGCATCTGAACAGAAGTACTGCCAATTCTCTGTTCGCACATACTCTGACACCGCCGTGCGGTTCTGCTGCGTGACTGAAGCCAAGACACCAAATGTCTCGTTTTCGTTTTTCCAGCTGATTAACCCCGAGTACTGACCTTCCCAATCCTCGGTCACATCAGAATAGGTGCCTTCCAGGGAAAGGTAGCCGGACATGCTGTCCATCTGCAGCGGTTTGCGCGTATTGATAATTACCGTGCCGCCGATGCCACCCTCATCGATGCGTGCCTCAGGCGTCTTATACACCTCGACGCTGGAGATCATGTTGCTAGGCAGCAAGGTATAGTTGAACGACCGGGAGGGATTGGTTTGGTTCGTGCCCGTCGCGATATAGTTGCCGTTCAATAGCGTTAGTGTGAGATCTGAACTCACGCCACGGATACTGACGTTTTTGCCCTCGCCGCCATCCCGCGTGATCGATACACCTGGCACGCGTTGTAATGCGTCGGCAACGTTTTTATCTGGGAACTTGCCAATATCCTCGGCAGTAATGGCATCAACAAACGCAGCTGCATCACGCTTGATATCGAGGTTCTTCTGCAAGGTATTCCGAATACCGGTTACCAACACCTCTTCCATGATCACATCTTCCAGATCGTCCGCGTCATCCTGTGCTTGAGTCACTGCGACTCCAGAACTTAAGGCCAGTCCGATCAAAACCGTCAATATGCGCTTGGGAATTGCGCTGTTACCGTCAAGTAGATCCAACATTCTTGTTCTCCCTTGGTTGAGATTGGGGTACCACTTTGTGTAACCGGTTACAGAGCAGAGAAACCTTTTTGCGGCCAATGACCGCTGCTAACAAAAGTGAGGCCCCCTCGGGCGGTTATTTTTGTAACCCGTTACAATTACTCTAGGCGCGCTAGAAATAAATGTCAACTATCAACGCCCGCCTAACTCAGCCCCGCGTTTAGCGACATCAAAGGTCGTCCAGCGCTGATTCAACGAGCCGCTCCATAATGGAATAGGCAGCCGCATTCGGATGCACCAAATCGTCCGCGGAAGTGAATTCGGGCACCTTCAACCCTCCCCGGCCGTCTTCCAGCGGGGTGTAGTAATCAATGTAGCGGTGACCCTGCGCTTTTGCATACTCCTGTAGCAATGCGTTCAACGCCACAATTTTTTGTGCCGGGTCTCTTCCCGGGCTCCAAGGGAAATCAATCGCGGGCAGCACAGAGCAGAGAATCACCTGCATCCCCGACTCCCTTGCCAATGAACTCATCGCACTAATGAAACCAAAAATATCGTTGACCTCCGCGTCGCCCGTGTTGCCTGCTATGTCATTTATACCGGCAAGAATCACAACTGCCTTGGGCTTCAAAGCCACCACGTCTCGGGGAAATCTCAGCAGCATTTGTGGAGTCGTTTGACCACCAATACCTCGATTAACGTAATGGGGGTTTTCGAAAAATTCCGGTCGTATCAGCTTCCACATCTCCGTGATGGAATCGCCAAAAAAAATGATTCGGTCCGGTTCCCGCGGCACAGAGAGCAGATTTCGGTTGTCCTCAGCGTACCGACTTAATCCTGCGAACTCCCCCCACTCGGTTCCAGATGCCTGCTGCACACCACACATCGCTATTAGCACTATTAGTACTATTCGAGGCAACGCATTTAAAGGCATTCCCATTTCCTCATCAGATCTCTAGCAATGAAAGCTTCTGCCTCGTCATAAAGGCAGGCAACACCGGACTCAATCAGGAATCGCTCGCCTGCGGCTCCAGCCCAAGTCGCTGCAGAATTTCCCGACTCGGACCCGCAAAATGAACCGACGGCACGTTGCCGACATATCCAATATCTGCCATGCCCTCTTCGGTAGTAAAAAAAGCGGTAGCCACAAGATCTCGCACCAAACCAAAAAAGCGCGCTCCCAGCTCGTCACTTACCTCCGCTGTTTCTTGCCACTTTATGCCGTCGCAAATCATCCGCTTTTGCTCGTCAGTGAGGCCAGAAAACTGCCGACCAAATCGACGGCGAGACGCATCCTGCAGCCACTCGATGCCCTCCTCGATGAGAGTCCGCGCTTGCTGGTTTTCCTCATAGGGTGCACTGACGTACTCGTCGACATACTCGTGACAGCGCAGCGCAGAAGCACTGGGTGACCGATCGTCGGCGGGTAAAATCATGTCAGCCAGCGCCGCAATAATCCCGAGCTGAGCAACACTGAGCACCCCCTTGACGAAGATTTCGGGATGCAGCATGTCGGGATCCGTAGCCGTCCTTCTGGGCTCGCTCGCTAAGGCTGGAGCAAGTGGCGACAGAGCCGACGTTGTGGCGATCACGCCCAAAGCCCGGCGACGCGATAGGTTCATAGCCATTTAAATATTTCTCTTCTTAAATTGTTCAACGATGTAATCACTGGTGCGCCAGGCTAACGCCATAATCGTCAGCGTCGGATTCTTATCTGCATTTGAAACAAAAGGTGCGCCATCTGCTACGAACAAGTTGGGCACCTCCCAGGCTTGGCAGTGCGAATTAAGCACCGATTTTTGCGGGTCAGAACCCATCATCAGCGAACCAACCTCATGGATAATCACTCCTCCATTCTGGATCGCTTTAGCGCCGTCCGTTTGCACTGGCGACGTGGTTCGCCCGCCCATAGCGTGAAAGATCTCGGCAATGGTTTTGTGCATATGAGCGGCCTGCTTCAGCTCATAATCGCCCCATTTCCAATGAAACTTAAGGACGGGAATACCCCACTTATCGACGGTGTCTTTATCGATTTCCGCATAACAATCCTCATTCGGGATCATTTCGCCACGCCCTTCAAACCACAAAAAAGAGCCATATAGGCGCCGGCAAGCGTCCTTGAATTCCTGCCCGTAGGCGCCATTTGTGAATTTCTCAAAGCCTCTGAAAGTGTGGCTTCCCGGCATTCTGCGCCCGCCATAGGGCTCAATGTGATATCCGCGAGGAAAGTCGAGCTCACCCCGGAGCTGCTCTTGGTACTTCCACCATGGGATGTACATATGCATCATCGCAGCGCCGTCTTCGTTATGGGGAGGCAAATCCTCCAGCAAGGGTATCTGAGCGCCGACACCGGCACCCACTGTGTCCATCAGATATTTGCCAGCCAAGCCGCTACCATTCGCGATCCCATCGGGAAATAAGGTGCTTTTTGAATTCAGAAAAATTCGCGCACTCTCAGCTGCACTGGCTGCCACCACAACCGCTCTGGCAGAAACACTCTTTTCCGTGCCCGTAATTTTATCGATATAGCTCACGCCCGAGGCGTGACCTCTCTCATTAACCGTGACCTCCCTGACCATAGCGTCAGTGATGATGTCGAGGTTCCCTGAGCGCAAGGCGGGCGGAAGGAGGACTGTGGGCGACTGAAAGTTTGCCTTGATGGAGCAACCGCGACCGCAATCGGTGGCCCAGAAGCATGCGGCTCTCTCCTGCATAGACACTGAAGTTAATTGCTGCGCCGACGGGTTATCGGGGAAAAGCTTAGGCGGAATGCCTTCGTGATCAAGCTTTTCACTCAGAATGGCGAGGTGCGCGGGAATCACTGGAATACCGAGTGAATCGCACGCTTTCTTGGTCAGTAATTCATAGGCTCTGGGTTTTGGGGGCGGCTGCAACACGCCATCAGGGGAGTTGGGCGTGTTCTCAAGCCCCTCGTTGGAACCGTAAACACCTATCAGCATCTCTGTTTTGTCATAGTAAGGCGCCAGGTCCTCATAACCTATCGGCCAGTCGAAGCCCAAACCATCTCGGGAATAAGGCTTGAAATCGTACTCGCCCATTCTCAATGAGATTCGGCCCCAATGGTTCGTGCGACCGCCCAGCATCCTCGCACGCCACCATTTGAATTGCCTTGCCTCCTCGGTCGAGCCTTGGCTATAGGGCTCGCCGGGCACCTCCCAGCCTCCGTCTACCGTGGCGTCAAAGTAACCAAAAGGCTTGTCCGGCGTCGGCCCAGCGCGAAGCGGGGCGTCTTTGGGAAGATTGAACATTGGGGTTTCAGAAACCGGGTCGTAAGCACGACCCGCTTCGAGCATCAGGACCTTGAGTCCTGACATCGTGAGCACATAAGCCGACATACCACCACCGGCTCCCGAGCCCACAATGACCACGTCATATTCCGCGTTTTGCGTGTCAACTCTCATGGCGGCTAGTCTCCTCAGAGCGCCCGCATTGTGAGACCGAAACGCAAAGCATGACCCAGATCCAGCCTCGACTCACGACAATTCCTCGCCTAGCCTCTGCAGCAATTCCTTAGTCGCCAGCACGCCCTGGTCTTCATCGCCGGGACCTTCGAACTCAACACCGATATGCCCGCGAAAGCCCGCGTCGCGGATAATCGTCAGCATGCGTTTAAAGTCTATGGTCGTCTCATTGCCTTGATCGTCAAACGCATAGCTCTTGGCGCTGACACCTTTGGCGAACGGAATTAAATCCCGCACCCCCTTATAGCGATCGTAGTCGCCGAAGTTGCCGAAATCGGGGAGCGAGCCACAGCTGGGCATGTCGACATCCGCGAGAATCTTGGACAGCCATTGCCCGTTCTCGGCATAACCGATGTGATTCTCCACAATGACGTTAACGTCGTAATCCCGAGCAAAGGTCGCCAAACTGATGAGGCTCTCTACCGCTGCTTTTTGAACCTCCGCGGGACTGCCCTCGCCGGTCACATTTACGCGCACAGAGTGACAGCCAAGAGATGCGGCAGCTGTCACCCAGCGGTAGTGATTTTCAACCGCGCGCTGACGCGCTTTGGCGTCAAAGTCGCCGAGGTGCCCCTCGTCATCAACCATGATCAGCAAACTGCGAACGCCGTGATCATCGGCTCTCTTTTTGAGTTCATTTAAAAAATCTTGGTCGGTAGTACGGTCGGGAAATAGGTGATTCACGTACTCCACGGCAGCAATACCGAACGCCTCTCTGGCCTTTTTGGGAAAATCCAGCGGCTTGAGCAAGCCGCCCCGTAGCTGGCGGTTCAACGACCATTGCGCGAGTGAGATGTCGAAAAACATCTTGCGATGCGCAGGCGTATCCGCTTCGCCGGCAAGACTCAATAGGGGTGCAGCGCCCAGGGCGGCTGCGAGACCCGCTCTGGTCATGAACTCTCTTCTCAGCATCATCAATTCTTACTCGCCAGTGTGAGCAAGTGGTCCCGCTCTGGGCGACTCGGTTTAGGGGCCGCGCTTTTGAGCCACCGCTTCACAAGCCCCGTACTCTAATATTTTTGAACCACACGGGATTGCCATGATCCTGCAACGCAATGTGGCCAGACGCGTTGACACCAAATTGCTGGTAAATCGAGAACTTACTCGCGGCAACGCGCTGTTCCCAATCTTGCGAGCCGATTTTGAACTCCGCGATCTGCTCACCGTTTAACCAGTATCGAACCTGCCCGCCCTCGACCCTGATGGTGGTCTCGTTAAACTGATTCATGGGTCTCAGTGGATGCGCCTGTGGTGCGTGCAAATCAAACACTGCCCCCGTTGTCCGGCGTGACCCAATAAGAGCAGGAAAACTAAAGTCGTCCAAGATCTGGTACTCCGGGCCGCTCATCCAAACATCATTAC
>JAYNYK010000047.1:16421-21960 GCA_038102985.1 Halieaceae bacterium
AAACTAAAGTCGTCCAAGATCTGGTACTCCGGGCCGCTCATCCAAACATCATTACCGTCCATGACGACCCGAAAGAAAATACCGCTATTCCCTCCTTCGGAGATTCGCCATTCCAACCTTAGCTCGAAATTTTCAAACGTATCGACGGTGACTATATCGCCGCCACCGCCCTCAACGAGGACTAACTCTGCGTCTATCACCTGCCATTGCGGGCCAACCTTGCCGCCCATCGGATTCGTCCAGCCCTCAAGGTCGCGTCCATTAAACAGGGAGACCCAGGCAGCATCAGAGGCCGTCGTGCGCCCGCTATCATGCATTTCACTCGCAGACAGTCCAGCGACCGCCGCCAAAGCACCTATCAGTAAAATAAACCGCAGCACAGATCTTTTGGTCACAACATCCCCTCGGAAAAGCGGCCTAGTGCGGGCACAAAAGAGCTTGCGGACTGTCGTAGATTTTGGTCATCGCTTTTTGACCGACTACCCGAGCACGAGGATAAAGCAGCTCCATCGGCTTGGTCGCCGCTACTAATCGGTTATCGATTCGCGCCTGAAAAATCATCAAATGCTCGATCGCTTTTTCTAATGAGACGCTCTGCAATAAATGGCGCCCCTTCAGCCGCACCCTGATCTGGGTGCTTTAGGCAACACTCCCACTCCAGCACAGCCCAACCGTCATAGTCGTATTGAGTCAGCTTGCTAAAAATAGCGCGAAAATCGATCTGCCCATCGCCTAGAGATCTAAAACGACCCGGCCGATCCACCCAAGGAAGATAACCTCCGTAGACTCCCGACCGACCAGTGGGTCGAAACTCTGCGTCTTTTACATGAAAGGCTTTAATGCGCTCGTGATAAAGATCAATAAACGCCAAGTAATCCATCTGCTGGAGCAAAAAGTGGCTGGGGTCGTACAGGATGTTAGCGCGCGGGTGATTATCCACGACCGACAGGAACCGCTCAAAGGTCGCACCGTCGTGCAGATCTTCACCCGGATGCAGCTCAAAGCACACATCCACCTTAGCCGCATCGAATGCGTCGAGGATGGGTAACCACAACTCTCCGAGCTCCTTAAACCCCTCCTCAACCAGCGACTCTGGTCGCTGTGGCCAGGGATAAAAGCGATGCCACAATAACGCGCCGGAAAAAGTGGCATGCGCGGTCAAGCCCAGATTGGCACTGGCCTGTGCCGCCATGATCAATTGGTGTCTTGCCCATTCTCGTTGTGCTTCGGCATCCCCCTGAAGCGACGCTGGTGCTAAGGCATCGAGCGCCGGCGTATCGGCGGCATGGGCCGCTACCAATTGCCCCTGCAGATGGGTTGAGAGCTCGGTAATTTCCACTCCAGCAGAACTGCAAGTCTCAAGAATCTCGTCGCAGTAAGCCTGACTCGCGCTGGCGCTCTCGAGATCGAACAATCGTGCATCCCAAGTCGGCAACTGAATACCCCGGTACCCCAAACTGGCGGCCCACTCGCAGCGCTCCGCCAACGTTACTTGCTGGTCAGATGGAGGTAGAAATTGAGCCAGAAAAATTGCCGGCCCTTTCATTACTGACATGTCCCCCTTCCCGAGCCACTCGACTCATCTTCTGTTTTAAGGCTGCTTATGATTGATGCGCGGTGGAGTGTAACGGGTTACATTTTGACTGTCCACAAGGCATCGCTCGCTCGTCATTAAGCTATCAAAGATTAGTCCAATGGCACCCAGATTTGCCCAGACGCCTGCGACGCCAACACTGCGGCAATAAAACGCATACCGCGAACCCCCGCCTGCGCGTCAGGCACAGCATCTGATGGTCCAGTTCCATCAAGAGCCTGCGCAACGCCGGCATAAATATTGGCCATGGCCCCATACATTCCCTCCGGATGCCCCTGCGGCAAACGCGATGCGGCGCGGGTTTCGGCGGGTAAATAAGCCTGACCGGCAGTCAGCGTTTGCTCGGGAGCACCCTCTGGAAGGTACGTCAAACTGTCCGGCACCCGGTGCGACCACTTCAAAGCGCCTTTTTGTCCGTACAGTGCGAGGGATACGTCATTCTCTTCCCCCGTGGCAATTTGACTCGCGCAAATGACGCCTTTGCTACCGTTGTTGGCTCGAACCAAAATACTCGCGTCGACGTCTAGCTCATTATCTTCGGTCAGGGTGTGCGTTTCGGCGAGCACCTGATCAATGGTCAAGTCGCTGACATACTCGACCAGGTTGAAGGCGTGAACACCAATGTCCCCTGTGCAACAACTGGGCCCGACTACCCCGGGATCGAGTCGCCACACAGGTCCGCGATTACTACCCTCCCGCAAAACAGGATTGAGCCAGTCTTGATAGTAGCGGCCATCGATCTTCCGAATTGCCCCAATCATCCCGTCGCGCACCATGGCCCGCATCTGCCTGATCATGGGGTAGCCTGTATAAGTATGAGCTAAAGCAAATACCACACCCTGCTTCAGCACTATCGCGGCCAGTGCCTCGGCCTCTTCTACCGACATGGTCATCGGTTTTTCGCAGATCACGTGAAAGCCTGCTTCAACGAGCGCTTTCGACATTGGGAAATGAAGCGCATTGGGCGTCAAGACGGAAACGACCTGCATGCGCTGCTCTGGTGGCAAGCTCAGCTCCTCGGAGATCAACGTCTCGACAGTGTCGTAAAGCCGGTGCGATTCAAGCTGAAGCTGCCGGCCAAACTGCTGCGTCACCCTGAAGTCAGAGCTGAATGCACCTCCGACGAGTTGAAAGCCCCCCGCAATTCTCGCGGCAACGCGGTGCGTTTCACCAATGAGCGACCCGGGTCCTCCGCCCAACATCCCCAGCCGATAAACAGGTGATTCGCTCATTGCGAGACGACCACGCCTCGATCGGCTTGCAGACGATCTTTAAAGGCCAGCAGAAACAGCACAGTCACGCCGGCTGCAAAAGCCGCTGGGAAAAGCCAAATACTTTGCCATTTTTGCGAGGCATCCCCCCCGAAGTAATCAGCGATATAACCCGCCGTGGAAAATCCAATGAGCATTCCCACTCCATAGGTGGCGAGTGTGATAAGCCCCTGTACCGAACTGCGGTGACGCTCCCCGGCTTTGGAGTCCGTATAGATTTGCCCTGCCACAAAAAAGAAGTCGTAACATACGCCATGGAGCGCGATACCCAGAATCAACATTGCCAGGCGACCGTCTGCGTCGCCAAAAGCAAACAAAAGATATCTGACCACCCAAGCCAACATGCCAATTAGCAATGTGAATTTGATTCCGAAGCGCCCAAGAAAAAAGGGCAACAACAGCATAAAACCCACCTCAGAGACCTGCCCCAAGGTCATTTTACCGGTGGCATTTTCCACCCCCAACTCGAGCAGAAAGGGACTCGCATGCTGGTAGTAAAACGCCAGCGGAATGCAAATCAGGATTGACAGCACGAAAAAGAGTGCGAAATTCAAGTCTTTAAAAAGACCGATAGCATCGAGCCCCAGCATCTCGCCCAACGACTTCGCGGTGCCGGAGGGAACGGGGGGCGTAGGTGGTAGAAAAAGACTGAAAACGCTCAGCAACAGGGAGCTCACAGCCCCGAGCAAAAATGTATTGCGCAACGCCCCCGACGCGACGCCAGCAGCGCTATCCCAAGAAAAAACATAGCTGATGGCAAGCCCTGCGGCTATCCACCCGACTGTCCCCCAAACTCTGATTTTTGAGAATTGACCCGCGGTGTCGGTAAGTTGACGGAACGAGATGGAATTCACCAGCGCGAGAGTTGGCATGTAACAAACCATATAGAGTAGTAACAGCGGATAAAAATCTGTGAAAGCCGTTGCGCGGTAGAGCCAGTACATCAAAATGGCTCCTGACAAATGCAATACCGCCAGCACTTTCTGTGCGCTGAAGTATCTATCAGCGACAAGCCCGATGAAGAACGGAGCGATAATTGCGCCCCACGATTGGGTGGAGAAGGCCGCACCAATTTGCATTCCATTCGCAGACAAGGCGCCGCCCAAATAGGCACCTAGGGTTACAAACCAACTGCCCCAGATGAAAAACTGAAGAAACATCATCGCGCTCAATTTCAGGTATACCTTGCGCGCTGTCGTATCCATGCCACACCCCGTGATTGTTATTGTTTATCGCTTTAACGTTGTGGTTAACTGTAGCAGTGTAACCGGTTACAGTTAGGCTGTCCACGGTTTTACAGTAGACTGCACGCCGCCTAAAAGAGATAGTATGTGAGCAATGCGGGACTGATAGCGCACCTCGCGCAAATCGAACCTGACCTCAGGGGAAAGCAGCTGTATGTCATCGATTCGTGATGTCGCCCAAAAAGCGAAGGTATCGGTCGCCACGGTGTCTCGTTACCTGAATGACCCAGAAAAAGTCGCTAAGAAAAGTGCTGAAGCAGTTGAACAAGCCATACGGCAACTCAACTACAAACCTAACCTGCTTGCTCGCAATTTTTTCAAGTCACGTTCTTACTCGATTCTGGTGTTGGTCCCCAATATTGCTAACCCCTTTTTTTCGAGGGTCATCAGAGGGGTCGAGGACATCGGTCAGCAGAAAGGTTATGCCGTGCTGCTTGGCGATACGCGCTTTTCAATAGAGCGCGAAGCTGAGTATTTTCTGAGAGTAGAAACGCGACAAGCAGAGGGCGTTATACAGCTCTCTCCAAACTTTCCTGGTGACATCAGCGCGTACACGCCCAGCACGCCATTTGTAAATGCTTGTGAGTGTCTTCATGAAGCCCCTTATCCCACCGTCAACATCGACAATACTGATGCTGCAAAAACTGTTACCGACTACCTTATCTCCATAGGTCACCGCCGTATTGGCTGCCTACTGGGTCCGGACGGGCCAACCATGCACAGCCCCATCACGCGAGACCGTTTGCGGGGCTACCAGCAGGCCTTAAGTGATGCGAGCATTCCCTTAGAAGAGCAGTATCTGATACCGGGCGATTTTTCTTTGCAGTCTGGGCGTGACGCCAGCAACCTTTTTTTGAAGTGCTCTCCACGGCCAACTGCCATATTTTGTATGAACGACGAAATGGCTTTCGGACTAGTTCAAGGGCTTAAAAGCCAAGGCCTTAGAGTTCCCGAGGACATGTCTGTTGCGGGCTTCGACGATATCGAGTTCGCACAGTATTGTGACCCCGCCCTGACAACCATCTCACAGCCTGCTGAAGACATCGGCCGCACTGCCATGAGGACCTTGATCAATATTCTTGAAGGTGGTGCTGACGCAGTGCAGCGTCACGTTCTTCCAACGCAGCTCATCGTCAGAGACAGCACCGCGGCGCCCATAACGTAGCGAGATTCATCTTTACCAAGTGACCACCTGCCCATCCTTAAGCATCGCGGTGGTGCCAACAGGTTCATACTCACCCTTCGGCTAATCTGAAACTACTGCACTTCAAGGCGAATCTAGATGAGCAGGTTCTAACTTTAAAGAGTTATTCCCAACACCCTTCAGATCTATCGTTCGCAGAATCAGTGATAACAGGCGCTGCATTAATGAGCGCTTTTAATGCTTGAACGAACAGCCTCCACCGCTTGACGGCCAATGATTACAGCAC
>JAYNYK010000048.1:0-21313 GCA_038102985.1 Halieaceae bacterium
TCTGTCTCGGCACCGGTGCCCGCCGTCGTAGGGATGCAAATCAGCGGGGGGAAGGCATGATCGCGCGGCAACTCGGGGGTCTCGCGGTCGAAATCAAACTCCCAAATCGTGCAGTCGTTGTGGGCAGTCAGCGCAGTCGCTTTACCCCCATCCATTCCGCTACCCCCTCCGATAGCAATCACGCTGTCATGCCGGCCCTCGCGATAGCATTGGCGCGCCCGTTCAACGTCCGCACCAAGCGGATTGGGTGAAATCTCCGAAAATACCCCGCTATTCACTCCCGCCTCGGCGAGGATCTGCTGCAATTCGCTGATGTAGGGCAATTGGGCAGAGCCCCGGTCCGTCACGATGAGCGGGTTGACCAAAGCCATCTCAGCCGTGCGCTGCCCCAACTCCTTCAACCTACCAGGCCCATAAAGGATCGGGACAGGAAACGACCACTCACAGGAATATCCTAATTTTTTCTCAATAAATTCAGCCACTTATTATCCTTTTCAAAAAGAATGGTCAATAAAACATCGGCCGCAAATTGCCCCATTCGCTGACGCCCCCGGCCACGATAAAAATGAAGTGCATCGGCCCCCACATTTGCTTATATTCCCCCCGATCAGAACCAGACACAAGCGAACACAGGCGCCAACAAGCGATAAGCATGCGAACGACTGTGCACAGATCACGCAGGATACGGCAGCGAATGCGCTGCACCCCTCTTTACTTGCCTAGAGTCCCGCACATGAATTCACCCGTGCTGTCCCTGTCCCGACGTCTCCGAAAGTCGCCCTTTGAGGAGCGCTCGCATCCGGGCGCCCGGGCAGCCTCCGTTTACAACCATGTGGTGCTGCCCACTGCCTATGCCTCTCTGGAGGAGGATTACTGGCATCTCAGGGAGCACGTTCAGATCTGGGATGTCGCGGGTCAGGTGCAGGTCCAGATACAGGGGCCAGACGCACTGAGATTCGTGGAATACCTGACGCCGCGGGATCTTTCAAAGATTGTGCCCGGGCAATGTGTGTACGCCCCACTGATCGACGAGCAGGCTGGCATCATCAATGACCCCATCATTCTGTGTCTGGCGCCTGACCGATACTGGCTGTCAATCTCCGATTCTGATGTGCTGCTGTGGGTGAAAGGACTGGCGATTGGCGCAGGATTTGATATCGAGGTCACTGACCCTGATGTATTTCCCCTCTCCATTCAGGGCCCCAAGTCGGAGACTTTATTGAGTCGTTTGGTCAAGGAGCCCTTAAATGACGTCCGCTTTTTTCGCTTTATTGAGACCGAGATCGCCGGCATCCCCTTGGTCATCGCGCGCACAGGCTGGAGCGGCCAGGGCGGGTTTGAGCTCTATTTGGATGCCCCCTCTGAGGGAGAGCGCTTGTGGGATGCCATTGTCGACGCCGGTGCTGACCTTAACCTCAGGCCGGGCTGCCCCAATTTGATTGACCGTATAGAGACCGGCCTGCTGTCATTCGGCAATGATATGACTTTGCGGAACAACCCCATCGAAGCGGGACTGGACCGCTTTTTCACAATCGGCAAAAGCGCAGACTATCTGGGTCGGGACGCGTTGGAGCGCATCGTTAAAAACGGGCCCGACAGGCGCATGACAAGACTGATTGTCTCGGGGGAGCCCATTCCCAATCCACGGGAAACCTATTCGATAACGCTCGACAGCGTCACAAACGCAGGCTGCGTCACCAGTATCACCTACTCGCCACGACTCAAGTGCAACGTGGGACTCGGCTATGTCCCCCCCGAGGCAGCGGTAACGGGCAACACTATTGATATCGAAACACCTGCTGGCCGAGTCACAGGGCAGATTGCCAACAACGACTGGCAAACCGGCACCGACTGAATAGGGACCCGCGCTTCAGTGCAAACCATGCACCATTTTGGTCTCGAGAAAATCCTCGAGACCCATTTCTCCGCCTTCTCGCCCATTACCAGAAGCCTTGTAGCCCCCAAAGGGGGAGCCGTACTCATAGGCACCACCATTGATATGAACGGCACCGGCGCGGAGTGCTCGCGATATTCGCACCGCTCGCTCGGGGTCCCCGGTTTGCAGGTAGGCGGCAAGACCATAAGGCGTATCGTTGGCGATAGTGACAGCATCAGCCTCGGTATCAAATGGAATAATCGCCAGTACTGGGCCGAAAATTTCCTCTCGAGCAATGCGCATGCTGTTGCTCACGTCGGCGAAAATAGTGGGCCTGACGTACCACCCCGAGTCAAACCCAGCGGGGCGCCCCAACCCACCGGTGACCAGCGTAGCGCCCTCATCAATACCCACCTGAATCATGTTTTGCACACGATCAAACTGAATTTGGTCAAACAGTGGGCCAATATGATCCCCTTCCTCCTCGGGATTTCCGACCCGAGTGGCTTCCGCCGCGCGCTTGGCGATGGCAACCGCCTCGTCATAGCAACTGCGCTCCACTAGCAGTCGCGTTGGCGCATCGCAGGACTGGCCCGTGTTAAACATGCACTCTGCGACGGACTGGGTAACCCGCTCTTCCAAATCACAGTCTGCAAACACGAGATTGGGCGACTTGCCCCCCAACTCAAGGGTGACGCGTTTGATTGAGTCGGCCGCATCGTGGGTCACCGCCGTACCGGCCCGGGTCGAGCCGGTGAAAGACATCATTTGCACATCGGGATGGCGCGACAGCGCTGCTCCCACCACGGGCCCGACACCGTGCACCAGATTGAAAACGCCTGCCGGCACCCCCGCCTCCTCCAATATCTCTGCGTAGATCATTGCTGAAATCGGCGTGTGTTCACTGGGCTTCAACACGCAGGTGCAGCCCGTTGCGATCACCGGCAGCACCTTCAACACCACCTGATTAATCGGCCAATTCCAGGGTGTAATCAAACCGCATACGCCGATCGGCTCTCGAAGGAGAATCTCGCCATTCGCGAAACCTTCCCGCTCCTCCAGTTTTTCAAGCGCATCAACAAAGCCGTCCAGGTGACCCAACGCCGCATCTGCCTGAGCCGAACGCGCCATGGTAATGGGCGCTCCCATCTCCATACGCATCGCTTGCGCCAGCTCTTCGAAACGCCGCTCACTCACTGCGCGAATGCGGCCTAAAAGCGCCAATCTCTCCGACTTCGTGGTCTGAGAAAACGTAGTAAATGCGGCCGCCGCTGCGGCCACTGCTCGATCGACATCCGCCTCGTTTCCCAGCGCCACCGAACCCATTTGCGCAGCCGAGGCGGGATTGAGCACAGGCATGGTCTCAGTAGATAACGGGTCAACCCACTCGCCGTTAATATAAAATTTTAAAAGCTTATCCATCACGTCCTCTCAATTACCCGATTCGCGCTCCGTTCTTTAAGCCAGCTGGAAACAAGCCGTTGTCCCGGCAACCAAGGCCAGTGCCTCGCGAGCCAGCCCTCCCAACATTTACCCCCTAAGATCGCAGCCACCTTGGCAGCACCTCGGGCGAGACGATGACCGCCTCACCAACCGATACGACTCCCGGGACCTCCACCACACCCACCAGCCCGCGGGAAAATTTTGCGGCCTCAATAAAAGCGGTCGCCCCCAACGGGCTGCCGTCACGAGTTTCTCTAATCGCTGCTAGATGTTCCGACATCCTGCTACAAGGGGGATTGTACTCCTCCACCATTAACACCACGCCGCCTTCAAACTTAAGCGTGGTGCCCCTCGGTAAACGAGAAAAATGTGGGACTCCCGCAATACTCAAGTTAACGGCTACGTCACCGGCCGTCAGCGGCTGAGTCAACACCAACTGATGGGCAACTGCATCCAGATCCTCCTGCGCCATGGCTGACCACTGTCGCTCATTGCGCCGCTCGGTCCCTCCGGGCTGCTTGTCGGTCAATTCCCAGGCGCGTCGCGTCGGGCCACGATGTCGATCACCAACGATGCCGTCAAAAGCAAACTCGAGCTGCGTCTGCGCCGTCTTCTCGAGGGTTCCCACACCCCCTAAAAACACACTGGCCACCGCACCCTGAATTGTTGTCATCAACCGTGAGCTCCGCAGTAATGGCCCCTTCTCAACGGGCCGCTCTCTCAGAACGTCATTCTGACACGAGCGCCACCCGCACACGAGACGTTCTCATTGCCGGCAAGCACACCCCCTCGACACCGTAGCTGATACACTTTCCTGAGCTTGAAGCAAGCGATCCCAATACGATGCAAAAAATTTTCGCCGCAATTATGACGCTGATGATCGTCGCGACGGTCGTCGCTGTGTTCGCACTTGGCGCGCTATCCCTGACAGGGGGAACACCCCCCAACGCTGAGGATAACTCCGGCGAGGAGAGACCCTCTTCCCCGTCGAGCAGCACCCCTCTGTGATGCGCGTTTTACTCGCGGGGGGTACCGGCTTGGTCGGTAACGCGGTCATTGAAGCAAGCAAAACCACCAAAATAGAACTGGTAGGAGTAGGACGCCGCGCGTCGGGCAAACTGCCACGGGAGATCGTGACGGACCTCGAAGATATTCCGAACCTACCTACCGCGCAGGTGGCGATTTGCACACTGGGCACCACCCAACACAGGGCGGGTTCCCAAGAGGCATTCAGGGCAGTGGATTACACAGCAGTGATGAAATTTGCCATCGCGGCGCAGCTGGCAGGCGCTGAACACTTTATTGTCGTGACCGCGGTGGGCGCCACGACCCGGTCGTCGGTTTTTTATTCCCGCGTGAAAGGAGAGGTTGAAAGTGATCTCTCGACCCTCGGATTTACCCGCCTCGATATCGCCCGGCCCGGACTGTTGCTGGGGAGTAGAAGTGAAAGTCGACCTGTGGAGTCCTTTCTGCAAACGATCGCTCCCGTCACAGACAGTCTCATGCGCGGCTCATGGCGGAAATATCGCAGCGTGAGCGCGGAAGCCCTGGCGCGGTATTTACTGGCGCTCGCAACCCGCTCTGCTCCCGGCATCTTCATCCACCACCATGGAGAAATAACGGCAGGTCTCGCGGGCAATGGAACCGATGTCACCTGAGGCTATATCCAATCGATAAGCCCTCGGTTAAATTTTCGACCGTCTCACTAGAGAACGCCGGTGTGAAAAGACCAGCAGATAGGAAATTCAGATGGAAATACTGATTCGCTCGCTCTCATTCGTGATTTCCCTCATCGCAGTAAGCGCTCAGGCTGAAACGCTCGATATTCTTGGCCCGGTCCCTGAACTTCGTCACGGACTGATACAGGGTTACATGCACGGCGAGCCCCCGCTCAACAGCGCACTGTTTGTACCAGCGCCACCTGCAGAGGGCTCCGCCCGCCAGCGAGCCGATACTGCCGCAAGCGAAGCACTCAGAAGCCTTGAGGGATCACCTCGATGGGAGATGGCTGCGCAGGATGCAGACTTGCGCTTCCCCGCGGCCGCTTCTATTTTCAGCTGCGCATTGAACGTCGCCGTGACCGAGGCGACTACGCCAGCACTCTACCGTCTATTGCAGCGCTCGCTCACCGATTTCGGCCTCGCCACCTATCCGGCAAAAAACGCCTACCAACGGCCCAGACCGTTCATGATCAATGGTGAGGCGATTTGCACCCCTAAAGATGAGGAGCTGCTCAGAACCGATGGTTCCTACCCGAGCGGCCACAGTGCCATCGGCTGGGGCTGGGCCTTGATGCTCTCCCAACTGGCCCCCGAGCGAGCGGAGCCGATTCTGGCCCGGGGTCGTGACTATGCCCAGAGCCGCATGGTCTGCAATGTGCATTGGATGAGCGACACCGTGGCCGGCATGGCGGTGGGTGCAGCTGCCTTCGCCAGACTGCAGAACAACCCACTGTTTCAGGCGACCTTAGCTGCTGCGAGAGAGGAACTGTTGTCAGATAATGTAGCTCGACCGGATGCGGCGGGTTGTGACCAAGAAACTGCCGCGCTGGCATCCCAAGGTTAAGCCGGCAACACCGCATAAAGGGCTTGCATAAAAAAACGCTACTCAACACTGCTCTCAGGCTTTGCTCCCAACCCGCGACCACGGGAGGAAGACCTGAGCAGCCAAACTCAGTAGCATCAGGGTTTGCGTAACCGGCGTCGCTAACGATGAGGCAGCAATACGGCACGACCCCTGCAGGACCCGGGGAATACCGCGACAAAACTACCGGACTGGTGCGTCCTAAAGACGCAGCGACTTTGATTATTGTACGCTCAGGCGCTCAACCCACCCTACTCATGGGCAAGCGCGCAGCCAGCCACCGCTTTATGCCCAACAAATTCGTCTTCCCCGGTGGCAGGTTAGAGGCGATCGATCAACGACTACAGGTTAAGGGTGAGCTGAGCCAGCCGGTCATGGGCCGGCTCAGAAAAGCCACCCAAAAAAGCGTCACAGATCGTAAGCTGCGAGGATTGGCGCTGGCGGCAATCAGGGAAACTTATGAAGAGACGGGTCTGGTGGTCGGCCGTCCCGCTGAACAGTCGGTTAACACCCGCCACAGGGTCTGGAGGCAGTATCTGGCGCAGGGTGCGGAACCGCCGCTGGAACACATGGACTTTATCGCCCGTGCTATTACGCCGCCCTATCGTACAAAAAGGTTCGACACGCGCTTCTTTTTGATTCACGACCAGTTCATTTTTAACGACCCTGAACGCATTAATTATGTTAGCGGTGAGCTAAACCAACTGCACTGGCTTACGCTGGAGCAAGCACGCGATCTCGACTTACCTGCGGTAACGAGGTGGGCTATCGATATCGTAGAAAAACGCATTGAACTGGCGCCCTCAGAGCAGCTCAAGCAGAGTGCCCCGTTTGTCCGATTTGCCGGGAAGCAGGCTATTTCGATGATGCTTTAGGTTTCGACCCGCAACACCCCCTTTGATTGCTACACTCACCGCCCCCCGGCAGGAATTGGTTTATGCACCCCTCAGCAAAAGGCACCGGTGAAGGCCATCTGACAGGATACGGCTCACCCTCATATCGGCATTACGTGTTGATCTTGCTGATGCTGGTTTACACCCTTAACTTCATTGACCGCACGCTGATCGCCGTGGTCGCCCAGCCGATTATCGAGTCATTCCAACTGACAGATGCGCAGTGGGGTTTGCTCTACGGCCCGCCTTTCGCCATTTTCTACGCCATTATGGGGCTCCCCATCGCGCTATGGGCGGACCGTTCCAACCGTGTCCATATTATCGGTCTGTGCATTGTGCTTTGGTCAATCATGACGGCGCTCTGTGGCGTTGCCCTGGGCTTCGTCTCCTTGTTGATGTTTCGCATTGGCGTCGCCATCGGAGAAGCGGGTTGCACGCCTCCGGCAAACTCCCTCATTGGGGATTACTTTATTGCCCGAAAACGCGCCACCGCCCTCGGGGTTTACTCGATGGGCGTTACACTGGGCAGCGTTCTCGCTAATGTCTTTGGCGGCCCGATTGCGCAGATGGAAGGTTCGGACGTTGGCGCCTGGCTTGATAGCACGGTTTTGAGCGGGCTGTTCAGTGGATTGGAGTGGGCCACGATTGAGGGTTGGCGGGTAGCTTTTGTTGTCGTTGGGCTCCCGGGGGTGCTGGTCGCCCTGCTGGTTTGGCTCACCATCAAAGAACCTCCGCGGGGTTACTCTGACCCGCCTGATCGTGGCGGTGATGCGGCGCCCGGGTGGAGTGACACCTTTGCCGAGCTCAAACGCAAACCCTCGTTCTGGTGGATGGCGATCGCCGCCTCGCTGGTAGCCTTTGTGGGTTACGGTCTGATCAGCTTTCAAGCACCGTTTTTACAACGGGAACACGGATTGAGTGTGAGAGACGCTGCCTTGCAATTCGGTGCACCACTCTCCCTCATGGCTGCAGCAGGCACCTTTCTGGGCGGCTATTTTACCGAACGTCTCACGGCACGATTACCCACGGCCATGGCGTGGGTGCCCGCGGTGGGCATCACGCTTGCTGTCCCGGCCTATATCGCCGCGTTTTTCTCGTCGGACTTATTCTGGGTTTTTGTATTTTGGGGGATTGGCGCAGTCTTTCATTACAGCTACCTGGGTGCGCAGTACAATATTGGTCAAGGCGTTGTCAGCAATCGCTCACGGGCCACGGCCATCGCCGTGTTACTCATCCTGGTCTCCCTCATAGGAAACGGCATTGGCCCCTACTTCGTGGGCTTCATGAGCGACTTCTTTATGCAGCAGGAATTGCTCACCCTCGACACTCATACTTGGCTTTCGCCGGAAGCCTGCAAATCTGCGTCGGTCACCCGCTCAATGACTGAGGAGACCCTCTGTAAAGCTGCCAACTCAACGGGGCTTAAGTGGGCTATGGCAGCCACCGCCAGTATTTTCCTGATCGCCGCCGGTGGTTTTCTGATGTGCGCCAGAACGCTGCAGCGGGACTTTGTAGCCGAGCTTTAGAGGCCACAGATATTGGCCTCTTAAAATCGTCACAGAGCGGCTACGAGGAAGCAAAAAAAAACAGAGGCAAATGGCCTCTGTCTTTTTAATCGAGCCTCTCAGGCGTCCAGACCGGGATTCCGTCTGGCCCCTCAGGTGGTATCCCTTCACCCTCGGTGGGTAGCGAACTGCTATTTGTGCCGGCTCTCCGCTACGCTTTTCTACCTGAGCACTCTTCCTCCGGCTTCCCCCTCGCTCCCGTCTGCAGTTGGTCGCTCGTCGGTCCCCGTCGGCATTGGTAATATTACCAATGCCTTAAAAAACGTCAACCCCTTTTTTTTAAAAACTCTAAAAATTCTTCCCTCGCCCTCCATTTTTAGTGTTCATCCAAGGTTGCAGCCTCAAGACCGCTGACTCGGTCCATGCGGCACCGCCGAAACAAAAAAAGCGAGCTATTCATCGGTTCCTTCGTTAGAGTCATACGCCACGGTTTGAGCGACAAAACGCCCCGGTTTGGCACGCGACTGGCACTCTTTCAGTGCAACCCGCCGCCCTTTTCCTCGGTTCGTTCTCAGACCCAGTAAACATAACTGCCGTATCGCTCTGCCAAGGCATTGTATTTCTGCTATTGGCATACCGATTGCGTCGTGAAAGCACATAGCACCAAACAAAAGAGAGGAGTTTCCCTTGAAGAGCCAACGTCTGCTTCCCATTGTTATCGGTACATTCGTCGCAACCAGCCCGGCGGTAGTTTGGGGGCAGGAGGCGCCTGTTTTCGAGGAGGTGCTGGTAACGGCCGAGAAGCGCACCGAGAGCCTCCAGAACCTCTCACAGGCAGTGACTGCACTCACTGCAGAAGACGTTGAAAATCGCCAGCTGAGCTCATTCGTTGACCTGAGCGCCATCGCCCCCGGCGTCAACGTGGCAAAAAACGAAGGGTTCAAAACCGTGATCACCATTAGGGGCATTGGTAACGAGGCGAATCAAAACGCCATCGCCAACCCGTCGGTCTCTTATCACCTCGATGGCGTTTATGTTGCTTCACCGTTTGCGCTGCAGACCGATTTTTTGGATTTGGAGCGCATCGAGGTGCTGCGGGGCCCCCAAGGGACACTCTTTGGTCAGAACTCAACCGGTGGCGGCATCAATGTCATCACCAAAGCACCCACCTTCGATGAATTCTACGGCACCGCCGACCTCACACTGGGTGAATACAGCCTCGTGAAAGCGCGTGCCGCTTTCAATATCCCCATGACCGACACGATGGCCGCACGGGTGTCTGTCATGAGCCACAAACATGACGGATACACGGACAACGTGGGCAACGGCCAGGATCTTGACGACGCCGACAGCATATCTGCCAGAGCCAAATTCCTTTATCAACCCAGCGATACGTTTTCAGCAACGCTAACGGCACAGATTTTTGATGAAGACGTGAATGGTCAGGCTCAGAAGGGTATTTACGACCCCACGCCGGGGGCGCGTTACCTGGCTCAGGATTCGTTGTCGAGTTATGAACTGGAATCGCAACTCTACAGCCTGACCCTCGAGTGGGACTTGGGGGCAGCGACGCTGAAATCGCTGACCAGCTATCAAAATGATGACATCGCAATCCAGCGGGATAACGATCGGCATGACTATAGAACCTTACCGCCCTTCTTTTTACTGCAGAGCTACTTTGACCCCGAAACTAACGAGCAGAAAACCACGACTCAGGAATTCAATCTGATCTCTAATGAACCTGCCTTCGGCAGGCTCGATTGGGTTGCCGGTGTTTTCTATCTAGATACCGAGGTGGATATCAGCATTCTCGAGCGCCTCGACTTTGGCTTCGACGGGGTTTTTGATCCCTTCACGATTGATGATATCTATGCCTACGGTGGGGATGTCGGCTTTATTTCCGACTCCAAGCCCGAGCGAGAGTCACTCTCTATCTATGGCCAGGGCACATGGTCTTTCACGGATAACGTGCGCATGATCGCGGGACTGCGTTACACCGAGGACGAGGTCTACAGTGCGGTCACGAATTTCTATGGTCGGGAAGGCACCGAGATCCTTGAGATAGAAAGCGAGAAAGTAACGGGGCGCCTCGCCGTGGAAGTGGATCTTGGCGACGCCACGATGGCCTATGCTTCCTATACCCGCGGCTTCAAACCCGGGGGATCCAATTTAACCTTTGGCCGTGAAGACATTGTTTCGCCTATCGTCGTGCTGCCGGTTTTTGAGGAGGAAACCATTGATGCCTACGAGGTAGGGCTCAAGACTGATTTGGCAGATGGCCGAGTCAGACTCAACGGCGCTGCCTTTTTCTACACTTACGACAACCTGCAATACCAGGCCACCGACCCCGAGGTTTTTCAGGGGGGCGTGGGCAACATCCCCGAATCGGAAATCATGGGCGCAGAACTGGAATTGGGAGCGTTCCTGAGTGATTCACTGATTTTTGACGCACGGCTTGCCTGGCTCGACACTGAAATTACGGCGAGTCATCTGGCGCTGGATAACGTCGCCTCAGAGGCGGCAACCAATTCGCTACTGGCTCAGGGGGTGAATCTGTTCAGCCCCGAGGTCGAAATCGCGAGGGCCGCACAAATTGCCGACGTGCGGGGGAATGAACTGGCGAAGACACCCGGCTTCACCGCGAACCTGGCACTCACCTATAGCCACACCATGGCAGCTTGGGGCGATCTTGAGGGCACACTTAGCTACACCCATCGGGGCGATTTTCGGCATCGCATTTTCAACAACCCCCTCACTGACGAGGTCGACAGCTACGACACGATTGACCTGCTCATCAGGTTTATGCCGACCAACGCCAACTGGCGCTTAGAACTGATCGGGAAAAACCTGACTGATGAAGACGGCATCAATGCCCGATTCACCGATGTGTTCGGCGTTGGGGCAACCGGCGATCAATTCATACCGCCACGCCAACTCATGGTCAGAGTTGGCATCGACTTCTAGCACCGCACGCCGCGGAGAGATTACACTGGCCGGGCTCTTCCACCCGCTGGGGCGCTGGCGGTTGGGCCGTCATCTCGCCAGCGCTGGGGCAGCATTAATTGGCGAAAGGTAGCGCTATGGAGCGACTGTTCGGTCTGTCGACATCAAACACGAGCATCAGCAAAGAGCTGGGGGCTGGCCTAACAACGTTCATGGCCATGGCCTATATTGGCTTTGTTAATCCCCAAATGATGGCGAGCACTGGTATGGACCAAGGCGCGAGCTTTGTCGCCACGTGCCTGGCTGCAGCGCTCGCCAGCGTATTGATGGGACTCTATGCCAACTGGCCTGTCGGGCTGGCGCCCGGCATGGGACTCAACGCTTTTTTCACCTACACCATCGTTGGTGACATGGGCTACCCATGGGAGACAGCGCTGGGCGCCGTCTTCATCGCTGGCATCTTGTTCGTAGTCCTCACCGTGACGCGACTACGGGAGTGGATGTTAATCAGTATTCCCTGGAATCTCAGGATCGCGATGGGTGCTGGCATTGGACTATTTGTCGGTCTTATCGGGCTCAAGAACGGGGGCATTATTGTCGATCACCCGGCCACCCTGCTCTCCCTCGGAGACTTCAAAATAATCGAAACGGGACTCGCGGGGTTGGGATTCCTCATTATAATCGGGCTTGCAATTAGGGATTTTCCCGGAGCCATAGTGATTGGCATTCTCGCCGTTACGGGGATCGGTCTCGCTCTGGGCGTAGTGAACTATCAGGGGGTCGTGTCCCTGCCCCCTTCTGTGATGCCGGTGCTGGGACAGTTGGATATTTTTGCGGCACTGGATATCGCCATGGTAAGCGCCATTGCTTCCATTCTCTTTGTGAATTTATTTGATACCACTGGCACGTTGGTCGGCGTGGCGTCACAGGCCGGACTGGCAAGCCCGGATGGAGAGATTCAAAACCTCGACAAGGCGCTGGTGGCAGACAGTACCAGCAGCGTCGCGGGTGCGCTCATCGGTTGCGCCCCGGTAACTTCTTATGTGGAAAGTGCTGCGGGTGTCGCCGCGGGGGGCCGAACCGGCCTGACTGCCTGCACGGTGGGCATACTGTTCCTCGCGCTGATATTTTTTGCCCCCCTCGCGGGCATGATTCCACCCTTTGCAACTGCGGGGGCCTTAGTCTATGTCGCTCTACTCATGCTCTCCGGATTGCAGCACCTTCACTGGGAAGACCACACCGAATCGCTACCCGCCCTGCTGATTATTGTGATGGTCCCGTTGTCATTTTCCATTGCGAACGGCATTGCGGCGGGGTTCTTGAGTTACGTGCTTCTCAAGGTCGCGGCAGGAAAGGCAAGGGAAGTGAGCGTTGCCGCCTGGGTCATGGCCGCCATTTTCACCGCGCGGTTTGCGCTGATTTAAGGGTTCCCGAGATGCAGGTCATTACCCTTCGGAGGATTCCACCGCACTTACGCGACTTTTGACAATATCGTACAGCGCCGGGCGGTGCTCTTTGATCTCCTCGAGCGAGAGCCCTTCGAGGGAATGAGGGTACATGAGCCAAGCGTCGGTCTCTTCCAAATAGTAATCGGGTAGCCGGTCCACTGCGCGCCGGCAAGGCTTGAAGTACGGTACTGCAACGCGAATATCTGACGGCGTATTCAGTCTGGCCAACTCAGTCAGCCGCGCGATCACTGCGTCAACCGTGCGTCCCGTATCAAACACATCATCCACAATCAGGAGACGGTCTTCTGCCCGTACGTGCTTAATAAGGTAGTTAAGGCCGTGGACGCGGACGCCTCCCAAATGCAGGTCGATACCGGCGTCGTAGGAGGACGTGCGAATGGCGATGTGGTCGGTCTCTACGCCACTAAAGGCAAAAAACTCCTGTACGGCGATACCGATTGGCACACCGCCTCGCCAGATCGCAATAATGATCGTGGGCTCGAATCCACTGTCGAGCACGCGCTTCGCCAGACGAAAAGAGTCCGTGAGCAGTTGCTCGGCAGAAAGATACTGTTTGTCAGTCACGGCTTCGGCTTCTCCTATCCGACAGAGTATAGTGGGGTTTGACGAGAGCCAAGATCCCCGGACTGTATCTGCCGTGAAAAAGCAATTCATCAAGGAAGACCAGCTGCTCCAAGCGTCTTTCCAGCTGGCAGCGCATATCTTTGACAGCGGCTTTCGTCCTGACTTCATCGTTGGCATCTGGCGCGGCGGCTCCTCGGTGGGTATCTACGTGCAGGAGTGTCTGCAATTTCTCGGCATAGAGACCGACCATATTGCTATCAGGACGTCGTACCGAGGGCAGCCCAGCTACCGATCGCTCATCGATAATCCCGAGGTAATCCGGGTACATGGACTCCAATACCTTTTTGAAAACCTTAACCGTGAAAACCGCTTGCTCATTGTTGATGACGTTTTCAGCACGGGCTATAACATCGAGGCCGTTATTCGGCGGCTTGGGCGCCAATGCCGAAACAATATGCCCGACGAAGTGCGCGTCGCCGTTCCCTACTACAGACCCAAAAGCAATCGTTCGGGCAGAAAACCGGATTTCTATCTGCATGAGACAGACGCTTGGCTGGTGCTCCCCTACGAGTTACAGGGGCTTACCCAAGATGAGCTCGTCACCCACAAACCCGAGGTCGCGGCCCTGCTAACCAGCCGCCAGTAAGCCTCTTCAATAGCAACACGGTGATACAGGAAGCACGCGTTTTCGAATGGCGCTTTGAGTGCAGCTGCTATCAGCGTTTTTTGCCCCCTGCTGTCGATCTTGAGGCGCGCCTCGGTTTTGATCGGGGCGCGTGTTTCGCGGACCGCTTTTTCTTGGCCGGCCGTTTGCCGGCGGTTTTCACGGGCTTAGTGGGCAACCGGTGCTCCGGTTCGAAGCCCTCGACTTCTTCACGTCGCAGATTTCGCTTGATCAGCTTTTCAATTTTCTGAAGCTGTACCACCTCATCAGCGCTCACCAGGGAGCGCGCGCAGCCCTCTTCCCCTGCGCGACCTGTTCGTCCAATGCGGTGCACGTAATCCTCAGCAACATAGGGCAGGTCAAAGTTCACGACCACCGGTAATTGCTGTATGTCAATGCCGCGAGCCGCAATATCGGTAGCTACCAATACTTGCAAGTTCCCGTTTTTGAATTGCGTCAAGGAGCGGGTGCGCGCCCCCTGAGTCTTATCGCCATGAATCGAGTCGCTCTTGATACCCGCCTTACTCAGCTGTCTCGAAAGTTTATCTGCACCGTGCTTGGTTCTCGAAAAAACCAGCACTTGTCCAGATTGCTCATGCCGCAGTAAATGCTTCAAGAGGTCGCCCTTTTTCTGCTTATCTACGGGATGAACCACTTGTTCAATACGGCTCACTGTCGTGTTGGCGGGAGCAACCTGAACCCGCTTCGGGTTCACCAAAAAGGCTTGCGCCAGGCTCTCAATTTCTTTCGAAAAAGTAGCGGAGAACATCAAGGTTTGCGGCTTTTGCGGTATTGCAGCGTGAATGCGTTTGACGGCAGGAATAAATCCCATGTCGAGCATGCGATCCGCCTCATCCAAGACCCACAGCTTCAGGTGGTCAAGGTGCACCGCATTCTGACCAAGCAGGTCCAACAAACGACCCGGCGTGGCCACTAAAATATCGGTTCCTCTCGACAAATAACGCATCTGCGGCCGGATGTTCACGCCACCACACACCATTTGATTTTGCAGCTTCAGACCGGCGCCGTACTGACGGATATTGTCGGCAACCTGCGCGGCGAGCTCCCGTGTTGGAGTCAAAATCAGGCAGTGAACGGACTTCGGCGCGGGGCGTCCGCTGTTACTCAGCAAGTGCAAAATGGGGAGTGTAAAAGCGGCGGTTTTCCCGGTCCCTGTCTGGGCCGATGCCATCACATCTTTTTTGCCCAGCACCAGTGGAATCGCATTCTCCTGCACCGGCGTGGGATTTTTATAACCTTTGGCCTCGAGGTTACGTACCAGACGGCCATTGAGACCCAGCGCCTTAAATGCGGTCATGCAATTCTCTTCAACGGGTGTTTAGGACAAGAATCGCCGCGCAAGTCGCGCCACGGCGGAATGTTGAGTTCGGTTCTCGAACCCGGGTGCGCGGAGTATGGGCGGTATAGCTACCAATACAAGCGCCTTAGTTACGAAAAAATGGGTGCCGAAAAAGGAGAGGCACGAAACTAGAGGTTATCCAGAAGCGCGCTCAAACGATTTAAAGCCCTCCCGCGCAACGGGGTGAGCGTGGTTTAGGCATCGCCGGCATCGATTGGAAAGCGAAGTAGCGCGCTGCGTGGCCAAAAACCGGCCTCGGTGGATTTGACAAAAGCATAGAACGGAGCGATTTTGCGCTTGCCTGAAATCAACGCCAAAAATCGATTCGCCAATGCCCGAAGGACCAGAAATACGCCGCGCCGCCGATCAGATTGAAGCCGTGCTGAAAGACAAAACGGTTGAGCACATCCAGTTTGGGCTGCCAAGGCTTAAAAAGTTTGCCCGGTCGCTTAAGGGCAGCAAAGTGCTGTCACTGGAAACCCGCGGCAAAGCGCTGCTCACCCATTTCGACGCAGGCTTTACCATTTACTCCCACAACCAACTGTATGGCGTGTGGCGAGTAGTCAAGCGAGGCAAACTGCCCAAAACTAATCGCCAGCTGCGATTGGCGCTGCACACCGACCAACACAGCGCGCTGCTATACAGCGCCTCCGATATCAGCGTATGGGAAACCCAACATGTAGAGTCGCACCCCTTTTTACAGCGCATTGGCCCTGACATCCTCAACCCGGATCTGACCTGGCGTCTGGTGGCTGAGCGACTGCAGAGTAAGGCGTTTGTCGGGAGAGCACTCAACTCTGTCTATCTTGACCAGGCATTTCTCGCCGGATTGGGTAATTATCTTCGCAGTGAAATTTTATTTCTTGCGGGTATTCACCCCGGGCAAAAGGCGCGGGATTTGACCAAAGGACAGATCGGCAAACTTGCCCGCACCACGCTGGACATCAGCCAACGCAGCTATGCCTTACAGGGAGTGACCTTACCGGAGCGTCAATACAAAGCGCTGAGGCAAGAGGGCGTGACTTATGGCAAAGCGCGCTTTTTTGTCTTTGGGAGAGCCGGCCAACCCTGCCGTAAATGTCTGCAAAAAATCAGTCGATCTACCGCCAACTCGCGAAGGATATACACGTGCCCCCGTTGCCAGCCGTCGTAAGGCGCAGCGCTTTAATCGAGCCCAATCGAATTCACTGCTCCGTCACCTCACAGGGGGCTAAAAATTGATCGCCGTCATTCTCTTGCTGGCAGTTTGGGAGGCGTACTGGACTTACCACGCATGTTGGCTGGCATCAAAAAGGGATGAGAGAAGATGGTTTCTGTTTTTTTTGGTGTTCAATCTATTAGGGATTCCAGAAATCATCTACATCCGGAAAAATAAACCAGATGCAGCCTGAGGAATGAGCACCCTATTTCTTGCGCTGACAAGAGGAAATAGCCCAGCGGGTTGGTTAGACTGTAAGGGCCTATCTAGCGCTGTCGGAGGAGAACAATGCACAAGACAATTATTGGACTACTGGGTTTGACCGGGTGTATCTCGCAGTTTTCTTTAGCTTGCCCCGATTTCCTGAATACGGAAATGCGAAAGCTGGCCTCAACCGAGGTCATCAACTTTTGCGAAACCTACCCGAACAAACCGTTGCTGATCGTTAATACCGCCAGTAACTGTGGCTACACGCATCAACTTGCCGGGCTGGAACAGGTGCATCAGCGATATCAATCAGACGGCTTGGTCGTTATCGGCTTTTCCAGCGATGATTTTTTTCAGGAAGAAGACAACGAAGAAGATGCGGCCGAGGTCTGCTTCGATAAATACGAAGTCACCTTCCCCGTGATGGCAACCAGTTCTGTGCGCGGCGAAAACGCCAACCCTGTTTTCAAAGCGTTGGGTGACGCCAAAGGGTACCCGCGATGGAACTTCAGCAAGTACATCGTCGATGCTGAGGGTGAGGTAGTGGCTAAATTTCATAGCGACATCACCCCCAATAACCCAAAACTAAGAGCGACACTGACTTCAGTGCTTAAAGAAGAAACTTAGGCGGGGTGACCGTGTAATTCGGCGCCTTGCGGAAGCCGCAGGGGTGCGTTGCGCCACCGCCCTACAGCGACCTCCCTCCCTCGGGCACCTGTCACTATTCAAAAGCGACCACGTGAGTTGCAAAGGGTAAATGCTGCCCTAGCGCAACCGATCAACCGCTTGGCGCATCCAGGCAATAAATCCATTCACTCTTCTCCAATGATATCGCCATCAGGGATCGATCACTCCTGCCAAGAAAGGCACCACTGATGAGGAGGGCTCAGACATGCAGAACAGCGTTATCGAGGCAGAAATCATGGAGTACCTTTGGCCGCGAATGGAGGAACTTCGCAAAGCGGCGCTGGTCAAACACCTCGTACACGGGGACCGACGATCAGCGATAAAGCTGCTGGACGAAATGAGGCCAGCGCGTCGACCGGCATCATTGGGGGGCGAATAGTGAACAATCCAAAGTACATAACCGTAGCCGTGGTGGCGGTGCTGTTCCTGTTCACTGGCATCGCATTTGGCCAGTGGCCTGATGACTTACAGCAGGCAGCGGTCGTGACTGCTGAATGAGGCGGAAATCGTCTCGGCGAGTGCGTCAGATATCGGTGGGATGAAAGCCACCAGATACCCTCCTGGTGAATCGGCACAGTGCCCTCGCTAACTTCGCTTCAGGCGCTCACCAGTCCTTGCTGAAGATTTTCGCAGACTCTCTCTGGTTCTGCTTAAAAAGAAAAACGCTCAACGCAATTAGGATGGGCACTGGCCACAACTGGATCAATTGAAAAGAAGGGGTCTGCACGAGATAAGCCAGTCCGAAGATCAGTGTGAAGTTGGCATACACAAGGAGAGGCGCAGCAGCTGTCAGCGGTCGCCGATGGCGCAAGAAATTTAGCGCAAAAAAAGCTGCTGTCGCCAAGCCAGCTGAGCGGCCAACAAATAAGAAGATAGGTTCAGCTGACGGGTCAAATGGCTCAAGAGCAGCAGGTCCCAGGACTAGGATTAGGTTAAACCCAAAAAGCGGCAAAACGGCCATCAACAGTAAGACCAGGGCAATGAAACCAATCAAGATCCTTTCCATTCGGCAGGCTCCAACGGGAGTCACACCTAGCAGATAATACTGGTGTCAGTGCCACAGACCAAATCTCCGTCTTATATGTCTGGCCGGTCGCTATCGCAATAAAAGGATCAGTTACCCTCTCTCCCCCTGATATAGTCGCCCACTCAATCGTCATAATTGGCCGTCATTATGAAAGCTGAACTTCAAGAAGTGCTGAATAGGCTGCGGAAGCTTCAGGGCGCCATCGACTTCGGCAATGCACCCATGGCGGAGCGAGAGGCACTGGCGGGTGATGTGGCAGATATTATGGATGCTCTCTTCGAGGTGATGAAGAAGCTCCCCGACGAGTAATCCAGAAGCTGATAGCCCCATTAAATCGAGGCGTCTCAACACGAATTTGGCGAAGTCTTTTGCGGGACGGACGTGCCTAAGACACACTCACAAACGCGAATGCCCGAGATGTCGTCTGGAGATTGGAGGCTCGGGTCGGAATCGAACCGGCGTAGACGGATTTGCAATCCGCTGCATAACCACTCTGCCACCGAGCCAGGGGGCAACGTCTTAAGACGAGTGCTGGCGGGGGTCCCCGCCGAGGCCGCGGATTATACACACCCGCCGATGAAATCGGGAATTTGCCGGCGATTTTTTCGGAGATGACTTCGTCTGTGCAGCCGCTATAGTTGGCGCACCCAACGATAACAAGAGTCAGGCCATGCCCCCCATGAGAATTCTTACCACTGCGCTCGCAGCGGCCGCTTTAGTGGCGCAAGTAAACGGCTACGCCAATAATGGAACCTATTCCACCGGCGTTGGCACCGATTACCCCAAGCAGGTGTTCTTCGGTGACCTGCATCTGCACTCTAATATTTCCGCCGATGCGCATTCCATGGGCAACCTGTTACTGAGCAGCGCCGATGCCTATCGCTTTGCTCGAGGTGAGAAAGTGGTGGCCTCGAATGGCTTGCCGGCGCAACTCAAACGCCCCCTCGACTTCCTGTCGGTAACCGATCACGCCGAATTCATGGGCCTCTACCGGATGTTTACCATTGAGGACCCCAGGCTCATGAATTCAGACTTGGGAAAGGCCTGGCTGGCGCGTTATGACACCAAGCCTGATCCCAACGAGGCAGACCCCACGCGACTCATGGCTCGTAATCCAATTGCCGCCTTTGTCAACAGCATCAACGACCCAAACTCCGAGCGTGACGCCTACCCGGAGGCGCTGAAGAGTGCAATTTGGACCGACGTGGCTCGCACCGCAGATGAGTTCAATACGCCGGGCGTCTTTACCGCCTTCACCGGCTACGAATGGACTGCCATGCGCGACGGCAATAATCTGCACCGCTGCGTGATCCTCAAAGACAATGCCGACGTTGTCACGGGCTGGCTCCCCTACTCCGCGCAATCCTCGAGTAATCCCGAGGATCTCTGGGCCGCACTCACTAATTACGAGTTGATCACCGGTGGCGAGGCGCTGTCGATCCCCCACAACGGCAACCTGAGCAACGGCCTCATGTGGGACACCGTGGACTACGACGGCGATGCTATTGATGCAGGCTATGCCAAGGCCCGCATGCGCTGGGAGCCTATTGCAGAGGTGACTCAGCTCAAAGGCGACAGTGAGACGCATCCGAGCCTGTCGCCCGAGGATCCCTTTGCCGACTTTGAGCGCTGGGATGAGTTCAACATTTCTAACACAGCGAAAACCACGCCCGATATGTATCCGGGTTCCTACGCTCGCTCAGCCCTCAAACGAGGTTTGGCTCTAGAGAACAACACGGGCGCAAACCCCTATGCCTTTGGCATGATCGGTAGCACCGATGACCACACGTCATTGGCCACTGCTGAAGAGGACAACTTCTTTGGCAAGTTTGCCAACTCCGAGCCCGGCGTGCGCACCGGCGAGTCTCGCATGGCGGGCCTCAATGCCGACTGGGAGTTAGGTGCCTCCGGGCTTGCCGCGGTGTGGGCAGCGCAAAATACGCGCGACGATTTATTTGCCAGCATGAAGCGCCGTGAGGTGTACGCCACCACCGGCTCGCGCATTGTGTTGCGCTTCTTTGGCGGTTGGGACTACGCAGCCGACAGCGTGCACAGCCCCTACTTTGAGACCATCGGTTATCGCGACGGTGTGCCCATGGGCGGCGAGCTCAATCGTCGTGAAGGCGGTGCCCCCACCTTCATGGTGCAAGCGATGAAAGACCCTGACGCGGCAAACCTCGACCAGGTACAAATCATCAAAGGCTGGATCGATAGCGCCGGCACTACCCATGAACAGATTTATTACGTTGCGCTATCCGACGACCGCAGTGTTGACCCAGAGACTGGCCAACCCGAGCCGGTGGGTAGCACTGTAAACCTCGAGAATGTCACCTTTACCAACACCATCGGCGCCGTGCAGTTGAGCGCGCAGTGGACTGACCCCGATTTCGACGCCGATCAAGCCGCGTTCTACTACGCCCGTGCCATTGAAATACCTCGGCCCCGTTGGAGCGAGCATGACCGCAAGGCCTTTGGCATAGATTTCAGCGACGCGCCGCGCACGGTGCAGGACCGCGCTTACTCCTCACCGATCTGGTATCGCCCATAGCGATCCGATTATCGAACGAAGATCGATCACGGGTAACAATCGGATCAAGTCACCTACGGCGCGCATTGGGCGTCCAGCGGCGGGCGCGAGAACAATTTCTGGCGCGTTAAATGACGGCGAGATAAGTAGCGCTAACAACCTGATCTTTTGAAAAAAACCGCGGCAAATTCACACAGTAACCCTACCGATTAGCGTGAATCGGTGACACAATAGATGTAAATAACGAATAAACATCATTCATCACTTGGGGGGCTCGGTCAGTGGCCGTGCGAAGTGAACGAAGTGAAGCCAACTGATATACGAGACCCGGAATACTTCCACAAGGTCGTCGATTGCCAGTACGCGT
>JAYNYK010000049.1:0-21279 GCA_038102985.1 Halieaceae bacterium
CCTGAAACCAGATGGCGTTGAACCAAAATGTATCGACCAGCCGCATAGGCTGATAATTACGAGCGTGGGCGATCGCCAGATCAGGCGGGGGTGGCGGTGACCGCGTAGTGCTGGGCTGTTTTGTCGAGAGCAACTGCCAATTGATCCACCAGAAAATCGATCTCTGATCGCTCGGTCACAAAGGGCGGCGCCATGATCATCGCGTCCCCGGTTTGACGGACCATCAAGCCCTGCGTAATCGCTGTATCCCGACAAAAAACGGCTGCCGCCGACTCGGGCGCCAACCGCTCGCGGGAGGACTTGTCACGCACCAGTTCTACCGCTGCAAACAACCCCTTGACTCTTACCTGACCCACAATCGGGTGATCGGCAAGCTCAATGAGCCGACTGGCAAAGTAGGGTGCCAGCTGTACCACCCCCTTTTCAATTATCTGGGTTTGCTCAAGAATATCGAGAGTGGCCAGTCCTGCCGCACAGGATGCGGGATGACCGGAATAAGTAAGTCCATGGGCAAACTCGCCCCCGCCGGAAAGCAGCACGTCAGAAATTTTCTGACTGACCAAACTGCCTCCCAGGGGCATGTACCCGTTGGTCACCGCTTTCGCAAAGGTCACGAGGTCAGGTTCAATGCCGTAGGTCTCAAAGCCGAACCACTTCCCGGTCCGGCCAAAACCGCAGATGACCTCATCAGAAATAAAGAGGATGTCACGCTCATCAAGAATCCGCTTGACCTCGGGCCAATAGGATTCGGGGGGCACGATGACTCCGCCAGCACCTTGAACCGGCTCGGCAATAAATGCGGCCACCCGGTGCTCTCCGAGGGCGTCGATTTTCTCCTCCAACTCGCGCGCCGCGGCGATACCAAATGCCTCCGGATCGAGATCGGCGCCTTCCTCAAACCAATGGGGCTGCTGAATATGGTGCACGTAATCCAGCCCCATGGTTTGTTTGTGCATGGCAGACATGCCACCCAGTGAAGAGGCGCCGATGGTGCTGCCATGATAGGCATTACGGCGGCTGATAATGTGCTTCTTTTCGGGTTTGCCCAACAAATCAAAGTAGCGGTGAACAAACTTGATCTGGGTGTCGTTGGCCTCCGATCCCGAATTAGTAAAAAAGACGTGTTGGAATCGCTCTGGGGTCACCTCGCACAATCGTGCCGCCAGCTCGGCGGCAGGTTGGTTGGAGCACTTAAAAAAATTGTTATAGAAGGGCAGCTCTGCCAACTGAGCAGCGACGGCTTCTTTAATCCGGTTTTGACTGTAGCCCAGATTGCAGCACCACAGCCCCGACATCCCGTCCTGGATTTTGTTGCCGTCCGAGTCATAAATATACACGTGCTCGGCGCGGCTCATAATGCGCCCACCATGACGGGCGTAATCTTCAAAATCAGTGAAAGGATGTAAATGATGCGCCTGGTCGAGGCGCTTTAATGCCTGAGTATCGAGTGTCGCCGTCATCCTGTTCTCTCCCGCCACCGCTTGACCGCCGCTGGCTAATCGCAAAACCGGGCTTGAGTATCACACTGACCCCGCGGGCTGTCAGTAACCCCATAGGGAGAGACCCACCCCGCGCACCCGGCCATCGGTGGACAGGGCGCTCGCTGGCGCGCAAACTGCCGCTATCGTGCAGTGAGGTTTTATGACTCTGGAAGTTGTTAACGAGGCTTATCGAGGCCTCATTTACCCTTGGGGCCGGCTCGGCGAGCCGGGAGACGAGCCCTTTGAGGTCGCACCGGGTGTCTGGTGGCTACGATTTTCAATGCCGGGGCCGCTGAATCACATCAATCTATGGCTGCTGGAGGATGGTGACGGCTGGACCATTGTGGATACCTGCCTGAACCTGGATTCAGCCAAGGCACAATGGGAGCGTTTATTCGCCGGCTTCATGGCATCCAAGCCGGTCAAACGCGTGATCTGCACCCACATGCACCCCGATCACATCGGTTTGGCGGGTTGGCTGTGTGAGCGCTTTAACTGCGATCTGTACATGACCCAGGCCGAGTTTCTAACGGGTAGCCTGATTATGGGCTATACCGGCGAGCAGGCGCCGCCACCGGCCATTGACTTTTATCATCGTGCCGGCTTTTCCGCCGAACAGCTGGATAACTATCGCCAGCGCTTCGGCAGCTTTGGTCAATTCGCGACACCGTTGCCGCACAATTTCCAGCGACTCAGTGATCGACAGACGCTGTCGATAGGCGGCCGGTACTGGCAAGTGGTTGTGGGTCAGGGACATTCACCGGAACACGCCTGCCTGTACTGCCCCGCCCTGCAGCTGGTCATTGCCGGCGACCAGATCTTGCCGCGCATTACCCCCAATGTGTCGGTGTTCCCCACCGAGCCCGATGGCAATCCGCTGGAGTCGTGGCTGGCCTCCAGCACACGCCTGCTCGATATGCTCCCCGAAGATTTGCTGGTGCTACCCGCTCACCAATCGCCCTTTACCGGCGTGAGGGTTCGCCTTAACCAGATCATTGACAGTCACCGGCTGGCGCTTGCCAAACTCTATGATCTGCTCATGGCACCCAAGGTACTGCCAGAATGTTTTGAGTGCTTATTTGGTCGGGCTATCGGTGACAATGAAATCCAGATGGCCACAGGCGAAACCGTGGCCCATCTCAATTACCTCTGGCATCGGGGCAATATCCAGCGGCGTCTTAATGACGAGGGCCGCTACACTTACCAGTCGGATCCGGAAGCGCGCTATATAGACGCGGAATAACTCCTGTGAAGGCACTGTTTAACAAGCTCAAAACCCTTGCTCTCCGCTGGTACTACCGTCGTATGAACACCCAGGCCTGGGAGGCACACCCGCCGCCCAACGTGCAATCGAGTTCGATCCAGTTGCCCCTCGGCGAAGTCACGCTGAGCGCGCGGATGTATCACGGTTTGGCCAGCCGTCCTCTTATTATCTATTTTCATGGCGGTGGTTGGGCTATTGGTGATCTGGATACCCACCATCCCTTCTGCACGCGTCTGGCTCATGCGACCAGAGCAACCGTGATCTCTATTGACTATCGGTTGGCCCCCGAGCACCCCTTCCCGGCCGCGCACGACGATGCGATGGCGGCCGCGCAATGGATTATCGACCACCTCAACGCGCTGCCGCCCAATAACGGCGAAGTGGTGCTGGCAGGTGATAGTGCCGGTGGCAATCTCACCTTTGCCACCGCCGCCCGCATGCCCGACGAACCGCGCCTGCGCGGCTGTATCATGATTTATCCTGCAACCCAGCATTACCACGCCGAGCTTCGCTCTTATGTTGACCACGCGAAGAGCGGCCCGCTGACCACGCCCATCATGCGCTGGTTTACCGATACCTACCTCAATGGCCTGGCGCCAGCAGATCCCAGCATGGAAATGATGTTCCCCGACAAGCGCACGTCATTGAAGGGCTTCCCAAGATCACTCCTGATCACCGCTGAGAGGGATCCGCTCCGCGACGACGGCAAACGGCTCGCGCAGCGTCTGAAAAACGCCGGGGTACGGGTACATCACGAGCACTTCGACCACGAAGCCCATGGCTTCCCCTGCTCAGAAGGACCGACAGAAGCCCACCATCAGACGATGGCGCTGGCCGCTAATTGGGTTACCGATATCAGCCGGCGCTGATGTACTCGAGAATATCCATAATCTCTGCCTGCGTTAGCAGGCGCGGTGAGACGTATCCGTCACTCTCATCCATGGCGGCGTGTGCCAGTAAGGTCCAGTCGGCCGGCTGAATCCGGGAGTCAGTCTCCTGAATGCCTACCTTGGCGATCAGATCGGCCACCGCATCCACAAACGCCTGCGCCCTGGCCGCGGGTGAGGACGCGTCGGATACGCCCGTGACCACCGCCAACTCCGCCAATGCCGTCTCAGCCTCGGCAATACAGGCTTTCAACACGTGGGGTAACGCCAACGCATTGGCCTGCCCGTGGGGGATGCCATACCGGGCACCCAGCTGATGGGCAATGGCATGAACGTTACCGACACCCACCTGATTAATGGCAACCCCGGCATGATACGCCGCTAACGCCATACCCAATCGGGCCTCGGTGTTTTCGGGCTCCGCGATCGCTTGCTGCAACCAACGGAAGACACCCTGAATTGCAAGACGGGCATTTTCCTTGCGCGTGCCGCGATCCCACACGCAGATATATGCCTCAATACCATGGGTCAGGGCATCGATCCCCGTCGCTGCAGTCACGGCAGCGGGTAACCCAGTGAGCAAATCAGGGTCCAGCGCAACCGCTTGGGGCAAGAGGCTTTCAGCCACAACGATGTGCTTCATTTTGGCGATGGGGTCTTTAATCACCGCCCCCATGGTTGCTTCGCTGCCGGTACCGGACGTCGTGGGAATGGCATACACGGGCAAAACATCCTCTGGCACCTTGTTAAGCCCTACCCACTGCTCCGGGGATTCGTCGCTGGAGCGGGTACAAGCAATCACCTTCGCCGCGTCCATGGAGGACCCCCCACCCACTGCCACAATCGCAGTGCACCCTGCAGCACGCAGTACCTCGGCACCCTCATTGACATGGGTAAATGTGGGGTCGGGATCGACTCCCGCATACCAGTGCAGGGTCACGCCAGTCTCTGCTAGCGGCGATAACGCCCGCTCCGCCAGACCCAGCTCTTTCAGCGCCCGGTCCGTGACCACCAGAATGTCTTTGTGCCCAATATCGGCGATCCGCCGGCAGAGATCGGCTGCCGCTCCACGCCCCACATAGGATAGGTGGACTCCACTGGCTTTGCTGCCCACCAGCAACTTGATGAGCGTCAATTTAAAACCGCGCTTGAATCGGCGGACAGGCATGGATCTGAGCATGAGAAGACTCCCCGGGGCTGGCTTATCGGGTAGTCTATCGGCAGCGCACCGCGGACAACAGTCTCTGTCTGGGATAATCGGCAGTCAGGCCACTGCCCACGACCACAACCTTGCCGGTACGCAGCAACAGGACACACACGGATGATGGAAAGACAGTACATTGAGTTCGCAACACCCGAGGGCGCTGAGATCGTCAACGACACACTGGCAGCACCTGAAGACGACGAAGTTATCATTTCCGTGTGTCACGCCGGCATTAACCGCGCAGACTTGCTACAGCGCCTGGGTCTGTATCCGCCTCCGGCGGACGCCTCTCCCATTCCCGGTCTGGAAGTGTCAGGGACCGTGGCAGCCCTCGGTAAAAATGTCAGCGCCTATGGGGTTGGTGATCGGGTCTGCGCGCTGACACACGGCGGAGGCTACGCTTCACTGGCGATTGCCCGCGCCGATCATTGCCTGCCGCTACCCGAGGGGATAACCACCGAGCAAGGTGCCGCGCTGCCAGAGGCTCTATTGACCGTGTGGTACAACGTTGTCGAGCGCGGCCGCCTGGCGTCAGGAGAAACCGTGCTGATCCATGGTGGGAGCAGTGGTATCGGATCCATCGGTATTCAGATGGCGCGCGCCATGGGTGCGACCGTGTTGTCAACGGCCGGCTCCCAAGCGCGGTGTGAGGCAGTGGCGGCGCTGGGTGCCGACTTTGTGGCCAATCATGGGGAGGGGGATCTGCTCCAGCAATTCAGCGAGGCGGGCTATAGCGGCAACATCGACGTCATCCTCGACATTGCGGGTGGAGACCTGACGCAGACCAATCTGGATCTGGCAGCGCAGGATGGTCGCATTGTTTGTATTGGGGTGATGCGCGGCATGCACAGCGAGATCAATCTCGCCACCGTCTTCATGAAGCGTCTTACGCTGACTGGAAGCACCCTGAGACGGTTGGAAACCGCCGAGCGCGCGCGCTGTTTCCAGTCTATTCGTGAGCATATCTGGCCAGCCGTAACGTCTGGCGCGATCGCACCCATCGTCGATGCAACTTACCCGCTCCATGAAGTACTGAAAGCGCATCAGCATATGCAGGCGGGCGGGCATTTTGGTAAGTTAGTCTTAGATTGCCGGGCTACATGAAAATCTCGGCCCGGCCAGCAACCAAGCTATCTGACTGATCGGATACACCCTTGGACAAGCGCAGATGAGAACGTTGTCTCAAACACTCGGGGCCAGTTCCCAAAACACCACGTATCGGCTGACGGCGGCCCTGCTGGCGGTATTGCTGGCGGCATGCGGAGCAGAAAGCGCCCCCGAACGCGTGCTTTCTGAGGGGGCCAACGCCATCACCGACGGGCCTTTGACTGAGACCATGGCCGTCGCCCTCAGCGAGAGTGAATCACAGCCACCGGCCACCCCCACGCAAACCGCGGCGGTTGATGAGCAGGGCTTGAAACGCTTTGGGGTCATGCCCCATATGGGCGACCTCGACACGATGGTGGATCGCCGTGTGATCCGGATTCTTACCGTCTACGGGCCGGGGCGCTATTTTCTCGAAAACGGACCCCAGGGGATCGTTCAGGAATATGCGCAAAAACTCCAAAAAGTCGTCAACTCAGCCTATAACACCGGGCTATTGACCGTGCAGGTGGCGGTGATTCCAGTTGCCCGAGATCAGCTTTTCTCTGCGTTGAAGGCGGGCTATGGCGATATTGTGATGGCGGGCACAACGATCACCGAGAGCCGAAAAGCAGACGTGGCCTTTACCACCGCCGTCAGTAAGCCCCTGAAAGAAATTTTGGTCACCGGACCGAGCGCGGGTGCCATTGACACCCTAGAAAACCTTGCCGGTGAAACCGTCTACGTGCGGTTATCCAGCAGCTATGCAGAGAGTATTCGCGCACTCAGTGCGAGATTGGTGCAACAGGGCCTCGCACCGATTCACATTGAAGCGACAGACGAATCGCTCGAAGACGAGGACCTGATCGAGATGGTAGATGCCGGTCTTATCCCCTGGGCAATTGTTGACGATTACAAACCCCAAATGTGGCAGGAGGTTTTCAGTCGCACCGTGGTCCGCAACGATCTGGTGCTGCGCAGCGGCGGACAGCTGGCCTGGGCCGTCCGGCCAAAAAATCCAAAACTGCTGCAATTTCTGAATAATTTCCTGAAAGACAATCGAGAAGGAACGCTCTTTGGCAACGTCGTCCGTAACCGCTACATCCGCGATTTTGATTGGGCCGAAAACGCCATCGGCGCCGAGGAGCTCAGCCGCTATCGAGCGCTGTCTGCCTATTTCCTGAAGCATGGCAGTAATTATGGAATCGACCCCACCCTGTTAGCGGCCCAAGGGTTTCAGGAATCGCGACTGGATCAGAGCGTCCGCAGCCACGTAGGGGCGATCGGTGTTATGCAGCTGCTACCCAGCACAGCGAAAGATAAAAATGTGGCGATTCCCAATATTGAAGAAGTCGAACCGAACATCGAGGCAGGTGCCAAATATATGGCCTTTTTGAGAACACGCTATTTCAGCGGCCCCGAAATCGATGATTTGAATGGCGCACTCATGTCGCTGGCCGCGTATAACGCAGGCCCCGGACGGATCCGGCGCATTCGGCGGGAAGCTGAAGCCAGGGGCTATGACCCCAACCTGTGGTTTGACAATGTCGAGGTAATCGTTGCCGAACAGATCGGACGGGAAACCGTGCAATATGTCAGCAATATCTTCAAGTACTATTTGACCTATCGCTGGATCAATAGCGCAGACGCTGAGCGAGCCGCGGCGAGAAAGGCATCCGGTATTGACTAATGGGGCGCAACCCCATCAAGCCACGCTAATCAGACGTAAGGTGTCTTCGCACCACTGAAGACGGCCCACCGGGGCAAACCGACGTCGTACTCCCGGCGTCGGGCTCAGATAAAAAAGATCGCCATTTTCACCGGTGAAGGTCGTCATGACTCCGACCGACCGAGCGACCTGAGCGTTTTCCTTCATGTGAATCGGCTCTCCATGTACCGGTATCACCAGCTCCGGCTTCAGCAGTCGATACAGATCGCGCAGTTCGTCTTGGCAGGGATGGCCCGAAGCATGCAAAGGCGCCTGACTTTCCTCAGCTTCAATGACTTCTATCCCCCGGCCGCGCAACCCTTGCACCAATCGCTTCACTGAAGCTTCATTACCCGGGATAGTCTTGGAGGACAAAATTACGGTATCACCCGCGGCTAAGGAGAGATCGGGATGGGTTTCCATCATGAGGCGGTGCAACGCAGCACCCCACTCCCCCTGGCTACCCGTGGCTACCGCCAGCACCTCGGCTGGGGGTAGGTAACCCAAATGCTCGGGATGGATGGGCTGAAACTGAGCCCCCAGCAAACCCACCTGCTGGGCGCAACGCGCCATGGCCGATGCAGAACGACCCAGTATGGCAAGATAACGCCCAGTTTGGGCAGCAATGGTTGATAGCGTCTGAACTCTGGCAATGTTGCTCGAGAAGCAGCCCACCACCACTCGACCTTCACAGCGCTCAATCACCTTTACCAATTCACGGGCTACGGCAGCTTCCGAGGGAGACTGCCCTGGGCGCAACGCGTTGGTGGAATCACAAATGACCGCGTCAACGCCCGCTCTTCCCAAAGCCGCAAAGCGTTGCGCCGACCACGCCGATCCCACTACCGGGGCGTCGTCAATTTTCCAGTCCGCGGTATGCACAATGCACGAGTCCGGGGTGCGGATTGCCAAAGCGCAGGTTTCGGGTGTCGAATGGGTAATGGGAAGCCACTCCACCGAGAAGGGACCCAGGTCCAGCGTGCTGCCGGGCTCAATCTCGATAAGTGGAGAGGGCAACACACCGCCCCGACCGCGGGTCTTGTGTCGCAGCACTGCTGCCGCAAAAGGTGTGGCATACACCGGACAACCCAGCTGCTCCCATAAATAGGGAAGCGCCCCGAGGTGATCCTCATGAGCATGGGTCACGATAAGACCGACCAGCTGATTACGGCGAGCGCTAATGAACTGTAGATCCGGCATCTGCACGGAAGGCCGCAAGGCACCGGGCTGCTGCTCGAGTGTGATACCGCAATCGACTGCCAGCCACGCGTCTTGGTGGCCAAAGAGATTGAAATTCATACCAATCTCGCCGCACCCGCCCAGTGGCAGAAATACCACATCACTTTTTGCCGCTGACCCCATGTCAGATTAGGTCGCCGCCGCTACCACTGATAACCGACGCGGAATCTGAGGGTTTCGTCATATTTCTTTTTGCCTTCCGCGGCACCACCATCGTAGTCACCCGACAGCTCCGCTGCCGCCTCGAGTCCCAGCAGGAGAGGGAAGCGCAAGCCCATAGTGGTACGAAAGATCGATTCGCTCGCATCGGAAAGATTCATGATGCTGACCTGACGCAAATAGAGTGTCAGCGATCCGTCGAGGAACGACATCTCTCCGGTGATGTTGAAGTTGGCGCCGAAGTAATCTTTATCGTCTGCAACGATAAAATCGGTATCGACATAGGAAAGGCCCAATTCCGCATCCAGCTTGAGATCATCCCGGGTGAAGAGTTTTCGCCCAAAATACGGGCCCACGTAGTAGCGCTGCCTGATATCGGCAAATTCATCCGAACTTAATCCGAGGTTGACCCCCAAATAATTTTTGGGGTCGGTGAGAAAATAGTCGTATTTACCCGTGAGCCGCCAGTTATCTGCAGTGGTCGTATTCGTGCGCGTAATAATCTCGCCCTGGTCGTTCTTTTGCTCGGTATTGGCGCTGGTATCCTCCAGATCACCGCGCAAGGTGAAGCGGTCGCGTCGACTCTCCAGCACCATCTCCAGATCGGCGTTGATCTCGTCAGTGTCGGTATTGCCCCTGTTATAATCAAAGGCGGTACTGGCGCGGCCTGTTAAGTGATAACCCTTGCCGGCCTCCCATGCCTCCGGGCTGGACACCGCCACTTGCTGCACCGAAATATTGTCCTGACCCTCCAACACCACCTCACCATCCACAACCTGCAAACGGGACAATGTCAGGGTGCGATCGTCCGTGGTGAGCAATTCGATGGATTGTTCTGAATCAAGCGTGGCGATCGACTCCAGCGGGATGGCGATATCGCCTATCCAGAATGTCGATACGTAAAGGGTGCCCTCTGCGATGTCAGTCACATCTCCAAAGACAACCGAATCATCCCGCAGTACGATTTTGGCCGAAGGTGCCTCGGTCTGTTGGGTGGGCGCATCTGAGACGGCATAACCCAAACTACTGAAAAAGCCGCTACAGAGCCCGATGAGAAATAATAGGTGTATTCTTACGCTCGGCTGATAACAACGCATATCCAATTCCTGCTAGGGGTGATCCCGAGGTGCGGCACTTTAAGCCAACTCTCAAAGAATAGAAATGTGGGCAGACGACGCTGCCACCAAATGATGTAAATACGATATGACAATGGCATTTGACTACGACCTATTGGTAATCGGCGCAGGTTCGGGTGGCGTTCGGGCAGCGCGTAAAAGCGCCGAGTTCGGCGCGCGGGTAGCGGTGATCGAAGCACGCGCATTGGGGGGGACCTGTGTCAACGTCGGTTGCATCCCCAAAAAACTGTTCGTCTATGCCAGCGAATTCGGTGAGGCGTGGCAGGCGGCAAAAGGGTTTGGATGGCAGGTGGAAGAAATCCCGTTTGATTGGCCGACGCTGCGGGACAACACCCTGCAGGAAGTGGCCCGGCTTAATGCTATCTACGAGCGCCTCCTTGAAGCACCCGGGGTCGATATTGTCCGCGGTCACGGCACCCTCATTGGGCCTCAAGCAGTGCGGGTGGGGGAGCGCGTGATTCGCGCCGAGAAGATACTGTTGGCCACCGGCACCTGGCCCGCAATGCCAGATATACCGGGCGTAGAACTCGCCGTCAGCTCAAATGAGGTCTTCAGTTTGGCGCAGTTCCCCCAGCGCATTTTAATCGTCGGCGGCGGCTACATTGCCACCGAGTTTGCCGGCATTTTCGCGGGACTTGGGGCCTCGGTCCTGCAGAGTTACCGTGGCCCTTTGTTCCTAAAAGGTTTCGATGAGGACGTGCGGCGTTTTTTGGCAGAGGAAATGCGTAAGAAGGGTATTGATCTCCGCTTTGACCATCACCTCAGTGCGCTGGAACGCCATGATGCTACAGGGGGGATTGCCGCACACCTCAGCGATGGCGTCGAGGCGTTCGATACGGTGCTGTGCGCCACCGGGCGCAAACCATTGACCGATCAACTCGGCCTCGAAAATACCGCCGTGCAGTTCACACCCGAGGGTTACGTGGCAGTTAACCCAGAGTTCCAAACCGATGAGCCGTCGATTTACGCACTGGGCGACATGACGGGAGGCCCCGAACTCACGCCGGTGGCAATTGCAGAGGCGATGGCGTTTGCAGAGACCCACTTTGCCGGTCGACCGAAGACCATGGAATACGACCATATCGCTACCGCCGTCTTTAGCCAGCCGCCCATTGGCACGGTGGGTCTGACCGAAGCCGCCGCCCTCGCCGCCGGCCATACAGTCACTATTTATGAATCAAACTTTCGGCCGCTTAAGCACACCGTGAGTGGGTGTGAGGATCGCACCCTGATGAAGCTGGTCGTGGATGCTGATACCGATCGGGTGCTGGGAGCCCACATGGTCGGTGCCGACGCTGGTGAAATCTGTCAGGGTCTTGCCATCGCGATGAAAATGGGGGCCACCAAAGCCGACTTTGACCGCACCGTCGGGATTCACCCCACTGCCGCCGAGGAATTCGTGACCCTGCGCAGCCCCCGGGCTTGAACCGTGGATCTGGAACTGTGGAAAGTAGCGGCCCTCATTGTGGCAGGGCTGGCCGCTGGTGCTATCAATGTGGTGGCAGGCGGTGGCTCCGTCATTACCGTGCCTGTCATGATCGTTCTGGGGGTCCCGGGCCCCGTTGCCAATGGCACCAACCGGCTCCCCATTCTGGCCCAGAACATCAGCGCTTGCGCCACCTATTTGCGCCATGGGGTACCCCATATCGGGATGATCTTTTCCCTCTCGCTGTGCGCCATCCCTGGCGCAGTTATCGGCGCTATGGCCGGCGTGCAGATACCCACAGAGACCTTTAATCTCCTGCTCGCGGGGGTCATGGGTCTGGTTTTGGTCATGATGCTAACCGGTGGGAGCGCGGACCCCGCTAATCCAGTCGGTGACATTTCTCGGCGACGTTTGATTGTGGGTCATGGGCTGATGGTGCTGGCGGGATTTTGGGGCGGTTTTATCCAGATCGGCATGGGATTTGTGCTGCTGCCCATTCTTAACCGGGTGCTCGGATTGGATCTGGTCACCGCCAACATCCACAAGGTCTTTATCGTATTGCTGTATACCGTGGCGGCGCTCATGGTTTTCGGCAGTCAGCTGGAGCTTCTCTGGTGGGTCGGTGCCATTATGGCGATCGGCAATGCGCTGGGGGGCTGGTTGGGTGCCCGGCTGACGCTGGCAGGTGGCGAGGGGTTGATTCGCAAAGTTGTCGTCTTTGCCATCGCAGTGATGATCGTGAAGCTGGTATGGTTCCCGTAGGACACCGGTGTGGAGTGAAACGGCGATGAAAAGATGGAGCCAAATTGCGGCGGGTGGCCTGCTGTCGCTGATGTTGACGCTAGCAGGCTGTAGCGCGGTACAAGTAGATTCCACCCCTGCGGATCGATTTAGCGCCAAAACCTATCAGTCCTATAGTTGGCGAGCGGCACTCCCCTCGGGCATCTCTGGTTCAATGGATGACTTCTATCGACTGTCAACCATGGTCCGGGATGTGATGTCACAAGAACTGGAGAAAAAGGGTTACCGCAATGTGGAATCCGACGGCGACTTTGTTATCAGCTACGCCTTTAAGGCCACGCTAGAGGCAGGCGTCGACCCTGGCGCTACTGAATTCAACACCACCACGGCCGTGATCAATCGGGGTGTGGACCCGGCCGAAGCCGCCAATGCGCAGGCACTCGCCGGACCTCGAGAGGTTGCCAGTCTGATGCTGATGTTTGAAGACGGCGGCAATCTGGCGCCGGTATGGTCGGCAACCATCAGTCAGGTGGTAGAAAATCGCAACCAACCCGATCTCAAAAAAGTACGCCGTAGGCTTGAATCCGGCGTCGCCAAGGCTTTGGGGGGTCTGCCAGACGCACCCTGAGCATCAGGGGTTAACCTTGATACACCGCGGGATTGGCGCACCAGCTCAAGGCCTCACCACGCATTCCCACATCGAGGTTATCGAGAGCCCGGCCCAACATGGCGATGCGTGTGGCGTCTGTCGCGCTTCCCACATGGGGCAAGAGCACCACATTGCGCAGGTTCATCAATGGATGATTGGCGGGTAGCGGCTCCTGGTAAAAAACATCGAGCCCGGCCCGCAGACGGCCAGAAGTCAGCTCGTCTATTAGCGCTTGTTCGTCAACCAACGGTCCGCGGCCTGTGTTGATCAGCGTGGCGCCGGGTCGCATCCGAGCGAGTCGCTCCCGACTGGCGATGTGCCGGGTTTCTTCGGTCAGCGCTGTATGCAGTGACACCACATCGGCCTCTGCAAATACCTGATCGAGCGCCATGGGCTCAAGGCCCTCAATCACCCGAGGCGTGCGGTTCCACCCCACGAGTTTGCAACCAAATCCTCGCAGTCGTCTGGCCACCGCCTCGCCGATGGGGCCCAGCCCCACCAACCCCACCGTCGCCTGACTGAGGTCAGTACCCAACAGGAGGTCTGACTGCCACCCCTGGGTCCATTGACCGTCTCTCACCCATTGATCTGCCTCAGCGACCCGCCGCGTGGTGGCGAGCATCAGCGCCACGGCAAGATCCGCCGTACTGTCTACCAGTACCCCCGGGGTATGACCCACCGGGATACTGCGCCGGGTCGCCGCCGCTATGTCGATGTGATCAACCCCCACCGATATAGTGGAAATCACTTTGAGCGCGTTCGCACCATCGATGATCGAGGCATCAATAGGCGTGGACAGCGCGCACAGCAAGCCCTGGGCATCGGTGAGCGCGTCCGCTAGCTGCTGCTGGCTCATCGCTTCACTACCCGCCCATGCAACGACCTCGTAGCGCGCCTCCAAGCTCTGGATGATCTCGTCGGGCAGGGCCAGCGCAACGACGCATTTTTGCTTCATCCACCGCCTCCGATTGGGCTTGGGGGCGCATGCTGGTCGAACTGCAACCCGTCCACGGGGTCTGATCCCTGCATGATCGACCATCCCACCACCAGCATCACGATTGCGCTCGTGCCCAACCATGCCAGCGTAAAGTCACCTTGGGCCAGCAACGCGGCGGCGATCAAGGGGCCACCAACGCGGCCGAAGGAAGCGGATGAAGCTGTCACGCCGAAAAATTGGCCGCGCCAGGGCGCTGGCACGGCATGACTGGCAATGGTATTGAGCACCGGCAGACACAGCGTCGCCGCCGAAAAAGCCAATAGTCCCAGCACGCCCATCGCAAGCGCGCCAGATGCCACAGCTGATAGCAGCAGACACAGACTGAATATGACAGTCGCCCCGCGGAGCACCCAGATAGTGCCAAAACGATCGGTCATACGACCCAGAAAATTGCCTTGGGTCACAATCATCACTACGCCCACCAGACCAAAAAATAAGCCAACCTCGCGCGCCGTCCATCCGAGCCCATAGGAGACCCACAGCGGAAACAGATAGATCGCTGCACTCACCGCACAGGAATGCAGCGCAAACTGGCTGACAAACAGCGCTGCACCAGAGCGACCCAACATGCCCCAGAGAGAGGGTATGGGAGCGTTCACTGTGTCTGCTGACTCGCTCAATTGAGGAGCGGCCTTGGGCGCAGGCTTTGGCAGTAACAAAAGCGCCAGCACAGCGGCGCTCCCAGACAACACGCCGGCGACGATACACGGCAGAGTAAAGTCCGTCTCACTCCTCGCCAGCACCCCGCCAATCACGGGCCCCAAAACCAGACCGATGCCAAAAGCACGGCCAATCAAGCCCAATGCCCGTGAGCGTTGGTCTGGAGTGCTGGTGTCGGCAATAAGCGCGGTGGCGACCGGTAAACTCCCCGCCATCGCACCCGCCACGGCGCGAGACAAATAGACCATCCACAGCTCATTGGAGGCCGCCAGCAAGAAGTGGGATCCAGCGCCACCGAGGAGACAAACAAATAGGATGAGGCGTCTGCCAAGGCGGTCAGATAATCGACCCCAAAGCGGCGCCACCAGCGCAGCCATAATGCTGTAGCTCACCAAAATAAAAGCGACATCGTCGGCGCCGCCGCCGAGATGGGGTGACAAAAAAGGCAAGATCGGAATGACGATACCAAAGCCGATCAGATCGACAACAATCACAAAGAAGACCAACCACGCCAGCGATTGCTGGCGCGCACGCGACAAAAAGCGCCTCAAGATTCGGTCCAGCGGTGGGTCTCCGGCAGGGCCAGGTCAAAGAGATCCAGTGCCCGGGCGACACTTTGGATAACGGCCGCATCCAGTGAGTCGGGCTTGGCGTAAAACGCGGGCACTGGCGGCGCGACAATGGCACCCATCTCGGTCACCGCCACCATATTGCGCAGATGCCCCAGATGCAGCGGTGTCTCTCGGACCATCAGCACCAGCCGGCGTCGCTCCTTCAGCACCACGTCGGCGGCCCGGGTCAGCAGGGACGAGGTGACGCCGGAGGTAATCTCACCGAGCGTTCGGATAGAGCAAGGCGCCACCAGCATGCCCAGGGTTTTAACCGAGCCGCTGGCGATGGAGGCACCAACATTGCGCACCGGGTGCCACTCGTCGGCAAGCCCACGAATCTCTTCCACTGACCGGTCGAGCTCATGGTGCACCGTCAACTCTGCCGACTTGCTCATCACCAGATGAGTTTCGATCGGCAGCGGCTGCAGGAGCTCGAGCGCACGCACCCCATATTGCACGCCTGATGCGCCGCTGATACCGATAATAAGCCTTTCCATTGAGGACGATTCCCTGCCAACGAACCCGCAGTTTACCGGCTTTAGGTCGGGGTACCGACCCCGATTTTGCTTTGGCTACTGCCGGGTGAATCCCGTGGGGGCCCACTGAAAGTGCTGTCTCAGTGCGGTAAAAGGCGTTTCGCATGGAAAAATCAACGTTGCCGTTTCGCGACTCTTGGGTCCAAGCCTGACCTGTCCTGTATCACCCTCAATTGCATCGGCATCCGCATCCTCCAACCAGAAGAAATATTCAATGTGGGCCTGAACGAAGGCGTTGTTGACAATATCAAAGGACCAGCGCCCCTGTTCGTTACACCGCACTGCCTTGAGATGGACGTTGGTTAACCCCGTATTGGTCTGTGGCGCAAGCAGGGTGCTGGCGAAAAGCGGGCCGTTAAGCGCTAATGTACTGGCCAGCAGAACCAGCGCCTTGCCGCACCGGGGCATTTTTCTGGTCCACCGCATACTGAGCCTCCCGCGTAGTGACGCCACCGCTTACCGCATCTTCACAAAAAGTGCCGGCAAAACCAGCGTGAAAACACCAAAATCTTTTATTTACCAATAAAAACAATAATTTAAATATCCATGCTGGTATGCAACGACGGGTAAAGTTCGCCCCGTTTCTGCCGATATTTAGGGTATCGCAAGAGATTAGCCATCTGAGGTAAGCCATGACGCGTGTAAGAGCCGCCGCCGCATACAAGCGAATTGATTTGGAATCTGCCGTTGCATCAGCCGATAAGCACGAGCTGATCACATTGCTGTTCAAGGCCTTAATTGGCGCGCTCGCCGGCGTGGAAGTCCACAACCACCACGGCAACAAAGATCAGGTCCGGGAATATCTGACCAAAGCCTGCCGCATTCTCGCGGGCCTGCAGGGTAGCCTCGACTATGAGCGCGGTGGTGAGATCGCGGTGAACCTCGGCGAACTCTACGGCTATTCCATCCGCAAACTGTTCGCCGCCAACGTCAACATCGAAGTTGCCCCCGAGAACGTGGCCGAGGTGAAAAGCCTGCTTGAGCCAATTGCAGAAGCCTGGGAGAACATGGATCTGTCCAAGCCCCGCCAGTTGATGGCAGTCTAATTAAACCGACTCATGATCCGCTGAGGACGCGCCAGCGGTGATAGCAGTGGGGTTTTAAGAACGACGAAAATGCGCCTGAATGGCGCATTTTTTTTGGGGCGCTAAGGCAGCGTATCCAGCGCGGGCAAGCATCCCTTAACGCCAGAGGCTTCGCACTGAGACAGCACAAAAAGCGCGTCACTCGTCTCCAGTTCATCAATGCGCATTGAAGCGGCGTCGCGTATTTCCTGAGACTGCTGTTGCCCCTGTATCAAGGCCAGGGATGCCCACACATAGGCTTGGCTTGAACGCCGCTTTACATCGGTGCCATCCAACAACATGAACGACAGCATGTACTGACTATCGGCATACCCCTCGATCGCGGTCTCCCGGAAACCCTCGAATGCCAGCCGACGGTTGCGAATCTGCCCTTCTCCCTCAAAGTAACTCAAGGCAATCATGTACCGGCTTTCAATGAGGCCCTCGGCTGCAGCCTTACGGAAATAAATCAGGCCCTGGGCCCAACTCTTGGCGGCGCCGCGCCCTTCAACATACATCATGCCGAGGTTGTGATTGGCCTCCGCAAGCCCACCGTCGGCGGCGCGTCGATACCAGTCCATTGCCACATCGTATTGTTGGGTAACCCCCAAGCCCTCTTCATAGAGGTAACCAATGTTGTGCTGTGCTTGCGGGTCACCCGCTGCCGCAAGGTCGTACCAGGCGCGCATTGCCGTCGCGTAGTGCTGACGATCCATGGCAGCGAGGCCCGCGCGGAGTTGGTCCTCCCGGTTATCGGCGACCGCCAGCAGTGGGAGCCAGCACAGTACGCAGAGCAACAGCCCCCGGCTAATTGCGCTCACGCCCTTTCACCTCCTCCTGGCGATCCAAGGTGCCGCCCAAAATCGCACCCTCACTGATACAACCCACCAGCACACCGGCATCGTCAACAACCGGTATAGCTTCACCGACGAATTGACGGGCAATGCTGAGGGCCTGCTGAAGATCGTCGCTAAGCTTAAGCATCAGGTAATCACTGCCAATCAACGACGATGCCGTGCGATGGCTTTCGGCGAGCGCGGTAAGAATGGGCACCACGCCTGTCAGTTTACCGTCGGCATCCACTACGTAGGCCTCGGTTCTGTTGGATGCCCGCAGATGGGCCACCATCGCCTCGCCAGTGGTCGCCTCGCTCACCGGTGTAACCACTTCTACTTCCAGATCTGAAACAGAGATGTCCTTGAGGGACAAAAACTCCCTGCCCTGGCGTAAGTCGAAGCCCCGCATGATGAGTTGTCTGTCAAAGAAGCTGTAGCAGAACAGGCGGGTTGATATAAACGATGACATTGATACGGCAAGAATGGCAGCAACCGCAAACTCGTAGCTGCGGGTGAATTCAAATACAATCAGTACCACCCCAATGGGTGCGCCAATCACCGACCCTGCCACCGCGGCCATCCCTACCACGGTCAGCATCACCACAACCGATGGGTCGTACCCAAGGCCTACGGCAATAAAGCCTGCCAGATATCCCAGCGAGGCGCCCAAAAACAGCGCCGGCGAGAAGACACCACCCACCAGGCCCAAACCAATACACACGACCGTTGCAACGAGCTTGGCGAGCAACATCAACGCCGCCTGACCCACCAATTTATCGCCGGCGAGCAGGTCGTTCACTGATTGCGTGCCCAATCCCACCGCCTCTGGTACGAGCATGCCAATGATGGCCATCACGGTGGCCGCAAGCAGCACCATAGCCAGGTCGTTGTTGCGTGCCTTGGCCCAGGCGGCCGTCATCAGCAACGAACGCATAAAAACAATGGCCAAAAGGGCGGCGCAAGCGCCCAGGCCCAGCACCACCGGTAACAGCCCCCAGTCGGTTGGGCTGGCGGTCACCGAGTAAGGCGACACGCGGTCAAAAAAGAGCGGGGTTACCGCGGTTGCCACAATTGCCGAGACGGTGATCGGCGCTACCGCGCGGATGGCAAAGTGCCTCAGTATGGCCTCAGACACCAGAACCACAGCCGCAATCGGTGCGCCAAAACCCGCGGAAATCGCCGCCGCCACACCGCAGGCAACATAAATATCGGGGGTCAAGCGCGTGGGGAACAAGGCACGCACCTGCGCCCCCACAGACGCGCCAAAGTGGAGTACTGGCCCATATTGGCCCACCGAAGCACCTGCGCTGGCGGAAACAAATGCCGCCGTGGTCGAAATAAAGCCCTCCCGCGCAGGGAAAGCCGCATCCGGTCGATGGGCGCCCAAAATCGCATCGGCAGGCCCGTGCCAGCGGTCCATTTTGAAAGCTTGTTTAAGGCCATAAATACAAAAGGCCCCCACAATGAGTGCGGCCCAACGAATGAGGCCAGAGCTCAGCGCACTTTGACCCGCCATTTGCTGCCGGATCACGCCGTCGATGGCACCGACACCCAGCACAAACAGGTTAGCGGCGAGACCGCCGAGTATGCCGATTACTACTCCAACAAAAAGAACCCGCAGCAGTTCGAGTCCCAGCTCTTTCGGTGACGTGTTCAGGAGTAACATTTGAGTGCCGCCGTCTTTTTTAGTGTTTCCACGGGATATTCAGCCTGGTGCTCCCGAATATAGCGATCGAAACATTGCTTGCGCTGTGCTTCGGTCGGCTCCTTCTCGCCGCAGGCCCCCAAGATCATAAATAGCAAGGCGTTTACCGCCACGCTCACCCGCACCCGCTCACTACCCAGGCTCAAGGTACAGCGTTCCCTTCCGACGACGAGGTCATATTGGCTTCATCGAGCACTTTGCCCAATCGAATCATGGCGCTCGCCATCGCATCCTCGACGTTGGCCGCAAATGAAGCCCGCTTATCGACTGCCGCCTCATATTCGGCGATCAGCGTGGAGGCGTCTTGTGTGAGGGCACTGAGGCGGGTCTCGGTCTCTTCCGCATCCTTACTGGCACTCAGCAGGGCGTCTTCCAAATTGCGGGTCAGTTCGTCTTTGCGCCGCTGGATGGGTTCTAACCTGCCTGAGTACTGGCGATCGGCGGCTCTCTCGGCATCAGCCATTTTTTGGTCCAGCTCTTCAATGCGACGCCGTTGGTCCCGAATCGCTTCTCGCTGCTTTTTCATCCATTCGATGTACTGGTCGATGGAATCTTCATAGTCCACCTCCACATTATCCTCTTCCGATGCAAAGTCACTGCTGGTGAGTGATTGCAGCACCGTTGCCGGCGGCTCCAGAGTTTCGGCCCCCAACTTTTTAATGAGCTCACTGGCCTGATCGGCTTCGAGTTGTATCTCTGCAATCTGCCCTTTTATTTGCTCACCCTTTTCCAGCGCGATGGCGCTTTGCTCCTGGGTCACGTTGATCAGCTGCGTGGTCAACGAGCTCAGCCATTGGTTTTCGGTGCCCGATAGATCATCGTCGCAGGGCTCGCCGCGCAGACCCGCATCGATAAAAACAATACACCGTTGGGAATCAGCCAGCCGGCTGCCGCCAAGCTCAAGCTCGGCGCACACGTCCCGGTAATGATTGAGGGTTTCCAATTCGCGGCCAAAGCAACTGTCCAGCGCCTGCAGGCAACTCGACGTTAGATTACCGAGCGCGCCAATGAACTCGCTCATGTCCTCGCCATACTCGCCAAAGTGCTCGGAAGGATTACTGGCGCGTTCATCTTCCACACCCTGACGGGCCGCACTCACCGCAGCAATCAGTTGGTCTGCATGGGCTACCGTGCCGACAAGCTGTTTGGACACAGCGTTGGCCGCTGGGTCGCCATCCAATGAAGATGCTTCCGGCGTCGGGGCGGCATCCTCAGCGCCATCCGGCTCAGATAATGCGACCTCGGACGGCGCAAACGCTGCAGGCGCCTCCGGGGCGCGTGCACCCTCAATGACTTCAAACGCCGGGGCGTCTACTGCCTGCGATTCCTCATCTGCCTGAGTTTCATCATCTTCACGAGGGGTCGCCACACTCGGTTCAGCGCTGTCGGCAACAAAAGGCGCCTCCGTCGTGTCGGATTCACTGCCGGACGAGGCGGCTTGCGGGGCAGACTCGATCCACCCAGGTGTTGCCTCTTCTTCGGCAAGGGCAGCAGAGGGATCTGCGGGGGCTCCTTGCCCTACCGCCGCGCGACCCGCCGAGAGCATGTCATCTCGCAGCTCCTCCGCAATAATGCGCAACGAGACGCTTTGCTCTGCGAGATCCGGCGCATCCTCGATCGACGCCAGGCACTTGTTGAGTACCACCGCGCGCTCTGCCATGCCCGCCTCGTCACCGGTCATCAGAATCGCCGCCAACACCTCGTGACGAAAAGAGACAAAGCCCTCTGACAGGGGCGACATGCCCTCAGGAATTTGGCACAGCGCCGCGCCTACCGCTCTTAAATCGGCGTCGCTATCGGCATTGATCAGTGCGAACTGATCGGTCACAGCCTTGATGACGTCACTCATGGTGGCCCCCCTGTCCACTGCTTGCTGAGATTGCGAGGAGGTTT
>JAYNYK010000002.1:0-23553 GCA_038102985.1 Halieaceae bacterium
TCCCGCGTATCGATCAAGTATCGGATGAGGGATTGGTTCTGTGCTCGCGATGTTCGTTCGGCGTCGCTTGATTGCTCTCGGGTCAAAATTCCGGCCGAGACTAACCGTGCAGATAAGCCCGATAGATGAACGCTCTCGGCAATGTTTTTGGCGGCGATATTCATGGGGTATCTTGATTCAGGTTGCTCGATTCCGGATGGGATCCTAGCGCTCAGGGAAGAAGCTTTGCTCGCTTGATGTGTGCAGTGGTTGTTGGTGAAATGGGGGACGGGTTTCACACCCCCGCCCCCAGCGTTTGCTGATTACGCAGGATCAGCAGGCTCAGCAGGATCAGCGGCTACCGCACCTCGTCTGTCGCAAAGTCCAGCTACCAAGCATGTTGACAGCGTTTCGTCTAACGCCCAGGACAGCGCGCCGTTGGCCGGCGTTGGGACCAGAACATAGGCGCTACCGTCGACCGGTGACGCACCTGTTGCGGTGATCGTGCCGAGATCATCAGTGACAACGACTGACTCCACGTGGACGCCGGCGTTGGCGTTGGTGGCCGCATTAGATACGGCTTGGGAGTCAGTTCCATCGCACAAAGCCAAGTCCCCTTGGGTCTGATAGCAGATATCAATCGCTGATTTCACTGCCGTAGTGGCCATCACAACCTCCGAAAACTTCGCTTTCTTGGCGTAGGTTTGATAGGCGGGCAGCGCGAGGGCGGCCAGAATGCCGATGATGGCGATAACGATCATCAGTTCGATGAGGGTAAATCCTTTTTGCTGTTGCAGTGACATGTTTCTCTCCTTTGAAATCATGTGGTTGCCATGGGTTAGCGGCGTGCTAGCCCTTGCCGGCAACGCCTGCCTGATTAAATGCAAATTGCATGCCAATATTGCAATACGCGAATAATAGCCTAAAAACGGATGATTTCAAGCGGATTTATCTAGAAATGAAAAATTTAAGTGTCAAAATTTGCCTAATATGACAATAATTGTCATTAAAGCAGAAATTCGGCTAATGGCACGTGAATTGATACATCATTTTGCGAAAATCTACGCCGACGTTGGTTTCGCCTTGAAGGCGAGCCGTCGCGCGTGCAGCACGGGCTCGGTATAGCCGCTGGGCTGCGCAGCGCCGGCAAATACCAGTTCGCTGGCGGCTCGAAAGGCTTCACTGGTATCGAAGTTAGCGGTCATGAGCCGATAATCGGGGTCTGCGCGGTTTTGTTCGTCAACGATGGCTGCCATTCGGGTCAGTGACTCCTTCACCTGTGCCTCGCTCACTACGCCGTGGTGCAGCCAATTGGCAATATGCTGGCTGGAGATGCGCAGCGTTGCTCGATCTTCCATGAGACCAACGTTATGGATGTCAGGCACTTTGGAGCACCCCACGCCATGTTCGACCCAGCGCACCACGTAACCCAGAATACCCTGAGCATTGTTGTCCAGTTCCTGCTGTATGGTCTCGGCTGAGAGCGAAGCAGTGTCGCCGAGGGGAATGGTGAGTAATTCATCCAAGGATCGCCGGCGTTGGCCGCGCAATGAAGATTGCACCTCGGAAACTGACACCCGGTGGTAGTGGGTCACATGTAAGGTGGCTGCCGTGGGTGAGGGAACCCAGGCACAGTTGGCGCCTGCGTTTGGATGCCCTACCTTGGTGTTGAGCATGTCCGCCATCAGGTCAGGCATCGCCCACATGCCCTTGCCGATTTGCGCTTTGCCCTGCAAACCGCAGGCTAGACCGGTATCCACATTCCAGTCCTCATAGGCATTAATCCACGTTTCGGCTTTCATCGCGCTTTTTGCCGTGACCGCCCCAGCCTCCATACTGGTGTGAATTTCATCACCGGTGCGATCGAGAAAGCCCGTATTGATGAACACGACGCGCTCGCTGGCCCGGCGAATGCATTCGGCCAGATTCACCGTGGTGCGGCGTTCCTCGTCCATGATGCCCACCTTGAGGGTGTTGCGTGGCAACTGGAACAAATCTTCGATTTGTGAGAACAGTTCGCCGGTGAGGCTCACCTCGTCCGGCCCATGCATCTTGGGCTTAACAATGTAAACGGAACCGGTTCGCGAGTTTTTAAGCCCGCCGGTGCCCTTTAGATCATGTAGTGCACAGAAAGTGGTGAACAGTCCGTCCATAAAGCCTTCGGGGATCTCGTTACCTTCAGCGTCGAGAATGGCTGGATTGGTCATGAGGTGGCCCACGTTGCGTACGAAGAGCAGGCTTCGGCCGGGTAGTGTCAGGGTGCCGCCGTCGGGTGCGGTGAATTGCCGGTCAGGGTTCAGACGCCGGGTGAGGGCTTTACCCCCTTTATAAAAGGTGTCAGTTAAATCACCTTTCATCAGGCCCAACCAGTTGCGGTAGACCACGACCTTGTCTTCGGCGTCCACCGCTGCAACGGAGTCCTCGCAGTCCTGAATCGTGGTGAGCGCTGATTCCAAACAGATATCTTTCACGCCCGCGCGATCGGTGGCGCCCACCGGATGCTCCCGATCAATCTGTATCTCGACATGCAGGCCATGATGCTTAAACAGCACGCTGGCAGGTGCGTGACTCGCACCCGTGTAGCCCACCCACTGAGCGGCATCGGCCAGTGTTGTGCTGGCACCCGAAGAGAGGCTGACCTGTAGCGCCCCAGCATCAACGGCGTAGGCAATGGCGTCTTGGTGCCGACCCTTGGTCAGCGGGAAGTGGGCGTCCAAGAAATCTTTGCCCCAGACAATGACGCGATCTCCCCGGACCGGGTTGTAAGCGCCACCCCGCGTTGCGCCTCCGTCCTCGGGGATGGCGTCGGTGCCGTAGAGTGCATCGTAAAGACTGCCCCAGCGTGCGTTGGCAGCGTTTAGCGCATAGCGGGCGTTCATCACCGGGACCACCAGTTGGGGTCCTGCGACGTGGGCAATTTCCGGGTCAACCCCGGCCGTTGTAATTTCGAACGGTGCCGGCTCCGGGTGAAGGTAGCCAATGTCTCTTAAAAAGGTCTTGTAGGCGGCGGCGTCCCAGGCTTGCCCCTTATGGCTTAGGTGCCATTCGTCGATCTGGACTTGCAGGTTTTCCCGCTCCTTCAACAGACGTTCATTTTCGGGGCCCAGCGTGCTCCAGATCGTGGCCAATCCTTGCCAGAAAGTGTCTGGATCGATGCCGGTGCCCGGCGCGATCTCGTTAACGAGCAAAGAATGCAGATCGTGATCTATCGAGAGACCGGCGCACTCGATTCTTTGGGACATGAGACAAGCTCCTCGTTTCAGCAGTTAACGCGTCTTTTGGTGAGCCGATACTCTACTGACTGACCACTATTGATCCTAGTGATTATAGCGATAGAGGGTATTCTCAGAATTTATGTGGCTTGGCTGTGAGGTGGGTCGAGCGAGCGTGCAATCGCCGTGATGAACTGCCGCACCCATCTGTGTGGCGCATTGTTGTGGAGCAGTGGGCTCCACGCCATTTTCAGCTCCAACGGCGGAATTTCAAACGGTGGGGGGCGCACCACAACGCGAGGGTTATCTCGCTTGAGCCAGGTGGCGCGGGTGGGGAGCGTAACGATCAAATCGTTTTGTTCCGCCAGTGTCATTGCGGCCTGGTAGTGCCGAGTAAAAACCCGAATGCGCCGTTTCTCACCCAGATCAGCCAATGCCGTATCCACCCACCCCAGTCGCTGCACATCGCTGGGGTCGACACCCACGCCCACACCCATGCCGGTTTTGCTGACCCAGATGTGGTCAGCAGCGAGATAACTGCGGAGGGAGAAGTCATCGAGTATCGGATTATCGGGGCTTAACAAACACGAGAAGCTGTCTTGCCAGAGGGTTATCTGATGAAAAGATTGCGGCATTTGGTCAAACCGGTTGATGACCAAATCCACCTTACCGCGCTCGACATCAAGAAAGCTGACGTCGGAAGGATTCATGATATCCAGCGTGATGCCGGGCGCGTGCTCGCGCAGTTGGTTTAACACTGCAGGAAATAGCGTCGACTCGGCGTAATCGCTGGCCATGATGCGGACGACCATCTGGGCTGCCCCGGGGGCGAATTCAGTCGCCGGCTGCATGGCGCGATCCACACCTAGCAGGATTTCCTTCACCAGCGGTTCGAGCTCTAGCGCCCGCTCGGTCGGTGTCATGCCCTCGGATGTTCTGACCAAAAGTGGGTCGTCAAACAACGCGCGGAGGCGTCGCAGACCGTTGCTCATGGCGGGTTGAGACAGGCCCAACTGATTGGCTGCCTGAGTGACATTGCGCTCACGAAGCAGCACTTCAAGGTAAACCAGCAGGTTCAGATCAATTTGGTTCAGGTTTTTCATATAATGCGGGGAGGCAATGCGCCTTTATTCATGCTGTGAATTATAACTGCTTGGCCATTATTTTTCCGTATGGGCTAGGAAAGGCGGCCACGGGTGACGACAGCGTCAAGCGACCGCTCAGAATGAGGACTCAATAATGTACATGGCACCCACTGAAGATATGCAGTTTTTGATTGATGACGTGCTGGATGTGGGCGCGGTGTTGGGTGAGCTGCCGCGATACGCAGAGTTGGGTTTGGGGGCCGAGTTGACCACGGCGTTGCTAGATGAAGCTGCAAAATTTGCGGCCGATGTGGTGTCTCCTCTGAGGCGGGTGGGCGATGCGCATCCGGCAACCTGTAACGATGCCGCAGTGACTATCCCACCGGGCTATGGCGATGCGATTCGACAACTGGGTGCTGGTGGTTGGGTGGGCATTTCCGCGCCCCACGAGCAGGGCGGACAGGGTCTGCCAGAACTTTTTGGTACTGCCGCCTGCGAGATGTGGAACAGCGCGGACATGGCCTTTGCCCTGGAACCCTTTCTGAGCGCGGGGGCCGCGCTGGCGATATCGGCCCACGCAAATGAATCGCTAAAGGCAACTTACCTCGCAAAGATTCATTCGGGCGAGTGGTCAGGCACCATGAACCTGACGGAATCAAGTGCTGGCTCGGATTTGGGCCCCATGAAGACCCGTGCCGAGCGCGAGGGCGACCATTACCGCATCTTCGGGCAAAAGATCTATATCACCTGGGGTGACCATGATGCGACCGAAAACATTGTTCATCTCGTGTTGGCGCGGTTGCCGGATGCGCCAGCGGGTAGCCGGGGTATTTCGCTGTTTTTAGTGCCCAAATTTTTAGTCAATGCCGATGGCACGCTGGGACAACGCAACGACGCTTACCCCGTGTCGGTGGAACACAAACTGGGCATCCACGGCAGTCCTACCTGTGTCATGGCTTATGGCGATAACGGTGGTGCCATCGGCTACCTCGTGGGTGAGGAAAACCAAGGTCTTGCGTGCATGTTTACCATGATGAACGAAGCGCGACTCAAGGTGGGCCTCCAGGGTTTGGGCGCGTCGGAGGGGGCCTATCAGAAGGCGGTGGCCTATGCCCGGGAGCGCGTCCAGGGCGGTGTACCGATTATTGAGCACGCCGACGTTAAGCGAATGTTGCTCACCATGCGGGCGCTGAACGAGGCAATGCGCGCGTTGGCCTATGCCGAGGCGGTAACCATGGATTTAGCCCATGCGGGCCCCGCGGAGTCGCGTGATGCCCACCAGCGTCGCATTGATCTCATGATTCCGGTGATTAAGGGGTGGCTCACGGAACTGGGGATTGAGATCACGTCGCTGGGTGTGCAAGTGCACGGGGGTATGGGCTATGTCGAAGAAACCGGGGCGGCCCAGTATCTTCGCGATGTGCGCATCACACCGATATACGAGGGTACCAATGGTATTCAGGCAGCGGACCTCCTTAACCGCAAATTAGGGCGTGACGGTGGTGCCACGATGGAGGCGATGCAGGCCGAAATCGCCGAATTGGGTAACGCCTTGCAGGCACATTCGCACCCCGATCTCGCTGTCATTGGCGAGTGCCTCAGCGCGGCGCTGGCGGATCATGTCGCGACCACGACGCACCTGCTCGCAGCCCTATCCGAGGATCGGTTTGCCGCGCTGGGTGGCTCGTTCGACTACATGATGCAGACCGGATATTTATTCGGCGGATGGCAGCTGGCGCGCGGTGCACAGGTAGCGGCGTCTATCGCCGAGCGCGGTCAGCGGGTCGATTTTTGTCAGCGCAAAGTGGCTACGGCGCGGTTTTACATGGAGCGGCTCCTACCCAGAGCGCGCGCGCACGCCGGGGTTATCGCGGCGCCGGCCGGGGGCTTGTCGAACTTTTCGTTGGAGTGGTTCTAGCGGGATGATTGCGTTTACAACGCCGGATCTTTCAGACGCGCATCCCGAGGCACGCCATCTCCCTTTTCAATTGCAGCAGTTCGGCCAACGAACTCGCTTCTTTGGACCGGTTTCAACCGTTTTCTGTGAACTGGATAACTCACGAGTAGCAGAGGCGGTTGCGGAACCCGGGGAGGGAAGGGTATTACTGGTCGACGGGCAGGGGCTTTTGCATCGATCGCTACTGGGCGACCGTCTCGCGCAGTTGGCCGCCGACAATGGTTGGGCGGGCGTGGTGATCATCGGCGCCATACGCGATGTCGAGGTAATTGAGCGCATCGATCTGGGTGTTTACGCTTTGGGTGTTTGTCCGGTCAAGACCGACAAAAAGGGGCGTGGTGAGCGCGATGTGCCGCTGGCTCTGCCCACCCTGACAGTGCAGCCCGGGCACTGGCTCTACGTAGACCGTAATGGTGCACTGGTCAGCACTGTCGCGCTACCCCTTGGAGAATAGCGCGAGGCAATTTGCTGTGCTGCGGGTTTGCGCATGGAGCGGGCTCCCAAAGCAGTCACAATCAGCGCAGCGCACCGAGTCTGCGGTGCTACGTGTTTGGACGCCATCAGACTTTGCAGGGGAGGTATCTCATTAATGAGAAACGGTGATATGCGTCTCTCGCTGCGATGACACCGAGCTCAGCTAAGGTAGGATAATGCGGTGATGGCAACACATGAGAACTGGACCTTGTCTGCGGGATGGCTCGACGCCGCGCGGCGAGTGAATTCACCCAACTACAACCCTAGACCCAAGGGTAGTCACCCCGAACTCATTGTGGTGCATGGCATTTCACTTCCTCCCCGGTGCTATGGTGGGGCCGAGATTGAAGCGTTTTTTTGCAACAGACTGAATGCAAATGATCATCCGTACTTTGCTGAGATCAGCGATCTCAAGGTGTCGGCACATTTTTTAATCCGACGTTGTGGCGAGCTAGTGCAGTTTGTGGATACCGACAGTCGTGCCTGGCATGCGGGTGTCTCGCAGTGGCGAGGCCGCGACAACTGCAATGATTTTAGTATCGGTATTGAGCTGGAGGGATGCGATGACGAGCCCTATTCAGACCCCCAGTATGCAGCGTTGAATGCGCTGATTTTTGCGTTGCAAAACCAATACCCCAAGATTGGGCGCGATGCTATTGTTGGTCACTGCGAGATTGCGCCGGGGCGAAAAAGTGATCCTGGCCCGGCCTTCGATTGGTCACGAATCACCAATTTATCTGCGAGTCGTTACGGGAACGCTGAGTAGTGTCATATCTGGTTTTTATCGTCGCGGTGGTGCTGCTGGCGCTTTTGGGCGCTGGGGGCCCCCTGCACAGGGATACCTGGCTTGAGGCATTGGATCGTCGAATCGATGCCATCGAGTTGGGTAATGCGCCTGCGCTTTTGCTGAGAATAGCCGCGCCTTTATTGATGGCGGGCATCGTACTGGCTATTACGCAGATTTTTCTCGGGGATTTTGCTCACGCGCTCATCGGTGTCGCCCTGCTGTATTTTTCATGGGGAAGAGGTGACTACCCCACTGAATTACAGCGTTTCCTCGCTCGCGCTCGTGTCGGTGACACAGCAGGTGCCGGAGAATTACTCGATCTTGAGGATAACGAACCCGGCATCAGCGACACCTGGCGACGCGAGGCGCTGGCGCATTTCGCTTACCGAGGTTATGCCCGTTGGTTTCCCTCCGTGCTGTACTTTTTTTTGCTGGGGCCCTTTGCGGCGGCTAGCTATCGGTTGGTTCAGCTTGCCAACACCCGATCAGGGGGACGTTTTCAGGCGGTCCTGACAGCACTCGACTGGCTCCCATCACGACTGGTGCTACTGACTTTCGCGGTGCTGGGTGATTTTGACAGCACCCGCAGGCTACTGACAGAAAATGCGCTTGAGGGCGACGGTTCGGTCGGGGAATTGTTGGCTCAGGGCGTTGAGCGCGCCTGGCATCTGCACGAGAGTGACCTGTCCGGTTCAGAGCAGACTGTTGCCGCGGTCGAAGCCGCCGCCAAAGCCACTGAGCGCAGTTGTGCAGTATGGATCATTCTAATCTCGTTGCTTGCGCTGCTCTGAAGCGCAAGCGTTTTCATGAAGTTGGCGCGTGTAGATTTTTATCTGCAAGCGCGATGGTTTGGTAAAGCGAGCTGAGCGTGGGTGTTGGCGGCGGGTGGGCGTTTAGCTGATGCAGTAACCAGCCCACGATGGACTCGATTTCCGTTTGCTGGGCGCGATCCATGTCAACCCGCATTGAGGAGTGGTTTTCTGCGGTGGCGACACATACCGCCGTGACTTGGTCCGGCAGAGCATCCGCCAGATCGGTGGCCCCCGCCGACGTCAGCAAGCTTTGCACCTCGGCCGTTACCTGTTGCGTTTGCTCACGAAATTCCGCGCTGAGCAGCGCCCCATTGGTGACACGATGCACCGCTGTCAGGGGGTTGATGACCGCATTGAGTGCCACCTTCGCCAGAAGCACGGGTTGAATGCCGGCAGTCCAGTGAAATCCTGGCACGCCCGCGCGCCACGGAGACAACCAGTCTGGCGGATCATGCGGCGGGAATGGCGTGCCAAGGTGGGTTACACCATTACCCGACACCCGCCTTGCACCTGTGTCGGTAAAGCGGCAACCGGCGGTGGTGGTGCCTAAAATTAATGTTGCACCGTTGAGATGGGGCGCGACCGACTCGGTGTGGCCCATGCCGTTGGATAGGACTACCACTGTGCTGTCTGGCGAGAGTCGCGGCGCCACCGAAGCGATTGCCGACGCAATTGCCCATGACTTGGCGCACACCAGCAGATGCGTGATCGACTGGGTTGCAGTGATCGACTGCGAGGGCAAGGTGAGCGTGTCCGTCATATCACCGGTGAAGGTCAGGGTTGGATTGTCGCCACACTTGTCCCCGCTACGGTCTCTGTGATCGAGCAGGGTCACCGATGCCCCTCCTTGGGCAAGACGGCAGGCAAACAGCCCGCCAATGGCACCCACACCCAGTACATGCCACTGCGGCGTCATATGACCTTACCCTCGTGTGACCGGAGCACTGTTTCTAGTGGCGTATTTGGAGCAAAGCAGGCTTGCCAAAGTTGGGTGCATATCTCGGCGATGAGTGTCCCCGCGGCAAGCAGTTCGCTGTCGGGTTTGTCATCGAAGGCGGTTTGCAGCAGAGCGGCCTGTGCGTCACATGGCAGAGGTGCCATAGCAATGGCGATGTCAAAGTAGCGACTGCCCATCGCTGCATATTCCCAGTCAATCGCAATCAATTGCTCCTGTCGGTATAAGAGGTTTCCCGCTGTCAGATCATTGTGGCAGAGCTTGGGTGTGTCCTGCTCCAGCAGGCGCAGCGCATGGGCAACTCGGGGTGAATCAACGACTGTCTGCCACTTTTGCTTCCTCTCCGCGGGTAGCCGCGCCAGATAATCGTTGAGCACTTGGTATAAGCACAGGGTGTAGGGCGTGCCGGGCAATTGGTGGATCGCGCGGGCGAGCACCCCTAATGCTTTGCCACACAGAGACGTGTTGCCGGGGTGGATGCGCTCACAAACGACAATTTCCTCGGCACGGGCGACATAGGCCAAGTGTGGCGCTAGCCCGCGGTGTGCCGCGGTGGTCCACGCAGACAGCTCTCTCGCAAATCCGCCCGTTACTGTGCTCGTGGGTCGGTGGCGAAGGCGGATGCACAGAGTGGGATGGTCCTCCAGGGCGTAGAGTCGGTGCCCGCTGCCCTCGGCCCAAACAGCACCCAGGGTAGGCGGCCTCGCCAGAGGCGGCGTCACGTCCCAGTGTCGCCAAGCGGCGAGAGTGGTGTTCAGCTGGTCTGTTGTTGCAGCCATTGTGCCCGCCATGTGCGGTAACCAAAGGCGGCCAGCAGGACGTAACCGGCGAATAAGGCGGCGGTCAGCGACAGGTCGCGCGAGAGGTAAAGCCAGATAGAGGCCATGTCAATGACGATCCAATACAACCAATTTTCCAGAATTTTCTGGGCAACCAGCCAGGTGGCGAGCAGAGCCGAAACCGTAGTGGCGGCATCGATAAATGGGGCGGCCGCATCTGTCCAGCGCGTCATTGCAGCCCCCAGCAGCAGCGTTACACAAAGAAGCACGCCGCAGGCCATCAAATGGTGTCGCCATGGCCAGGTGGTGATGGCCTTTTCCGGTGCCGCCTGACCGCCGCGCCATACCCGCCATCCATAGACTGCCATCCCGATATAAAAGCATTGCAAGACTGCCTCAAGATACAATTGCACCTGCCAGAAAATAAAGACATACAACAGTGCACTGACAATAGCGGCAACCCAGCACCATCGATTTTGATAGACAGCGAGCAAGACATAGATAAGGGCGAACCCAACGGCACCGACCTCTGCCCAACTCATCTCAGTCGGCGGGCCCAATATCGGCAAAGTGCTCGGGAATGAACTTGGCGACCAGCACCTGACGACCAAATTCGTTGTAGCTGGCGCGGAGTGCGCGCTGGATTGCCGCAAATACGGCCTCGTCCTGACCACTGATTTGCGTACTCATGGAGTTGGTCACCGCGACTACCGCTTCCTGTTCCAACAGCTTGTCGATAAAAGAGAGCACGGCGATCTTGAAGTCCTCTCGTAAGGGGTAAAGGCTGAGCTCGGCTGTGAGTTTCATCAAATTCCCTCCAAAAAATCGTACCGGATCGTAACACCCACGACCCGTGGCTCACCAAACTGGCGGTAGGGCTCCACCATGTATTGCTTGCGGGGGTCGTTGCCGAAGGTGCCAAAGCCCCGGGTAAAGGTGTCGCGATCAGTCAAGTTGCGTCCCCACACGGTCCAGTGCCAACGTCCGCTACCGCCCGCGATGCTGGCGTTCAGTTGGTGGATTTTATCGCTCCCCACGTCGTGACGGTCAGAGAATAAATAGTGATCACTGCCTGCTACTTCGAGCTGCACTGTCGCCACGGGATGCACCTGCCAGCGCGCCCCAAGGGAATATTGCCAGGTGGGGGACTGGGGTTGCTCACGGTCTGATAAATCTTCTCCGGTTGCACTGATGTACTTATCGAATTCTGCGTCCAGTAAGCCCAGGTTCAGTCGCCATTCCCACTGATCGTTCGGCCGCCACAGGGCTTCCCATTCGAGGCCGCGGTGATATCCGGCCGCCGCGTTATCGGTGTAGTCGATGAACGCGGTGCTGCCGTCGTCCCTTGGAATAACAACGGATCCTTTGACTTGCTGATCGTCGCGCTCCATGGCAAACACCGACAAACGGGACTGAAGGTTGATTTGCGGCCAAAACCCCTGCCAGCCCCACTCAAGACTGATCATCGCTTCCTCGTCAAAAATCCCCAAGCCGCTGATGCTGCTTTGCTGCCCGTCCGGTAGCGCCTCCAGTGAGGCAAGCAAGCTGGCATTGGCTCCTCCGGCTCGTGCGCCGCGAGAGAGGGTCAGGTAGGTTTGACGTCCGCTCTGATAGTTCCAGGTGAGGCCTGCACGACCGGTCCAATAGTTGTGATCAAATGGCGTATCGACCCCGGCGCTGTCGTTATATTCACTGTCTCGCCGCTCTAGTCGAGCGCCAATAAAGCCACTGAGATCGTTGCTGAACGCATGATTGATCTCGGCAAAGACTGCGCCGGTATCCGTTTCGATTTTGCTGGAAAATGGAGCGGGTAAATAGGTGTAATTGCGCGTGAGCGCCTCGCGTTGATGGCGCAGAAATGCGCCCAAAATCCAATCGGTATTGCCATTGCTTGTGGGTTGCATCCGCCATTCCAGACTCTTCATATCTCGCTCACGGCGGTATTCATCAAAAGATCGGTATTCCCACCCGGGTGCAATGCCCTCAAAGCTCCAGTCCTCGTCATAGCTGTAGCGGGTTTTTGCGTCGGCGTAGCTCAGCTGCACCCAGCTCTGATAGGGGCCCAGGGGTCCCTGCCATTTGATCCGGGCCGCCTTGAGCGTCAGATCATCTTCCCCCGGCTGGTCGGATAGTGTTTCCCTGGTATTGTCTAGCGAGAAAGCATCGTAACCATTGTCGATTTCGGTGTAGTAAATGGATGTTTCAATGAGGTGTGCTTGGGATTGCCAGCGAGCGGCGGCGCGGGCCGTCACTTCGTCCCGTGCGTTGGTATCGCTGCGCTGCAACCAGCGATTATCGACGAAACCGTCACTTTCGTAGCGCTGCAGAGCAAACCGCGCGCTGGTGCCCTCCGACATCGGCCCTCCAACCTGAACGCCCAATCGGTATCCGCCGTCGGTTTCTGCGCCGGCACTGAATAACGCGGTCTTCTGCTCTGGGGAGGTGCTTTGCAAGGCAATGACGCCGGCCAATGCGTTGGCCCCCATCAAGGTTCCCTGTGGACCCCTGAGCACCTCTACCTGTCGCAAATCAAAAAGCGTGAGTGCGCCACCCATCCCGCTGAGGTCAATGTCGTCTAACAAAATGCCTACGGAGGGGTTGAGTGGTTCGACAAATTGGCTGCGCTCGCCAATGCCGCGTATCTGAAAAAAGCGGCCCCTGGACGCGCCTGAGGAACTGGAAACATTGGGCAGCAAGGTCACCAGGTCCTCCAGATGGATGCCGCCCCGCTGGGCACGATCTCGTGCTTTTAGTAGCGATACGCTGATCGGGGGCAGGGTCTCGTCTATCAGTGTGGCCGTCACGGAGACCTCTTCGAGGGGTTGTTCCGTCTGAGCGCTGGCAACGGTGATCTGTGTGGCCAGAAAAAAGGCACTCGCACTAATCAGCGCCGATTTACCGGTTTTCATCGAAATGCGCCTGAGGTTAAGGATAGGGAATTGGGTGCTGGCGGCGCTCATAGCGGTGGTTTCCTCGTTGCGGCGGGAAACCGGGCGCAGTCAGGTAGGTGTTTGCTACCGACACCTGGTCCCTCCGCCGGTATCATCCGGATCAGGTTCGACGGGTCCGCCACATGGGCATCTCAGGTAGTTACCACCCCGCAGGTCGCAAAATTGTAGCACAGTGCCCAATGTCCCGCGGGCAATCAGCCTTTCGCGGAGACGTGGCGCTCTGCGTGAAAAATGGTGTCTTCCGCGTCATCTTCATGGTCTGCCAGAGGTCCTTTTGTTACCCTCTAACTTTATTCGGTACACGGTCAGTGTCTTGCGATCAGCGTCGCAGGCGAGCCGGTCAGTGACGGGGCGAATTGCAATTGTGAGCCGATTTACTCAGGACGACATAAAGTCGCGGCTACAGGACGGGATCGCCCAGACAGAGGCTCGGTTGAGCCGCCTTTGGCGGGATTACGCGCGGGAGCCAAAAAAATTAGCGCGCATTCAAAACCTAATGCTTGCGCTGCTGTTGCTCTGGTCACTGTCGAGTCTGAGTGATCTGCTGTGGGCCCCCTGGCGGGCGACGTCATTGCAAGCGATCCCGAGCGAAATGATCAATGTACCCCGTGCCACGCCACGCTCTGGCGCGGTGACCATCGATATCTCCTCTGTGTTGGGTTCCGGGCTATTCGGTGGCAATCCAGACGCGTTGCCAGAAGAAATGGAAGTCGTAACCTTGGGGGGTGCGCGAGAGGGTATTGAGCAAAATGCCAAGGAGACGCGCCTTGCCCTGATACTGACCGGCATTGTGGCGTCAACAGAAGATGGTTTGGGTAGCGCGGTGATTAAAGAGGGTAATCGTGAGCAAGTTTACGCGGTTGGGGATGCGCTGCCCGCCGCTGGCTCGGTGGCTTTGGCAAAAGTGATGGCAAGGCAAGTCGTGATCGATAACAATGGCACCTATGAGCTGATCAAGCTCTATGAGAGTCCTGGTCTGATCGTGCCTACTCAGATCACGCCAAAAAAGAAAACTAAATCCACCATCGCTGCGCCGGCAGCGCCGAGGGGGAGCGAGGGGGATACCGATACTCGCTCGCGCCTGGCTGGCCTGTACCGTCAGCAGTTGTATGACGCCCCGGAGTCTCTGGCTCGCGTTGTCTCGATCTCACCGGTTCGCGACGGCGGCGGCGTCTCTGGCTACCGGGTAGCACCCGGTGCGGACCGCGCGGCGTTTGACGCAACCGGTTTTCAGTCGGGCGACATTGTAAAAGCGGTGAATGGGCTGGCGCTGAGCGATGCAAGTAATACACTTAAGCTCTATCAGCTGATGAAAGATGCCAATCAGGCGACTTTCGACATAGAACGGAACGGTGAATTGGTCACGCTCAGCGTGGACATCGCCAGCCCGTGACAGGGTGCATCTAAACATCATGGACATACGACAGTCTCTCCTACTGCGCTTCCGCGTGACTTGGCTTGCCGTGTTGCTGTGTTGGGTGCCCCTTGGCCACTCGCAGGAATATACGGTTAATCTCAAAGACACGGATATTCAGGAGTTCATTAAATTCGTTGCAGATGTGACGGGCACCACGATGGTGGTGGATCCTAACGTCAAAGGTAAAGTCAGGGTAATTTCTTCAAAACCGGTCAGCCAGGCCGAACTTTATGATCTGTTTCTGTCTATTTTGGATGTGCAGGGTTACACCGCGGTGCGCAGCGGGCAGGTCGTTCGTATTGTCCCTAGCAAAGATGCGCGCTCCTCACCGGTGCCGATCATGGAGGATCAGGACGCAGCGGGCACCGATGAGTATGTGACTCAGGTCATCCGACTGGATAATATTTCCGCGGCCAAGTTGATCCCCGTACTGCGGCCGCTGGTGCCGCAGCAGGCGCACATGGCGGCGTATGCGCCGAGCAACGCGATTATCCTCTCAGATATTCGCTCAAACATTGGAAGAATTGTCGACATTATCGAGCGCATGGATTTGTCTGCGGTGCAGACGACCGAGATCATTCGTCTCAAATATGGTGTGGCAGAGGATGTCGTCAGCATGCTCAACACCCTGGAAAAATCCCGTCAGGGGGAAGGTGCAGAGGCCGACAAAGAGGCGATACTCGTTGCGGACAAACGCACCAATAGCGTGGTGGTGACCGCAGATGAATTGACGGTTGAGCGAATCCGCAAATTGGTGTCTTACCTCGATACGCCGCTTGAGCAGTCCGGTAACGTCCGGGTGATTTATCTCGAATACGCTGATGCCGCTGAAGTAGCGGATGTGCTCACGCGGGTCATGCAAAATATTGCCCGACTTGAGGAGGGCGGATCAAACAAACGCGCGGGTAATAACGAATCCACCATAGAGGCTGACGCAGGCACCAACAGCCTCATTATCACTGCCGACACCGACGAAATGGCCGCGTTGGAAGCGGTGATTGCGCGCTTGGACATTCGGCGTGCTCAGGTGCTCATTGAGGCGATTATTGTCGAGATGGAGATGACCGAGGGCCAGGAGTTGGGTCTGCAGTGGTTGTTTTCCAATGACGGCGGCCTATACGGCAGCAATATCAGTACCAGCTCTGCTCAGCAGGCGCGCAACCGCGCGCTGGCAGATGCCATCGTGCCCGACGATGGGTCTGAGACGATTAGTACGCGTCGCGTGGCAGGTGCGCTGTCGCAAATTCCTGGAACGACTCTCGGCTGGGGGGTTGTTGATGAAGACCTGACAATGACCATCATCCTCAACGCGTTGGAGACGCAAGGGAACGCGAATATCCTGTCCACGCCAAGCCTGTTGACGCTGGACAATGAGGAGGCCTTTATCACGGTTGGGCAACAGGTGCCCTTTGTTACGGGCTCCTACACCAACACGGGTGTGGGTAATGGGGCGCAGAATCCTTTTCAGACCATCGAGCGCCAGAGCGTAGGCGTCACCCTTAAAGTTACGCCACAGGTCAATGAGGGTGATTCAGTTGTGCTCGATATCGTACAGGAGGTGTCGAGTATCTCCGCCCAGATTTTGGTGGCATCCGACGTGATTACCAATGAGCGAAAAATTGAAACCAAGGTACTGGCCAATGACAGCGACATTGTTGTGCTAGGGGGCTTGGTCAAGGATGACGTTCAAGACTCCACTCAGGGAGTGCCCATACTCTCAGACATCCCTTTGCTGGGGAGACTGTTTCGCAATGATGTGGTGACCGTCACCAAGTCGAATCTGCTGGTGTTCATTCGGCCCACCATCATCCGTGACGACGACGATCTGGTGGGTGCGACGGCCGAGAAGTATCGGTTTATTCGTGAGCAGCAGATCGAGCGCCGCGAGAGGGGCTTGATGTTCCTCGATGACGGCAATTTGCCGGTATTGCCCTCTTGGGAGGAGCAGATACTGCAATTACCGGAGGCGCCTGCGGAAGACCGCGGCGATGGCTAGCCGTCGGTGACGGGCGCTGACATGTCGGTGACAGACGCTGAAATGAAGCAGGTGGTGGCGCCTCAATCGAGTGGGGCCGTGATGGCTTCGGGTATTCCCTTTACCTATGCTCAGGCCCGCAACGTTTTGCTCGACCGACAGGGGGCCGCCTCCACGCTCTATTACGTCCCGCCCCTGGATCCAGACGTGCTCTTGGAGGTGCGTCGGTTCCTTGGCGAGGCATTTACGCTGCAGGTGCTGGATGCCGAGCAATTTCGACAGCGCCTGACGTTGTCCTATCAACGCACACAGAACGAAGCGGCCCAGATGGCGGAGGATTTGTCCTCTGACGTTGATCTTGCGCAACTGGTAGATGAACTGCCCGACGTGGGCGACCTCATGGATGCTGAGGACGACGCACCTATAATCCGTCTGATCAACGCCATTTTGTCCCAGGCCGTGAAAGAAAAGGCATCGGATATTCATATCGAAACGTTTGAAGAGCGTCTCAGTGTTCGCTACCGCGTGGATGGGGTCATGACCGAGGTGCTATCACCGAAGCGCATGCTTGCACCGCTGCTGGTGTCACGACTCAAAGTGATGGCCAAGCTGGATATTGCGGAAAAGCGCGTGCCTCAAGACGGTCGCATCTCGGTCCGCATAGCAGGTCACGGGATCGATATCAGGATGTCGACGATTCCCTCGGCCTATGGTGAGCGGGTTGTCCTCAGGCTTCTCGACAAGCAGGCGGGACAACTCAACTTGCATGAGTTGCGCATGAATGAGCAGGTGAGTGAGGCTTATCGCAGTGCTTTGGCGAGCCCCCATGGCATTATTCTGGTGACGGGTCCAACGGGCTCAGGTAAAACCACGACACTCTATGCGGGCCTGTCCAGTATCAATGAGACGTCGCGCAATATTCTGACGATTGAAGACCCTGTCGAGTATATGTTGCCCGGCGTCGGACAGACCCAGGTCAACCCCAAGGTCGATATGACCTTTGCGCGAGGCTTGCGGGCCATCCTGCGACAAGATCCCGATATTGTGATGGTGGGTGAAATTCGCGACCTTGAAACGGCGGAAATAGCCGTGCAGGCCTCCCTAACGGGCCACCTTGTGCTCTCCACCCTTCACACGAACACGGCGATTGGCGCGGTCACCCGGCTTCAGGATATGGGTGTGGAGCCTTTTTTGTTGTCTTCCAGTCTGCTGGCGGTGATGGCCCAGCGTTTGGTGAGACTGCTCTGTATGGAGTGCCGCGAGGCCTACCGGCCGACGGATTCAGAGTGCGAAAAGCTGGGTGTTAATGACCCCCACTTACAACTTTATCGGAGCGTCGGCTGCGATCATTGCAATTTCACCGGCTATCGCGGCAGAACCGGTATCTATGAACTGATTGAAATCAGTGAGACGCTCCGCGAGGCCATTCATACTGGGGCCGGTGAGCAGACGCTGGCGCGCATAGCCCGTCAGCAGAGCCCCGGCATAGATGCGGATGGGCGGCGAAGAATACTCGATGGACAAACCAGCCTCGAAGAGGTGCTCAGGGTAACGGCGGTAACCTGAGGGATGGGAGCGTTTCGCTACAAGGCGTTGAATGGCGATGGCAAGCTGATTAAGGGGGTTCTGGAGGGTGACTCTGACCGCCAAATCAGAGGAGTTTTACGCCAGCGTCAACTGCGCCCTGTGGAGGTAGAGGCAGCAAATGAGGCCCTGCAGGCCGGCCGCAGGCTACCCCTTCGGATTTTCAGCAGGCGGCTGGCTGCGAGTGATCTGGCACTCATTACCCGTCAATTGGCGACCCTTGTCGCGTCTGCGCTGCCGCTCGATGAGTGCCTGTCAGCGGTTGCAGAGCAGAGCCGCAAGCCCGCGATCACGTCGATGATGCTGGAGGTGCGCTCGAAAGTGGCGGAGGGGCATACGCTCGCGCATGCGCTGAACCAATTCCCCACAGCTTTTGGCGATATGTATCGTGCAATGGTGAATGCCGGTGAAGAGGCAGGACAGTTGGGACCCGTGTTGGAGCAGTTGGCGCATTACACCGAGACCCGACAGCACACTGCCCAGAAACTGCAAATGGCGCTGATCTATCCATTCGTCTTGATCGCTGTGGCCGTGGCCGTGGTGGCGGCATTGATGATTTTTGTTGTGCCAGAATTGGTGGGCATTTTTGCGCACACAAAAAAGTCATTGCCCCCGCTGACCGTCGCGCTGATTTGGGTCAGCGACTTTATGCGTCTTTATATCGTCCATTGTCTGCTAGTGATTGCGGCCGGCGTGTGGGGGATACGACGGTTGCTCCGCGCACCCGGCAGGCGCAGGCGCTGGCATCGCGCTTTGCTGAAAATGCCGATGCTCAGCGGTGTGCTCATTACGCTGGACAGCGCCCGTTTTGCCTCTACTCTGAGTATCCTGATGGCATCGGGTGTTCCCCTTATTCACGCACTGCGCATTGCGGGCTCGGTAATGAATAACCTGATTTTAAGAGATGCGAGCCTAGCGGTTGCCAGACGGGTACAGGAGGGATCGAGCCTCAGTCGTGCGCTGTCTCAGGAAAAGTTTTTCCCGCCGATGATGGTGCACATGGTGGCCTCGGGCGAGACCAGTGGGGACCTTGAAAAAATGCTCGAGCGCTCCTCCGCCAATCAGGAGCGGGAACTTGAAATGGCGCTCGGTACCGTGATGGGGCTATTTGAACCCGCGATGGTGGTTTTCATGGGGGGGCTGGTATTGGCTATTGTCCTCGCTATCCTGCTACCTATATTTGATTTAAATACGATGGTGAGGTGATCCATTATGGCGCGAGAGAAGGGTTTCTCATTGATCGAGATTTTGGTGGTGCTGGTTATTATGGGGCTGTTGATCAGTGTGGTGGCACCTACCGTGCTGAACAGTGCGGACGACGCGCGCATTCAGAAAGTCAGGGCAGACTTCAAATCGATTGAGACGGCTTTAAAAATTTACCGTCTCGACAACTATGTTTATCCGACGACCGAGCAGGGCTTGGAGGCGTTGGTAACGCCCAGCACCTTGAGTCCGGAGCCGAGGAATTTCAAGCAGGGAGGATATCTGGCTGAGACCCCAATGGATCCTTGTGGCCGTCCGTATTTGTACCTGTCTCCGGGGGAGAACAAAGATGTTGATATCTACTCTCTGGGTGCTGACGGATTGCCTGGTGGCGAGGGTCAAAATGCCGACATCGGCAATTGGAACGAGGCAGAGACCTGATTACTGCCCCGCTTCAGAGGTGATCTATGAGGGCACCCTCCCGCGGATTTAGTTTTATCGAATTACTGGTCGCGGTATTCGTGATCGTGCTACTGACCGGCGTGGTGACCCTTGGCGTCGGTCGCGGTGGTGCTGATCTCCGCCTTGAGGACGAGGTCAGGTACGTAGCGAATTTACTGGCGTTGGCCAGTGCAGAGGCGGGCCTCTCGGCCAGTGATCACGGTTTATTCATTGGTTTCACTCCCGAGGATTCCGCCGATCGTTACCAAGGAGTTTGGTTGCAACGCTTCGATCAGGGTTGGGCAACGCCCCGAGTCAATGCCGAAATTTTTGGTCCGCTGTGGTTCGATGAGGCTGTTGAGTTGCGATTAACCTTGGAGGGTCAACCTGATATTGAGCTCGAGGAATACGATCCCGAACTCAACCCCACGCCCCAGATCGTTGCGTGGGCAGGAGGCGAGATGACTCCCGGCGCGCTGGATTGGATCGATCTAAAAACCGGTGAGCTTAGGTATCGTCTTGAATGGGATCTCCTTGGGCGTATGACATTCTTACCCAGGGGAGAAAGCGACGAGATTGAGCGCAAGTGAACCGCAAGTGCGACCAACGGGCGTTTACCCTGATCGAGGTGATGGTTGCCCTTGCGGTGGTGGCGGTAGCGCTGCCCGCCCTGCTACTGACGATTTCGCAACAGCTGGACGGTCTGCGTTACCTCGAGGACCGCAGTCACGCACAGTGGGTAGCCGCCAATCGACTCGCCGAGCTGCGATTGATCTCGCAGGCACGAGGCCGCTTACAAACGGGGTTGATATCGGGTAGCGAGGAGCTTGTGGGTCGAGAGTGGTACTGGTGGAGTGAGGGCGAAGAAACCGCGGTTCCCGGATTTTTCCGATACGAGATTCTGGTCTCCGATGAAGAAGATGGCCGCATGAATCCGTTGTATTCCTTGGACGGGTATCTGGTTCATGAGGTGATTTCAGGTGGCCGGTAGTCGACAGTGTGCCGACGGTTTTACGCTGGTAGAGGTACTGGTTGCCATGGCCATTACCGCGCTGGTGGCCATTATCGCTTACACCGCGCTGTCAGCTGCGCTCGCCAGTGCGGAGAGGCTGCGTTTCAGTACCGAGAGGGCGCGGGATATTGGACAAGTCATGGCGATGCTCGCCCGGGATATTCGCCAGGTGGTCAAGCGTCCCGTGATTGATGAGTTTGGGCAGCGAGTGCCGGCAGTGATCGGTGGAGAGTTGGCCCGAGATATGCTCTCGGTCACCCGCTCAGGCTGGCACAATTCCACGGGCGCACCGCGCAGCACATTGCAACGAGTGCAGTGGTGGCTGGAGGATGAAACGCTTTGGCGCGGCTACTTTCCGGTGCTGGATAGAACGGTGGGCACAGAGCGTATAGAGACCGCTACTCTGGAGGCAGTGGAGCGATTCGAAGTGCGATTTTTATCCAGCCTTGCGATTTTAGAGGTCAATCGCGACGACGTGATTGATCGCCGCAACTGGGAGGACAGCTGGGTAGCGGACCTCTCCCAGCCCAATCAAGTGCTGTCCCCTCCCACGGCGATTGAAGTCACACTCGAAGTATCGGGTCTGGGCGAGGTGAAGCGGTTATATGTCTTGCCCGCACATTAACGCCTCGGCCTCGCAACGCGGCGCCGCACTGATTGTTGCCATGCTGGTTTTTGCGCTGGTGGCGACGCTGTTGGTGGGGCTGCAGCGCGATTTCTCACTGACCCTGCAGCGGGGCACCCATCAGTTGTTTGCGGAGCAGGCATGGGCCTATCTCATGGGCGCTGAAGGGCTCGCACAACTGGCGCTGCGGGCAGACAGCCAACAAGATGCCAAGACGGAAACGCCTACCGATCACCTGGGAGAATTGTGGGCACAATCCGCGACGCCGTATCCGTTGGCTGCGGGGGGGGTTATGCAGGGGCAGATCGAGGATTTGCAGGGACGATTCAACCTTAATCTCCTGATCGATTCGGGGCCAGCGGCAGGTGGTGAAAGTCCCTCGGGGGATTCAGCCGAAACCGATGAGGAGCCCCAGTCTGATGAAACCCAGCGTCCTGATTCAATGACTGCGAATGGAACGTCGGTGGCGCGTTGGTCGCCCGGGCAAAAAGTGCTTGTCCGGCTACTCCAGTCATTGGGTGAGGAGGCGCTATCCCTTGAGGAGGCAATGGCGCTAACCGAGGCGATTACTGACTTTATTGATACCGATGCGGACAAGCGCAGAAATGGTGCGGAGGCCGAGGAATATCGGTATTCAGATTTCCCTTACTTACCCGCCAACCAGCCACTCGCCAGTGTCAGTGAGCTGCGAGCAGTCAGAGGTATGACCCGTGGCGTTTATCAAGCGCTGAGACCATGGGTCACGGTTTGGCCGGAAACGGGCGCTAAGATCAATGTTCTCACCGCGCCATTGCCCGTTCTGAGAAGTCTCAATGCCGATGACCGTTGGGAGCCATTGCCGTTGATCGAAGCCGAGAGATTGGTGGCAATGCGTGCCGAGGGGGAAGTCGCCAGCGTCGATGACCTCTTCTCGGATCCGTTGTTCGAGGGCCAATCGCTAACGGAGCTAAAGACACTTCTGGGTGTACGCAGCGATTGGTTTCTGCTCGACGCCAGTGTCGAGCTGCTTGAGCGGGAGCGGCACATTTTTTCGGTTTTGCATCGACGAGCCGGTCGCACGGTCTCTGCTGTTTTTCGTTCCGAGGGCGAGCTATGATGCGCCGCACGTGGAGCAATCGAGGCATGCAGCGCGTGCGAGCTTTTTGCTCATGACCCAGAGCAACTTCAATATTGTCAGGTGGAATGAGGAGTTTGCCTCCTTACTGCGGCCTGGCAATCAGCCTGAACGACTGCCGGCCGAGCTTGTCGATTTGCCGGAGCATACTTGTCTGGCGCTGCCTGCAGATAGTGTCAGGACATTACCGATACCGGTCGCTCCAGACGAAGTCAAGCATTTGCGCCGAGCGCTCCCGTTTATGCTGGAGGAATCGCTGTTGGAGGATGTGGCGGCGCTACATTTTGCCAGTGTGCCGCTGGACCACGACCTTCATGCCATCGCCGTTGTTCAACGGCAAAAGATGGACCATTGGATTGCTTCGCTACCGGAGCCTCTACAGGAGTTACCCTGGGTTTCAGAGGCGCTGTGTTTGCCTTGGTCACCGGGATTCTGCACGTTGGTCTTTGAGGGAGAACACGTGCTTTGCCGGTGGGGAGAGGCGAGCGGGACCCGGATTGAGCGAAGTTTGTTGTCTACACTTTTGGACAGTTTGCCCATCGCCCATCTTTCTGTTGTGGCTTACTCCACCGATGAGGCTGCGGTGAGAGCCGCCCTGCCAGAGGCACTGCACGATGGGTTACAGATTCGCCATGGTGGTTTGTCGGAGGCGCTTTTGTTGGCTAACGCCGGCACGCCCGGACCTGACCTGCGTCAAGGGGACTTTGCGCCCCGACTGCCGTTTGGGCGTTGGTGGCGGATATGGCAGCGGGTCGTTGTCGCACTGGGGGTGGCGGTCGTGCTGAAGACTGGGGCATCGGTTCTCGACTACGTCAGTTTGAAGCAAGAAGACATTCGGCTGCGTGAGGCGATACAGCAGAGTTACCGTCGCGTAAACCCAAAAGGAGCGGTGGTTGATGTCGAGAAGCAGTTAAACCGCCAGCTGGCAGAGTTTGGTGCCGCTGGAGTGCAATCTGCGTTTACTCCCTTGCTTGTCGAACTTCTCTCTGCCCTGACCGAGGTAGGCGATATTGAACTGACCTCGGTTAATTACACCGGCGGAAAAGATCTACGCATAAATTTTTCGGCACCGGACTATCAGGCGGTCGAGCGGGTCAGAATGGCGCTGGAATCCCGCGCCTTCAGCGCAGAATTAGAGAATTCCAATGCCCGTAAAGAGGGCGTTGTCGCCCGCCTCAGAGTGGAGGCTCC
>JAYNYK010000002.1:23653-70680 GCA_038102985.1 Halieaceae bacterium
CTGAAATTTCTCGAGGACATCGAAGGAAGCTCAGGGCTTCGTGTAATGGATGCCTCGGTCAGCAGCGCAGGGCGCGACGGTGGCGTAAATGCCACCCTCCGTGTGTCGGGTAACTGATTGATGGCGCGTCTTGGCAGACCTTGGGCCCTGATTGCCGTCGGTGTACTGGCTCTGCTGATGCTATTGCAGATACCCGCGAGTGCGGTGCGCTGGCTCTTGCCGGCGGAGGCAGGAGTCACGGGTCTGTCGGGCACCATCTGGTCAGGTCAGGCGCTCAGAGGTTGGTGGGGAGCGGGGGACAAAACCATCATGCTGGGCCGCGTGCAGTGGCAGTTGCAGCCCTGGAGGCTGTTCTGGAGCAGTCCTATAACGGTTAGCACGCAGTGGGGAGCGCAGCAATTCGAGGCCCGGCTGAGTTACTTGCCCGGCGCTCGATTGCGACTTGCCGACACCAATTTGAATTTTGATACCCAGATTCTGGGGGCGTTGATGCCCCTCTACATTGGCGGCGGTTTTTCCGGTCGCTTCACCAACATCGATCTGGAGGGGGGGCAGCTCACGCGTGTGGCCGGTAAAGCCATTCTTGAGAGCGCGGTGTGGACGGCGCAATCGGGTGATATACCGCTGGGTACTTATCACCTCGATATTGAAAATCAGGTAGACGGTGAGGTAGTGGGTGCAATGAAGACGCTGGGTGGGGCGTTGCAGCTGACCGGTGATATCGTCATTCGGCCGGGGTCCTACCAAATCAACTTGCAGGCGACCGGTCCCGTTGCGCTCGACGACAGTTTTCGCGGCGCGGTTGCCATGCTGGCGACGCCCACATCCGAGGGCTTCGATATCAGTTTGGAAGGGACTTACTGAACCCGTAGGATATGGGGGGAGCCCGTACTGTTGTTCCTGACTCAGGGGCACAGCGCGTCAGCCTGACCAGTGCAAAGCGGTGAGTGGGTGCGGGCGACGAAAGGACGGATGAGAGGAGGCGCCCAGATGGGGTCAGCAGGAAATGCAGTGTGGTCCAGTCGCTTTGCGTTCATTATGGCGTCCGTTGGATTTGCGGTCGGCTTGGGCAACATCTGGCGGTTCCCTTATGTCACGGGCGAGAACGGAGGCAGTGCCTTCGTTGCCATTTATCTGCTCTGTACATTGTCAATCGGCATCCCTTGTCTGATGGCAGAGTTGATGGTGGGGCGCCGCGGTGGAGGCAGTCCGCCACGCTCCATGGCAATGGTTGCTCAGGAATCGGACCGCAGCCCCAAATGGATGGTTGTTGGCGGCATGGGCGTCTTAACGGCGTACACCATCGCGATTACCTATGCTGTTGTGGTGGGCTGGGTGCTCTGGTATCTCGCCCGCGCCCTGCTGGAGGGCTTTGTCGGCTTCGATACGGCCATTGCAGAAAGCACTTTTGCCGGATTGCTGGGAGATAGCCAGTCAATGGTGCTCTGGACACTCATCGGTAATGTGATTGTGGGCGGCATCATCTATGCCGGCATTACCTCGGGCATTGAACGCGCTGTGACGATCATGATGCCTCTGATGTTTTCATTGCTGGTCGGGCTCAGCATCTACAATTATTTTGCTGGCGGCTTTTTTGAAACTTTGCAATGGCTGTTCACACCGGATTTTAGCAAGGTGACGGGCGCGACCTTTCTTGCTGCTGTAGGGCAGGCTTTTTTCTCGATTGGTGTCGGCATGGGGGGCATGATGACCTATGGCGCGTATCTGCCGCGGGATTTTTCTATTGCGCGGGGTGCGGCGACCATCGTTATGGCAGATACCTGCGTGGCGCTGTTGGCGGGCTTTGTGGTGTTTCCCGCGGTTTTTCATTTTGGCCTCGACATGGCGAGCGGACCCGGGTTGATTTTCCAGACGCTGCCCATCGCTTTTGCTCAGATGCCGGGAGGCGGCATTTTTGCGATCTTGTTTTTCATCATGTTGGCGGTTGCGGGGGTTACCTCCATGGTGGGTCTCCTGGAGAGCGTTACCAGTTGGACTCAGGAAAAGCTGAGCGTATCAAGGCAGCGAAGCACGGTGTTGGTGGTCGGATCGGTCACCTGCTTGAGCGTTATTTCCGTGCTCAGTTACAACATTTGGGAGGATTACCGCCTGTTGGGTATGAACTTCAACGAGCTAACAGAAGCGCTTTATGACAAGATTTTACTCCCCCTCGCCGGCCTACTCGTTGCACTTTTCACCGGCTGGTTTATGCGGCGCGAGCACAGTGAGGATGAACTTAGTGATGACCTGAAGTGGTTCGGTCCATGGCGCGGCTTGACCCGGTGGATAGTGGTACCTGCTGTCGCGCTGATTCTCTTCACCGGACTCTTCTGACCGCGATGCTGTCGGCGATTACAGACTGGCTGTGGTCTTACGTGTTGATCGCAGCGCTCCTGCTCGTGGGCCTGCGATTCACTATCGGATCGAAAGGCGCTCAACTCCGATTATTCAGACACACATTGAGGGTGTTATCGGATATTGAGTGGCGGGGTTCTGACCGGGGTATTTCGAGTTTTCAGGCGCTGGTCGTGAGCATCGCCGGGCGCGTGGGTGGCGGCAATATTGCCGGCGTGGCAGTCGCCATTACGTTGGGCGGACCCGGCGCATTATTTTGGATGTGGCTGATTGCCCTCTTGGGCATGGCGACCAGCTTGTTTGAGTGTGCTTTGGCTCAGCTCTACAAGCGACGCGATGGATCTGAAACTTTCCGTGGTGGGCCCGCTTACGTCATGCGTTATGGACTTGGCTGGCGCATCTTACCGGTGGTCTATAGCGTGTTGTTGCTCGCCACCATCGGCTTTGGATTCAATGCGGTCCAGAGCTACGTTGTGACCACGTCAATCGAGTCGGCATTTGGCGTGCCGCCTCTGTTCAGTGGTCTATTGATGACCTCCGTCATGGCCATTATCCTTTTTGGAGGAATCCGTCGTCTGGCGCTGTTCGCTGAAATTATCGTGCCGCTCATGGTGGTCGGCTATCTGCTCATTGCCCTGACGGTTTTGGCGTTAAATGCTTCCGCAATACCAGAAGCGTTGGGTTTGATCATCACTTCGGCCTTTGGTTTGGAGCAGGCAGTCGGTGGTGGTATTGCCGCGGCGATTTCTCAGGGCGCGCGTCGCGGGCTGTTTTCCAACGAGGCTGGCTTGGGCACGGTACCCAATGTCGCTGCCGCCGCCGATGTACCTCATCCCGTAACGCAGGGGTTGGTCCAGTCCGCCAGTGTTTTCATTGACACCGTCGTGTTATGTACGGCCACCGCGTTAATGATTCTATTGTCCTCGGTTTATCAGCCCGATGCCCAAGGCGTGCAGGGGGTGATTTTGACTCACATGGCCGTTGCCGAGCACCTAGGCCCCGTGGGCGAGCCAATTGTGAGCATCGCTCTGGTGCTGTTTGCCACCACAACCATTGCCTACAACAGTTTCTTGGGGGAAAACAGCATTGCCTATTTTGGGGACCTGCGTGGTCGTCCGGTACTGTTTTTCAGGGTGAGTGTCCTGACGCTGATCGCCTGGGCATCGGTACAGGATCTCAGTACCGTCTTTGGTTTTGCAGATCTGACGATGGCGCTCCTGGCCTTGGTCAACTTGCTGGCGCTGTGGGCGCTGTATCCCGTTGCGATGCGGCTGATGTCGCACTTTGAAGATCAGGTGGTTGCTGGGGAGTCACCTCGCTTTTATGCCAGCCAACTCCCCGATCAGCTGCTCGATGCTGAGAGTTGGCCAGCGCAGCAGGCTGATTGACTGCTTACTGCGCTTCCGAGAGCTCTACCTCGAACTGCCGCTCGGCTCCCTCGCGGGTGGTTGTGATACTGATGGTGTCGCCGACCTGGTGCGCTTCCATCGCGGAGAGAAATTCGTCGTTACTCGCCACTCGCACGCCGTCAATGTGGGTAATGACATCTCCCAGAATCACCTCGCCTTTGCTGCCTCTGCGCGCACCGACCATGCCGGCATCGTCTGCCGGAAATCCTCGGTAAATGCGAACGATCGGCACCCCCTCTACACGATAGCGACGTAACCACCGATCCGACGCAAGCTCGACGCCCAATACTGGCCTCATGATTTTGCCGTAGGCGATAAGCTGGGGTACCACCTCAATTACGGTATTGACAGGGATGGCAAAGCCAATGCCGGCACTCCCACCACTGGGAGAGTAAATCGCCGTGTTGACGCCAATCAGTTGGCCAAGGGAGTTCAGCAAAGGCCCGCCGGAGTTACCGGGATTGATTGCGGCATCGGTTTGAATGACCCCGCGGATAGTGCGATTACTGGGAGACTGGATTTCACGATCCAGGGCGCTCACTACCCCAACCGTTAATGATGTATCCAGCCCAAAGGGGTTTCCAATTGCCAATACTTTTCGTCCCACCGACAACTCAGAGGAATCCCCCAGTGGCAATGCGGTCAGAGAGGCGGGGGGGTCGATCATTCTGAGCACAGCCAAATCCCGCTCCGGTGCATACCCCACCACTTCTGCCTGAAATGTTTCCTCGTCTTGCATGGTAATGGTGAGTCGGTCCGCACCCGCCACGACGTGGTAATTAGTGACTACCAAGCCTGCGGTGGCATTCCAAATAAAACCGGAGCCGGCGCCGCGGGGAATCTCCATAATATTGCGCGTAAAGCGCTGACGACGCAGCTCGCTGGAGGTGACGAAGACGACAGCGGGGCTGGCTTTTTGAAAGATCTCAGTGGTGTTTGCCTCGTCATTGGTGGCGAAGGTGAGATAATCAGGGTCTGCATTGGCGTTAGCGGTGCCAAAGGGGCAGGCCAGTATGGCTCCCACCACGCAGACCGCTAAATATAAACGACGTTGCATCAACGACGACCCAGGGCGAGGATGCGATCATCAAGCGGTGGATGTGAACTAAACAGAGACGCAAGCCCTGCGCGTCCACCTGACCGGATACCGAAAGCGGTCAGCTCGCCGGGGAGTTCGTCGGGCAAGCCCTGCTCAACTTTCAGGCGCTGCAGCGCTGCAATCATGCTGCCGCTGCCCGCCAGCTGGGCCCCAGCAGCATCGGCGCGATATTCGCGGTAGCGTGAGAACCACATGATGATCATGCTGGCGAGTATGCCGAGCACGATTTGAGCCACGAAGGTCACTGCGTAGTAGCCCAGCCCGTAGCCACGTTCAGTTTTGAACACCACTCTGTCGACGGTATGCCCGATGATGCGGGCAAAGAACAACACGAAAGTATTCATGACACCCTGAATCAGTGTCAGGGTAATCATGTCGCCATTGGCGACATGGCCAATCTCGTGAGCCAGTACCGCTCGCACTTCCCGCTCCTCAAAACGCCGCATCAAGCCTGTGCTGACGGCAACTAGGGCATCGTTGCGATTCCAGCCAGTGGCGAACGCGTTTGCGGCATCAGAGGGAAATATGCCCACCTCTGGCATACCGATCCCCGCATCCTGAGCCAGCGATTTAACCGTATCTAAAAGCCATTGCTCGTCGCGATTCTGGGGGGTCTCTACGATGTGAGTTCCCGTACCCCGCTTCGCCATATATTTTGACAGTAGCAGCGAGGCGAGTGATCCCATAAAACCAAAGAGAGCGCAGAAAACCAGCAGGCTGGTTAAGTTCAGGTCAACCCCGTTTGCGGACAGAATGCCCTCGAGGCCCAAGAGACTGAAGACAAGACTCACCAGTACCAATACGGCGATATTGGTTGCCATGAACAATAGGATTCTCATAGTAGGCGCGTCCTCACGACTGATACGAACACACTAATCAGTGGGGTCATCGTCAGCGTTTTCAAGAGGGGTATAGTTTTCAGAGGCATCAGATTTTGGCAGGGGGTGTTTGCTGATCTCCAGATCTTTTGGCTTGCCGTTCTCTAACTGCACGCTCACCACTTCGCCGCGCAGCGCCGTATCCTTTGAACTCAACTCAAACAGCGTGTTGACTGCCTCGTCATTAAAATCCCAGAGGGCGACCTGACCGCTGTGACTCCCCGTAACCCAATGTCCCGGCTTTCCCCAGTAGTGTCCGCTTTGATTGCGAATGACAAATGCGCCGTTCATTGGTGATCTCTCCTCGACAGATATAAAGCGTGACCTTACTCCCTCGGCTCGTAAGACAGCTCAGCGCAATAAAAAATCCTTGGCTTCGTTAATTTTGGCCGCCAGATAATCGTTACCGCCCCGGTCAGGGTGAAGTTTTTGGATGAGCGTGCGATGCGCAGCGACGATGTCAGCCTCTTGGGCGTCTTCATTTAACCCCAGCACCGCGAGAGCCTCAGCGCGGGAGAGCCCCGAGGCGCGTTCACCAGAATGATGCTCTTCTCTATCGCTTGGGTGATCGTCGTCAGGATAGCGCTGTTCCATATAGCTCGCGAGCAATTGCGCAGAATCGGCGTCCTCCCGCTGACAAAATTCCAACAGTGTATCCAGCTGGGATCGATCGAGTTCCGACAGCAGCCAATCTTTGTATGCCCCCTCCAGAACAACACCACTGAGTTCGCCCGTGTCGTGGTCCAATGTCATTTTGATCATCCGCGCGCTGACTTCAGACTGCTTGCCCCCGGTTGTTGCGGCTTGCGCTCGCCATTGGCCAAGTGCGGGTAGAAGCCTGATCAGAACCGGTAGCAGTTGACGCGCAACGACCAACGCACCTGTAAGCGCGGCGCCAATCCAGTGCATTTTTCCCGCAAGAGTAAGAATAATCACGCCGACGACAGCGCCACCCAAAATAATTTGCATATAGGCACTGCGGCGCTGGTGTGGCGGTTGGCGTTGCGCTCGTCGGATTAAAAGCCCGAGCGTAATGACAACGGCAAGCAGAAGAATGATTCGCGGCACGGCTTAAGCGACCCCCGTCTCCAAAATTGGATTTATCAATGATATCTGGTTTAGCCTGAGCCTAGGGCTTATCCGGAAGCTGCGTTAAAAATAGCCGATCTTTTTCCGTGTTGGATGCGCGTAGGGCCTTGATGCCGCCCACTGCGAAGCGCGATACCGCACCCAGAAGCGCCCTGAGTTCGTCGCCGCAGTTCACGTCAAAAGGCGCGTAGGCGCCTCGGCTCAGACGTGCCATTTGCTGGAAAACGGCTCTCGCTGTCGGATCTTGCCCCTCATGAAAAATGAAGAGTGGCATGCTTTTGAGAGCGCATTGCCCGGCAAGTTCACACAGCGCCTCGGGCTCTTCCTCACAGGCATCGCCAACGAAAACAAGGGCCCGTACAGGATGCGTATTGGTGCCTGACCGCAAGGCATGTTGTAGCACCTGCCGTATTTGTGTTGTTCCCGCCAGGCAGGTGACATTACTCAATTGATCCAGCAGGGCGGCGGGTTGGGTCAACCAGTGACTGTGCTCAAAGTGCCCAAGCCCCCGGTAGTGGCAAAGTTGTATTGCCAGCGGCGCGGGGCCGGATGCGGCGTTAAAGAGTTCGCCGTGGAGTGCGCGCGCATGCTCCCAGGTGGGTTCTCTACTCGCGGTGGCGTCCAGCGCAAAAATAAGTCGGGCTTGTCGCGAGGTCACCGCCTGGATGGCTTTCGCCTTGCCTATAAAAGCGGTGACGGCGCCTGATCGGTGGCGATCAAGTTCTTTTTTAATACGAGGGACGCCTAATAAGCACGGGGGGCGAGAAGCCCTCGGTCGCGCAACTCTCTGAGATAGTGTCTCCGGTGGGTTAACTCCGAGACAACAGCCGTCAACATCTCAGCATCGATATCCAACCGTTCTCTGCTGTGGTTCTGGTCGACCAAGTCCATGAGTTTGCGACTGGAGAACTCTTCAGCCTTGAAAGAGGGGCTATTCCTGTCGCTTCCGGTATTGTGTTCAGTGTTTTGCATCGCTTTCTCCCCCGCCACCCGCTGTCAGCGGGATTTCCAGTGGGGCGACGACAGTTGATGTGGCCTCATTCCCCCGGCGGTTTTTTGTGTCAGTTTTCAAAATAGCCGCGTAGTATGCCAAATTTAAATGGCTTCGCCCAGTCCGGTGACTTGGGTAGTGAAGAGGTAACCCCATGGGCTGGATGGAAATGATGTTCAAAACGGAGCTTCCGGACGCTGCTAGCGCTTTACCTGGCAGAGATGTGGCGATGCCTGTCAGCGACCGACATGCAGTGCTTGGCCACCCGTTATCGCCCCCTTACCCCGAAACAATGCAAACCGCGATGTTCGGCATGGGTTGCTTTTGGGGCGTGGAGCGTCTGTTCTGGGGTCTGCCGGGGGTTTACACCACGGCAGTCGGTTACGCAGCGGGAGTCACTCCCAACCCCACCTATCAGGAGGTCTGCTCTGGCCAAACGGGCCACAACGAGGTGGTATTTGTGGTGTTTGATCCGGCTGAAATCGAGTATCCGCAGCTGCTCTCCGTTTTCTGGGAGAACCATGACCCCACCCAGGGAATGCGGCAGGGCAATGACCGGGGTACCCAGTATCGGTCAGGTATCTATGTATTTGATGGCGCGCAGAGGTTCGCGGCGAATGAGAGCCTGAGCCAATTTCAGGTCAGCCTGAACCGCGCTGGCTATGGCGCTATCACGACGGAAGTCATCGACGCGCCCACTTTTTATTTTGCTGAGGATTATCATCAGCAGTACCTGCATAAAAATCCAGCGGGCTATTGCGGCATGGGAGGCACCGGTGTCGCTTGCCCATTTGGGACGGGGGCGAGGGCTTAGCTAGACTCATTGGTTAGTGCAAAGCCTGGCTGAGCGCAGCGGCTACTGCAGTATCTACGCTCAGGGTCCGTGCACCCAAGCCGCCGGTTATAAAACCCGCCGCTTGAGCCAGCTCGAGCTCAAAGGGAACGAATCCTCCCTCCGGCCCTAGCATCACCAGCGCCCGCCCGCCGGCTGCCGAAATTTTCTGCGTCGCGCTTGGGTGAGCGATCCAGCCTTGGCGGTCCTCCAGCAGTCCGGGTGCCGTGTCTTCAATAAAAGGCTTGAAAAAGCGATGCACGTGCACCCGGGGAAGAATCGTATCGCCCGATCTCTCCAGCCCGGCCTGCAACGCGTCGGCGATACGGTCCGCTTGCAGCAGCGGGCTTTGCCAGAAACTTTTCTCAACCCGAGCACTGTGAATAAGATGGAAATTTTCCACGCCCATTTCGGCGGCTGTCCGCAACACGCGGCGCAGCATTTTGGGTCGCGGTAGCGCCAGCGCGATATCGAAGATATGTCGGGGGGGCGGTGATCGAGACAGCGACACCGTGAGTCGTGTGGCCTCGGTTGATATGGCTGTGACAATACCTTCGCCGCAGTCTCCACCGATTTCGCCGATTCTCAAGGAGGATCCGACTAAGGGCTTTAGCACATCGCGAATATGCGCATGCCGTCCGTCTCGAAGTTCTACGGTTGAGGCATCCAGCCAGTCAGGCGGGCGCAACAAAATTATATTCACCGCTTGCCACTCATTGCCTCATACCCAGAGGTCATAATCGTCCGCCGCCGAAATTTCCGCCTCGACCCAGTCACCGGGCCGAAGGTCTGTGTGGCCCGGCAAATGAACCACGCCGTCAATTTCCGGAGCATCGGCAGCGGTGCGCCCCAGAGCACCATCCTGGTTGACCTCGTCGATGAGCACCGTTTGAAGGCTGCCGACTTTCTGTTTCAATTTGTTGGCGCTGATGGATTGCTGCAGCGCCATAAATCGCTCCCAGCGCTCTTTTTTCAGCGGTTCGGGAACTGGGTCGGGGAGGGCATTGGCGGCAGCGCCTTTCACCGGAGAGTATTCAAAGCACCCGACGCGATCCAACTGCGCCTCCTCGATAAATGCGAGGAGCATTTCGAACTCGGCATCGGTCTCGCCAGGGTAGCCCACGATGAAAGTAGAGCGAATCGTTAACCCCGGGCAAATGTTCCGCCACTGGGCGATCCGGTCTAGGGTTTTTTCTGTTGCCGCCGGGCGCTTCATTCTTTCCAGCACGCTGGGTGCACCATGTTGCAATGGCATATCGATGTAGGGGAGCAGCTTGCCATCGGCCATCAAGGGGATAAGTTTGTCTACGTGGGGGTAGGGATAGACGTAGTGAAAGCGCACCCATATGTCGAACTCGGCGAGCGCGGTGGCCAGTCCGATGAGATTGCTCTTCATGGGACGGCCTTGCCAGAAATCGGTTTGGTATTTGATATCGATGCCGTAGGCGCTGGTGTCCTGGGAGACGATCAGGAGCTCCCTGACCCCTGAGCGTGCCAACCCCTCAGCTTCCGTCATCACGGATCCTATGGGCCTGCTAACAAGGTCTCCCCTGATGCTGGGGATAATGCAAAACCGGCATCGGTGATTGCACCCCTCGCTGATTTTGAGATACGCATAGTGTCTGGGGGTGAGTTTCACTCCCTGTGCGGGTATAAGGTCAATCCGGTGATCAGGCTGGTGATGCCGGGGTAGCACCTCGCGCACGTGGGTGAGCACTTCCTCGTAGGCTGCAGGCCCACTGATACCCAGCACCTTTGGGTGGCGAGTGCGAATACGGTTGGCATCATCACCCCGTCCCATGCAGCCGGTGACAAGCACGCGTCCGTTTTCGCGAATTGCCTCTCCAATGGCGTCGAGGCTCTCTTCTTTAGCGGCGTCGATAAATCCGCAGGTATTGACGATGACCACACCCGCATCCTCATAGCGTGGCGTAATTTCATAACCCTCAACCCTAAGTTGTGTGAGGATGCGCTCTGAGTCTACTAATGCCTTGGGGCACCCCAGTGAGATGAAACCCACTTTTTCATTGCCGCTGTGTGGTTTGCTTAATGGCTCTGTCATCTCACGCTCGAAAGGTGTCGGTGTCGCTGTGGGTGCCGACCCTAAGTTGTTGTTTGAGCAGGTTCAATAACTGCAGTGATTCCTCACGGTTGAGGAATTCACCCACCCGGGTTTCCGACTGCCGATCGTGCACAGATAGCACAGGGCCTTGCCAAGGATGTGTCTCCGGAGACACCCTCAGGGCAGCCTCCCGGCGCAAAAATTGCCAGCTGCGCTTGGGAATAAAATATCCCTTGTCGATGACCACGCTGTTGTCGGTGAAGCGGATCACGTGCCGGTACTCCAGCTTCCAATTCACCCAGTATAAAGCGCCTCCCAGCGCGGCCAGCTCAATGCCAGCAAATGGGAGAATGGGCCATGCGCCTGCCAATGCGAAAGCGATTCCAGCACCGAGGGATGGCACCGCGAGGGCGCCTAGCAGCCATAAATTCTGTCGCCAACTTGACGAATGATTGGGCTTGACCAGAATGACCGTCTCCCGATCGACACGATTAAGCAAGACCACAGCGGCCTCCCGCTTTGCCATCTTGAAGCTGGGGAGCTTGAGGGGAGGGGATCAGCCCTCGAAGGTTAGCCATAGTTGCTCATACACCTCGCCGGTGAGAAGGCTGTGATCATGTCCCCTGACCGCGGATGCGTAAAGCGAATTCGGGAAGCGTGTAGCAGCAGTCTCGGCGCCGCTTTGAGTGCTGTTTCCGAGGCATAAAAGTCGCAGCCCAGAATGGGGTGCCCGATTTCACTCAGGTGGATCCGCAGTTGGTGCGACCGCCCGGTTTCAGGCATCAGTTCCAGCAAAGACGTATTGTTTTCTATCGACAGCAGGCGCCAGTGGGTGATGGCCGCTTTACCGGTTTCAAAGCAGACTTTCTGACGGGGTCGGTTCGGCCAATCCCGCGTCAGCGGAAGATCAATGGTTCCTTTATCCGTACCCATTAGCCCCATCACGCGCGCGATGTAGGTTTTCTTGATACTGCGGTTCTGAAATTGTCGCGCCAGTCGCGAGAGCGATTCGGGATGTCTGGGCACAATCATCACGCCAGAGGTATCCAAATCGAGCCGGTGTACCGCGGTCACGCCCGGGTAATGCGGGTCGAGTCGGTCAATTAGGCAGTCCCTGTTCAACGGATGGCGCCCGGGCACACTGAGCAACAGCGTGGGTTTGTCGACAATGAGTAAGTCGGCGTCACGGTAAAGCACGCGAATCGGCTCCCGAGAGTGAGGCACTAGATAGGGTGGGAGGTCCAAGCCCTGTTCCGTAGGGGTCAAGTTCCTCGTCTCAGTCGGTGTGGGAGACGGCCAGAGCGTCAAGGTATCGTTGAACCGCGTCATCAATGCCATAGCGCAACGCGTCGATGGTGAAGGCGTGACCAATCGATACTTCGAGTAATCTCGGGATCTGGAAGTCCGGTAAGTTTGCAAGATTTAAATCGTGGCCCGCATTGATCCCCAGACCGGCTGCAGTCGCGGCAATGGCTGCCTCTTGAAAGCGGGCCAGCTCAGCGTTCGCCGTGCCTTTCTCGTGAGCTCTGGCATAGGACTCGGTGTAGAGCTCTATCCGGTCGGCGCCGATCTCACCTGCGAGCGCAATTTGCTCTGGATCGGGGTCCATAAAAAGGCTGACACGACACCCCGAGGATCTGAGCTGTTCAATTACCGGCCGTAATGCCTCACCGTCACGTAGTATGTTGAAACCGTGATCAGAGGTGAGTTGCTCATCGCCGTCCGGGACTAACGTCACCTGATCGGGTTTCACCTTTTCTACCAGCGCCAAAAATCCAGGGTAGTCACTGACGTCTGCTCGGTCTGATGGTCGTGACGAGGCAAAGGGATTACCCTCTAAATTGAGTTCCGTGGTTCGGGTTTCTCCAAGCCGAATACAGTCGGAGGCTCTTATATGGCGCTGATCAGGACGCGGGTGAACTGTAATGCCGTGGGCGCCAGCCGCGATGACCAGCTGGGCAAACTCATTTGGATCCGGGTGGCGAGTTTCTCTGGCATTGCGGATCAGCGCGATCTTATTCAGGTTAATACTGAGACGCGTCACGGTGCCATTCGGCTCACGGAGAGCACCACAATGGGTTTGACGGGCACGTCCTGAAAAACCGCGGAACCCCGACTTGTCTCCACTGATGCCGGGCCGGTCTCGGTGAGTGCGATAATGTCCACGACTTGCATACCCTCTATCACTTCGCCAAATACCGCGTAACCCTCGCTACCCGGCGTCCAATCCAGCCGGAGGTTGCTCCGCTGATTAATAAAGAACTGCGCCGTGGCCGAGTTGGGATCACTGGTCCGCGCCATTGCCAGCGTGCCCCGGGTGTTATGGAGTTTATTGCTCGACTCGTTAACGATGGGATCGCGGGTGGGTTTTTCTTTCATTTCGGTGGTGAATCCGCCGCCCTGAATCATGAAATTGCTGATCACACGATGAAACACAGTCCCGTCGTAGTACCCCGCGTCCACGTAGGTCAGGAAGTTTTCCACGGTGACCGGCGATTTCTCCGCAAATAGCTCGATAATGATATCGCCGTCGGTGGTTTTCATAACCACTTTTGGGTTTTCAATGCCCTGCTCAGCCGCTGTTGCGCCCGGAGATGCCGCAAGCAGACAGCCAAACAAGCCCAGTACTGCCCATGCGTTCTTGAAAAAAGACCTGATAGTCATCATCGTTTTCCTCTTTCCCTGGTTACTAGGACCAGCCATCGTTTTGTTTTTTTGACGGCCACAATCGTGGTGCGATCACGGCGAGAATGACGCCGAGTAGCACCGCCAAAGCGCCGTCGAGTATCTGGTTATTGGCGATCCGCTCACGCAGGCGCACATTTTCGAGGCGAAGCAAATCCGCTTCCGAGCGTTCGGATTCAAGCTCGGCCACAAGTTGCTGGTTCATCAAATCGAGTTCGATGGCGGCTGAGGAGACCCGTTTAATCTCGACGAGTTCGCTGTTGGCGCTCTCTAGTTGAGCAGTGAGGTCATCAACTGCGCTATCGGCCATGTTAGCTGCTGAGGATCGCTCGTTGAGTTGCGCCACCAAGCGATCACTCTCCGCTCTCATTCTCTCAAGCTCAATGCGCAGATCGCCGATAAGCAATGAGGCCGGGGGGTCGGTCTGCAAGTATTGGACCCGCACCCAACCGCGAATGCCGTTGCGTGTTTCGATTTCGATCCATTCGCCATCGTCGCTCAATGCATAGCTGAGTACGGCGGTACCCGAAGGCAAGCCGCGGTGGCGGATGTCAGCGTCATTGCGTGCCTCGGCCCGGACCGCCACCAACAGGGTGTCACTGATATAGCGTGTCTCCTGCGCCTGAGTCAGTGACGACGCCATCACACCAGTCAAAATCGTCGCTGCGATAGTCAGAAAATGCTGGTTCGCGCTCCTCATGAAGAACCCCGCAAGGGACCTGTCTTATCCTCAGCCGTGTCTTGATCTTTGAGATGCGGCATCACCAAGACCACGGTCAGCACCATAAGCAGGAGCGTGAAGCCCACGCTGGAGTAGAGTTTGTAAGACACCCAAAACGCCTCTTCGAAGCGATAGGCAACCACAATATTGAGTGTGCCCACCAGCGCGAAATTCCCGATCCACAGGGCGTTTAGGCGTCCCCACACTCTCGAGGGCAGTTTTAACTGTTGACCCATAAAGCGTTGCGGCAGATTTTTCTCACCAAAAAACTGAGAGGCCATGAAAATCACGGCAAGGCCCCAATTGAATACGGTGGGTTTCCATTGAATAAAACGTTGGTCCCGGAGAATGAGCGTGGCAGAGCCAAAGATCACCACCGCAAGCGCCATCCACATCAGCCGCTTGTCATTGGCCCTGCTCATCAGCGAACCGATCGCCCAAACGAATATGCTGCTGATCATCAATACAGCAGTCGCGCTGAAGATCCCGTCAAAAGTGTGGGACCAATCCCCGATGCTCAGGGTTTCCCCACTCAGCTGATAGGTGCCAAAAAATAACACCAGAGGGAAAAATTCGAGGAGTTGCTTCATGTGTCTCCCTGTTTGCTAACCTGAGTGCTCGCTATCTACTGGGCTATGTTAGACAATTGAGCCAACCCCGGTACCCAGGCCCAGCGTTCGACAGCGTCTGGCGCAGTGTAGAGACACCCTTGATCGACTTCCATACACACAGTACTGCCTCAGACGGGGCATTAACGCCTCCCGACTTGGTGAATCGAGCGGCTGCTGCGGGTATCACAATTTTTGCGCTGACGGACCACGATACGATCGCCGGCTTCGAGAGTTTGGCCGGTAGTGTGCCATCGGCTTTACGGCTTGTCAGTGGTGTTGAGCTGTCTTGTCAGTGGGGGAAAGTGGGTATTCATGTGGTCGGGTTGGGCTTTGACCCTGGAGCGCGGGTGCTGATTGAGCATATTGGCCATATGACTGAAGTGCGTCTGAGACGAGCAGAGACGATAGCTCAACGCCTGGCTAAGAAAGGCATACAAGGTGCGCTGCAGGGCGCAATGGCGGTTGCGGCGGGAGCGCAAATTGGACGGCCTCATTTTGCTCAATGGATGGTCATGAGGGGCCACGTTAAGAGCGAGGCCGATGCGTTCAAGCAGTTTCTGGGTAAGGGTAAGGTGGGCGATATCTCGGCAGTGTGGCCCGATCTAGCGCGTACCGTCGAGACCATCAACGCGGCGGGAGGCGTTGCCGTGCTGGCTCATCCCCTCAAATATCGACTGACAGCCACGCGACTCAACGCCCTCTGCGACGCTTTTGCAGCGGCCGGCGGCGCGGCAATAGAGGTGATTAACGGTCGCCCTGGTCCCGGTGAAGTGGCGCGACTGATGGGCATCGCTGCCTCCCACGACCTGCTTCTTTCAGTGGGATCGGATTTCCATCGCGATGCCGAGTATGCCGCGGGGCTGGGTGTTGATACCGCCCGCTTGCCACAGGGAGTGGGCGTATGGGAAAGATTGTGAAGCACCTTTGCCTGCTATCCCTTGCCCCATGCAAACGACTCTGGGGCCGCGGCATTGCTCCGGGTAAGGTCAGGCATTTGGCGACGGTAGCAGTTCAGGCAAAGATCAGATGAGCCAGTTTTTTTCAATGCATCCGGAAACGCCTCAGGCCAGACTGACCCAGCAGGCCGTGACTATCATCCGTCGGGGTGGTGTCGTGGTCTACCCGACTGACTCCGCTTACGCGCTGGGTTGTCAGTTAGGGGATAAGAAAGCGGTCGATCGTATCCGGCGGATCCGCAGCCTGCGAGAAGACCACAACTTCACGCTCATGTGCCGGGATTTATCCGAATTGGGGACTTACGCCCGGGTGGATAACGCCGTTTACCGACTGATCCGTCACGCAACGCCGGGACCATACACGTTTATACTGGAGGCTACGCGGGAGGTGCCAAAACGTCTGGTGCAGCCCAAGCGGAAAACGATCGGCCTGCGTGTGCCAGCTCATCCCATATCCCGTGCCTTGCTTGATGCCCTCAATGAGCCCTTGATGAGTGTCACTTTACAGATGCCAGGAGATGAATTCCCACTCACTGATCCTTATGACATTCGAGATCAACTGGAGCATGAGGTCGATCTTGTGATTGACGGCGGTTTTTGCGGCCTAGAGCCGACCTCGGTTGTAGACCTCACGGGAGTAGAGCCGCAGATTATGCGCCGCGGATTGGGCGATGTGAGCGACTTTGAGGCAGGCTAAGGGTATACTTTCGAAGTGATCAATCCCGAGCAAAACACTCTCCCGGAGGGCTTGGAAGCTGTGCCCGCCCAACTCCCGTCATCCATTCAGGAGTCAAATCCAGTGCGGCCCCAGCAAGCTGAGATGCCCTTTGCGATGGTCCGCGGCGAAGCGGTCACGGAGTTGCCTAAAGACCTGTACATTCCGCCTCAGGCGCTAGAAGTTTTTCTGGATGCCTTTGAGGGTCCACTTGACTTGCTGCTCTACCTGATTCGTCGCCAGAATCTGGATATCCTTGATATTGATGTGGCGCAAATTACAGAGCAGTACATGCGTTACGTTGAGCTGATGGATGCCGTGCAGTTCGAGCTCGCGGCAGAGTATCTGTTGATGGCGGCAATGTTGGCGGAAATCAAATCCCGCATGCTGTTGCCCCGAGCCGGGGACGCGGAGGAAGAGGAAGAGGATCCCCGGGCTAACCTTGTTCGCCGACTGCAGGAATATGAGCGCTTCAAAAAGGCGGCGGAGGATCTGGAAGCGTTGCCCAGACTTGAGCGCGAGGTGTGGCAAGCCTCTGCCGCGCCTCCTGACCTGCACCTCGAGCGGCCACTGCCAGACATCGACATGCGAGAAGTTTTATTGGCGTTGAGTGAGGTACTGCGCCGGGCGGAGATGTATGCCACCCATCATATTCAGCGAGAGTCGCTGTCGACCCGCGAGCGTATGTCGGAAGTGCTCGAGACCCTCAGGTCGGGCGGGTTTGTGCCATTCGTGTCGCTTTTTCGGCCCGAAGAGGGTCGATTGGGCGTGGTGGTGACTTTTCTCGCGCTGATGGAGCTCATTAAGGAATCGCTGGTGGAAATTGTTCAAACCGAGGGCTTCGGCCCGATTCATATCAAAGCGAAGTCGGAATAGTTGGAGTAGCAATGGCTGAGGGATTGGTCCAGATCCTCGAGGGTGCGCTACTGGCGGCGGGGGAACCGCTGTCAGTGCAACGCATGGCGTTACTGTTCGAGGAGAACGAGCGACCGAATACTGATGAGATCCGCTCAGCGATCAAGTCCGTGGCAGAGCGTTGTGACGACAGGGGTTATGAATTGGTTCAGGTGGCATCAGGATTTCGCTTTCAGGTGCGTCAAAGTTTATCGACCTGGGTGGGTCGCCTATGGCAGGAGCGTCCCGCGCGGTACTCCCGTGCCCTTATGGAAACGTTGTCATTGATTGCCTACCGTCAGCCAATTACACGAGGTGAAATTGAGGAAATTCGGGGTGTTGCGGTCAGTACCAACATCGTTAAGACCCTGATGGAGAGGGAGTGGGTTCGGGTCGTGGGGCATCGCGATGTGCCGGGGAGACCCGCAATGTATGCCACAACCCGGCAGTTCCTCGATTATTTTAACCTTAAGTCCTTGGATCAGCTGCCGCCTCTGGCGGAAATCAAGGAGTTGGACAACCTTTCCGGAGAGTTGCTCTTGGAGGTTGATGCGTCAAAAGACGATTCTGCTGAGATGCGGGAGTCGATCGCGGTTGATGCAGCCGACGCTGGTCAGGCGGACGAGCCCGGGCGCAATGAAAAAGACGCCGAAAAAACCTGATCGCCTCCTGCCAGATGAGCACGACAAGGGCGAAAAATTGCAGAAGGCCCTGGCTCATCTTGGCTTAGGGTCGCGTCGTCAGATAGAGCAATGGATAGAGGCGGGTCGTCTCAGTATCGACGGGAAGCAGGCGTGCCTTGGCGATCGCGTGCGTGGCGGGCAGGCAGTCCGTCTGGACGGAAAGCCAGTAGCGCTTGACTCAGCCACGGGTGTCAGGGTGTTGCTTTATCACAAGCCCCTGCGTGAGGTGTGCTCGCGTCATGACCCGGAGGGGCGTAAAACGGTGTTCGAAGGGCTGCCAAGGTTGAAAAGCGGCCGTTGGATTTCCGTGGGGCGTCTCGATTTCAACACCTCGGGCGTTTTGTTATTCACAACCGACGGCGAGCTGGCGCACGCGCTGATGCATCCGTCTGCGGCGATTGAGCGAGAGTATCTCGTGCGTGTCATGGGCGGTGTCGATGAGGCGATGCTGGACCGGTTAAAAAAGGGCGTGCAGCTCGACGACGGCCCGGCTCGGTTCTCCGATATTCAGGAGGGTGGTGGCGACGGCATCAACCGATTTTTTTACGTTGTCCTGATGGAGGGCCGTAATCGCGAAGTGCGGCGGCTTTGGGAATCGCAGGGATTAACGGTCTCCAGACTAAAACGCGTGCGCTATGGTGATGTGTTTATGCCCTCGAAGCTGAAACAGGGCCAGTGGCTTGAGCTGCCCCAGAAAGATGTCGATGTGATCTACCAGATGGCGGGCCTCCCAGTGCGCGAGGTCGCTTCACTCAGTCAAAAAGAGCAAGCGCGCCATGAACGCATGGCCAGCAAGAAATCAGGCGCCCGGGGTGCCTCCGCCCGTCGGCCGCGCTAATCCTGCGCGCTGAGCGCTTTGCCGTGGATTGACTCGCTGGCATCGCTCAGGAGATAGACCCACTGATCCGTGAGCGCCTCGGGCAATGGGTTGGTATTTGGTGGCTCGCCCGGGTAGGCCGCTCGCCGCATTCTGGTATTCACCGCTCCCGGATTCAAACTATTTACCCGAATACGGGTGGTGCTCCCTAGTTCGTCAGCCAACACCTGCATGTACCCTTCGGTAGCAAATTTCGATACCGCATAGGCGCCCCAAAAGGCTTTGCCGCGCCGCCCCACCCCTGAGCTAGTGAGCACGACAGAGGCGCGGCGCGCGCGCTCGAGCAAGGGCATCAGAGCGCGGGTCAAAAGGAAGGCTGCGGTGATGTTGACTTGAATCACCTCATGCCAACTTTCGGGCGAGGTTTGGGATAGCGCACGGCGTTCACCAAGCACGCTTGCATTGTGTACCAGTCCATCAAGCGCTAATCCCTCTCCGAGCAGCGTCTCCGCCAACTGATCGTAAGGTTGATGGTCTGTTGTTCTGAGATCCAGAGGGATCAAGCCCGGGGTTCTTCCACCTTCATCAACAATCGTGTCGTAGATCAGCGCCAGGGCGGCCTCGTTCCTGCCGCTGAGGAGTACTTCGGCACCCAGGCGCGCGCAGGCCAGTGCAACGGCGCGACCGATCCCGTCGTTGGCGCCGGTCACGAGGATGGTTTTATCCTTCAATTCATCTTGGCTGGGCAGCCAACCCGATGGCAACACGCTCACACTAGAAGACCCTCAAACAGGGCTTGCAATTCAAGGCTCGACGCTACGACAGCGTCAGCTCCCCAATCCTCGGCGGACTCTCCCTCGGCGAGATAGCCATAGGTGGCGGCAATGGTGCGACATCCGGCGGCAATTCCGGCTTCGATATCACGGCGATGATCGCCGATAAAAAACGTGTGGGCAGTCTGGCACTTGAGCGTTTTACAGGCCAGTAACAGTGACTCGGGGTCGGGTTTTGGGCACGTTACGTCGTCGGGCGTCACGATCACCTCCGCTTCCGGTATAAAAGACATGGCCTTCATCAGTGGTTGCGCAAAGCGTCCCAGCTTGTTGGTGACTACCCCCCAGGGTATGCCGTGAGCGTGCAGTGTGGATACAAGTTCCGGCATGCCGGGATAGGGCGTGCTGAGCGCTCCCAAGCCACGCTCATAGTGATCGAGAAACCGTTGCCGCCAACGCTCGAAGGAAGGATCCGACGTGTCCATCTCCAGAGCAGCCCTAACCATTCCAATTGCGCCATCCGAAACGTTGTGCCAGATGGTTTGTGTATCCAAGTCGGGCAAACCGGCTTCCTGTCGCAATTGGGTGGCAATATGGATGAATTCGGGAGCGGTATCGATGAGCGTGCCGTCCAAATCAAATAGCACTGCTCGCGGACGGGAGAGGTTCACCGTTTGCGTGCCCTGATCAGGTAATTCACCGAAACATCGTCTGCTCTCAGCCGGTATTGCTTGGTGAGCGGGTTATAGGTCATCCCTGTCATCTCCTGCATCTCCAGGCCCGCGTCGCGGATCCATCGAGCCAACTCCGAGGGCTTAATCAGTTTTGCGTACTCGTGCGTGCCGCGCGGGAGCAGGTTCAGCAAATACTCGGCACCCACGATGGCGAAGAGAAACGCCTTTGGATTACGGTTAATCGTTGAGAAAAAGAGGTCGCCTCCGGGCCGGCATAACTTGGCGCAGGCGCTGACGACGGCCGAGGGGTCGGGCACGTGTTCCAGCATTTCAAGGCAGGTGACCACATCAAAGCCCCCCGCGTGTTGCTCCGCAAAAGCTTCTGCGGTGCTGCGCTCATAACGCACATCGATGCCGCTTTCCAGTTGGTGTAAGCGCGCGACTGACAGGGGTGCCTCACCCATATCGATGCCGGTCACGCTTGCCCCGCGGTGCACTAACGCCTCGCACAGCAGGCCACCGCCGCACCCGACATCCAGGGCAGACTTGCCCCTAACGTCCGCCAGATCATCGATCCAATCAGCGCGCAATGGGTTGATGTCATGCAAGGGTTTGAACTCACTGTTCGGGTCCCACCAGCGGGATGCGAGTTTTTCAAATTTTGCGATTTCATCGGGATCGACATTAGTTTCGGGGGGCATGTTCTCAGCGCTCCTGGGAAGATCGAAAAGTGGCGAGTCGGTCTGACCACTGTCGGGCACGACGGGCAACGTCATTGTAATCAAGCGTTTCTAGATGCCCATCGCGCATGATCAGTTGTCCGGCGATCCAGCTCCACCGCACTTCGCTGCCACTGCTTGCGTAAACCACATTGGATGGAATGCTGTTCAGTGGCAGGTGGTGGGCGCCGGTAACATCGATAGCGATTAGATCGGCTAATTTGCCGGGTTCGATGCTACCAAGGCGGTCTGCTTGTCCCATCGCGCGAGCCCCCGACAGCGTCGCCATCTCGAGGACAGTCCACGCGTCAACGGCCTGGGGATCGTCGTGTTGCCACTTTCCCACTAGAGACGCTGCTTGCGCTTCTGCCAACATGTTCAGACGATTATTGCTGGCCGCACCATCGGTACCCAGCGCGACATTGATACCGCTATCTAACAGTTCTTGCACTGGACTGATGCCCGATCCTAGCTTCATGTTGGATCTCGGGCAGTGCACCACATGGGCGCCATGTGTTGCGAGGTTTTCGATGTCTTGCTTTCCCAACGCGTTCATGTGAACGCAGTGCGTTCGGGGGCCCAAAAGGCCCACCTTCTGTAATAAGTCAATCGGCCTGAGCCCGCATCGCTCGACCGAACTCAGGACTTCCTGTTTGGTCTCGTGTAAGTGGATGTGGACGGGGGCATCGAGTTCTTCCGCCAGCATGGCGATCTTGGCCAGGTGGCTTTCACTGACGCCGTAGGTGGAGTGGGGGCCGAAGCCAATCTCGATGCGGTCGTGATCACGATAGCGATCACGTAACTCCAGACCGCGGTTAATGCAGCCGTTTGCATCGCGTGCCCAAGCCGTCTCCACATCGATGATCGGAAAATTAAGCAGGGCGCGAAGCCCCGCGCTGTCGCATTGTTCGGCTGTGATCTCGGGAAAAAAATAGTTGTCAACCAAGGTCGTGGTGCCACCTTTCAGCAATTCCGCGATGGCTAGGTCAGAGCCATCGCGAACAAATTCCGTGTTCACTAACGCTCGCTCAGTTGGCCAGATGGTTTGCTGAAGCCAAGACGCTAGCGGCATGTCATCGGCGTAGCCCCGCAACAACGACATCGCAGCGTGACAATGCCCGTTGATCAAGCCCGGCATCACCACGTAGCCCTCGAGGTCGATATGAGCGGCTGCGGTGGCGGCCCGCGCCTCGGACCGCGGCATGATGGCGGCAATGCTATGACCCTTTATCGCGACGCTGTGGGCGTCAAGCAACTCCCCACGTGGGATAATGGGCAGCATAAAATCGGGATGCAGGACGGTATCGTACTCGGACATCTGGGCTCCTTTTGGCCCTACAGTATACCGTGATGGCGCCGCGTAAATTGCCGTTTGATAGGGCGTTACGCTCGCTCGCGCGGGTCTTGTTTGATACACTATTGCTTTGTTGTTTTGGGTCGTTTCGCACCCAATCAAGACGCCGAGTTAAGTAGCCCTAATGGCAGAAAATCCCCAGGAAATGGCCCGGGAAATCCTCCCGGTCAATATTGAAGATGAGCTGAAACAGTCCTACATGGATTACGCGATGAGTGTAATCGTGGGGCGCGCTTTACCTGATGTTCGTGATGGTTTGAAACCCGTGCACCGACGGGTGTTGTTCGCCATGAATGAGCTGAGTAACGACTGGAATAAGGCCTACAAAAAGTCTGCCCGAGTGGTAGGGGATGTGATCGGTAAGTATCACCCCCACGGAGACTCTGCCGTTTACGACACCATCGTGCGGATGGCGCAGGATTTTTCTTTACGCTACATGTTGGTCGATGGTCAGGGGAACTTTGGCTCTATTGATGGCGACTCTGCAGCGGCCATGCGTTACACAGAAATACGAATGTCCAAGATTGCCCATGCGCTGCTCGCTGATTTGGACAAAGAAACGGTTGATTTTGTTGACAACTACGACGGCACAGAGCGCATACCCGCTGTATTGCCAACACGCGTTCCCAACTTGCTGGTCAATGGGTCTTCGGGTATTGCGGTGGGTATGGCGACCAACATCCCGCCGCATAATTTACGTGAGGTGGTGGCTGGGTGCCTCGCGACGCTTCAGGATCCGGACATTTCGGTTGACGAATTGATGCAATACATCCCCGGACCTGATTTTCCAACGGGTGCGCAAATCAACGGACGCGCCGGCATTGTGCAAGCCTATCGAACGGGCCGGGGCCGCATCTATGTGCGAGCCAAAGCAGAGGTCGTCACCGACGAAGCGAGAGGTAAAGAATCCATCATTATCCACGAGATTCCCTATCAGTTGAACAACTCATTGAGCGGATTGCCGAACTGGTGAAGGAAAAGAAACTCGAGGGCATTACCGAGTTGCGCGACGAGTCCGACAAGGACGGTTTGCGGGTCGTGATTGAGTTGCGGCGTGGCGAGGTTGGGGACGTCGTGCTCAATAACCTCTACGCCCAAACCCAGCTGCAATCTGTGGTCGGCATTAATATGGTTGCCTTGGTCGATGGCGAGCCCAAGGTATTGAATCTCAAGCAGATGATCGATGCCTTTGTCCGTCATCGCCGTGAGATCGTTACGCGCCGGACCGTTTATTTATTGCGTAAAGCGCGGGAAAGGGGGCACGTTCTTGAGGGACTTGCAATTGCTCTTGCCAATATTGATGCGGTGATCGAGCTGATCAAAGCATCTCCTACGGCGGCTGATGCCCGAGAGGGTTTAATGGCGAGATCCTGGACGCCGGGCGATGTTATGGCCATGTTGGAGCGCGCGGGTGCCGATGCGTGTCGTCCTGATGAGCTGCCCGAGCAGTATGGAGTGGCTGACGGTCAGTATTACCTGTCTCCCGCGCAGGCGCAGGCGATTCTCGATCTCCGACTGCATCGCTTGACCGGGCTTGAGCACGAAAAGCTGCTTCAAGAGTACGCGGACAAGATTGCCGAGATTGCGGACTATTTGGATATTCTGGGTGATCCGGATCGGCTCAAGCAGGTGATCCGCGAGGAACTCGAGGCGCTGGTAGAAGAATTCGGTGATGAGCGGAGAACCCAGATTTCTGATTCCGCCCATGACTTGACGGTCGAAGATCTCATCACCGAGGAAGATCGGGTTGTCACAATATCCCACGGGGGCTACGCCAAAACCCAATCGCTGACGGATTATCAGGCGCAGCGCCGCGGCGGTACGGGAAGAAGTGCCACCGCCGTCAAGGACGAAGACTTCATCGAGCATCTATTGATCGCCAGTACCCACGCTACGATCTTGTGCTTCTCTAACCTCGGCAAAGTCTACTGGCTCAAAGTTTTCCACATTCCCCTCGCCAGTCGTTCTGCGCGGGGACGTCCCATGGTGAACCTGTTGCCGCTTGATGAGGGAGAGCGGATTACCTCGATCCTGCCAATTGAGGGCTATGAGACGGATCACTTTATCTTCATGGCAACGAGCAATGGCACGGTCAAGAAAACCGATATGAGTCTTTTTTCCCGCCAACGCAGTGTGGGCTTGCGGGCAATCGAACTGGACGAAAGCGACGTGTTAGTTGGCACAGCGGTCACTGATGGCACGCAAGACATCATGCTGTTTTCCAGTGAGGGGAAGGTCGTTCGCTTCCCCGAGTCGGCAGTGAGAGCAATGGGCCGAACTGCCAGAGGTGTCAGGGGCATCCGGTTGGGTGAGGGGCATCGCTTGATCTCTCTGCTGGTACCCCAAGCGGGTAGTAAGATCCTGACGGTAAGTGAGAATGGCTTCGGCAAGCGATCCGAGACCAATGACTTTCCGGTCAAGGGTCGTGGCACCAAGGGCGTAATCGGCATGACGGCATCGTCTCGTAATGGGCCGCTCGTGGGGGCCGAACAGGTTTGGGATGGGGATGAGATCATGCTGATTTCCAATCAGGGAACTGCCGTGCGGACCCGTGTTGAGGAAGTGAGTGTTCAGGGTCGAAATACGCAGGGGGTGAGGGTCATCCGCACCCGAGATGGCGAGGCCCTCGTCAGTGTCAGCCGTATTGCCGAGGATGATATTGAAACGGGTGTCGCTTCCGATTTGGATGGTGGAGATTCCGGACCCATTCCGACCCGCGCGCCTGATGACATCACCAATGGGGGAGATGAGGGCGCCGACGGGTGAGTCGCAAGCATAACTTTTGTGCGGGACCGGCCGCACTGCCCCTGCCCGTATTGAACCGCGCCAGAGAGGAGCTCCTGAATTGGGCTGATGTCGGCTCCTCCGTTATGGAGATCAGTCACCGCAGCGCGGAATTTGTCGCGGTGGCCGAGGGGGCAGAGGCTTCACTGCGCCGACTACTCGATATTTCAGACGATTATGCCGTGCTGTTTTTGCAAGGCGGCGCCTCAACGCAATTTGCCGCAGTGCCTTTAAATTTGAGCGGCCCGGGTCAAAAAGTCGATCAAGTTGTCACCGGCCAGTGGTCAAAAAAAGCGTTGCAGGAGGGGCGTCGGTTTGCAGACGTCAATGTGGCTGCAAATTCAGCGGATCAGAATTTCTTTGTTGTGCCACCGCAAGAGGACTGGCAAACCCACCCCGACGCGGCCTACCTTCACTATTGCCCCAACGAAACCATCGGCGGTTTGGCGTTTTCATACGTTCCGGACGTCTCGGTGCCTTTGATTGCGGATATGTCATCGACGATCTTATCAGGACCCTTGGAGGTTCGGCGCTTCGGCGTGATCTACGCAGGCGCGCAAAAGAATATTGGCCCTGCGGGACTGTGTATTGTGATTGTGCGAAGAGACCTGCTTGGGCGCGCACGAGAGAAGACCCCTGCGATGTTGAATTGGCAGATCGCGGCAGACAATGACTCGATGTACAACACGCCTCCAACCTTTTCGATTTACCTCGCCGGGCTGGTGTTTGAATGGCTCGAGGCGCTGGGCGGATTGGGGGCAATGGCCGCGATTAATGAGCTGAAGGCCGCTACTTTGTATGAGCTGATTGATCAAAGCGCCTTCTATCATAACCCCGTGGAAGTGCAGAGCCGATCGCTGATGAATGTCCCTTTTACTCTGGCCGATGCCGCGCTGGACACCACGTTTTTAAAGGAAGCAGAGTCTGCAGATCTGCTTAACCTGAAAGGTCACCGATCGGTCGGCGGAATGCGCGCAAGCTTGTACAATGCGGTGGAGCAGTGCTCAGTAGACGCATTGTGCGATTTTATGAAGGATTATGAGCGACGCTACGGCTAGTCCACCGAGCGAGGACAGATCCCATGGATTCTGATCAGCAACTTAGCCAAATTAGAGAGCGTATTGACGAGATTGATCTGCGGCTCCTCGAACTGATCAGTGAGCGGGCGCAGTGTGCCCAGCAAGTGGCCGAGGTCAAATTGCGGGCATCACAGTCGCAGGAAGAGACGCCGTTGTTCTATCGGCCCGAGCGGGAGGCGCAGGTGCTGAGAGCAATCCGCGAGCGCAACCCCGGCCCTTTGGCAGGCGACCAAGTGGCGGCAATTTTCAGAGAGTTGATGTCAGGGTGTCTGGCGCTGGAGCAACCGCTGTCGGTCGCCTTTTTGGGCCCAGAGGGCACCTATTCTCAGGCGGCGATGCTAAAACATTTTGGGCAATCCGCGTTACCCCAGGGTCAGCCTAGTATCCACAAGGTTTTTCGCCAGGTCGAGGAGCGGCTTTGCGATTACGGCGTGGTACCGGTGGAGAACTCCACGGAGGGGATGGTTGGACAGACCCTCGATTGTTTTTTGGAATCGCCGCTGCAGATTACGGGTGAGATCGAGTTGCCAGTGGTTCACCACCTACTTGTTGGTGGCCCGGATCTGGGCAACGCTGCTGTACTTGAAGACATCGCGCTGGTGATTGGTCACGAGCAAGCGTTGGGCCAATGTCGCCAATGGCTCGACAGTCATTTACCGGACGTGCCGAGAGAGGCTGTAGCCAGTAATGGAGAAGCTGCGCGCCGAGTGGGCAGCGAGCAAGGCGCCGCAGCCATTGCGGGAGAGCTGGCGTTGAAACAGTACGGCTTGGTGCCGCTGGCCAACGCTATTCAGGACAGCAGCAGCAATACGACCCGATTTTTGGTTCTGGGCCGAGAGAGTGTGCCGCCCAGTGGCTATGACAAAACCTCACTGCTTGTCTCTGCGCGCAATCGCCCTGGTGCCCTGCTGGGTTTGTTGCGGCCCTTTGAGGAGAAGGGTGTCAGTCTCACTCGCATCGACTCTCGTCCGTCCAAAACGGAGAAGTGGACTTACGTCTTTTACATCGAATGCGAAGGTCACCTGGGTGACCCTGTGATGACTGACGTGATTGGCGAGATCGAAGAGCATTCCATTATGTTGAAAAAACTGGGCTCCTACCCCCGGGCACCGATTTGAATTCTTCATCCATTCACGATTGGACGGTCGCGTTTTTGGGGTTGGGCCTGATTTCTGGTTCGCTGGCGGGAGCGCTGAAAGCGGCGGGATGGCGGGGGAAGCTGGTGGGATGGGGTCCCAGAGCACTCTCTTTGGAAAAGGGTCAGTCTCTGGGGTTGATTGATCACTTTTCGCTGGATCTAGACGAGGTCCTCCTCGCGGCTGACTTGGTGGTGATCGGCGCGCCACCCAGAGCGACCGCGCAGCTCCTGGCTGAGGTTACTGATCGAGCGACCCATTTTGGTGACCCTGTGGTGACAGATATGGCCAGCATCAAAGGGTTTATCGTCGACAGCGTAGCGACCCACTCCCCAAGATTTATTCCCGGTCATCCGATCGCGGGCAGTGAGCATAGTGGCGTAACGGCGGCGAGGCCGGACCTCTTTCAGGGGCGAGAAGTGATTCTTACCCCTTCTCCGGAGTCGGATGAGACCGCCCTGGCTGCGGTCGAGCATCTGTGGATGACCGCCGGCGCCCGCATTACGCACATGTCTGTCGCCGATCATGACGCCGCGTTGGCCGCCAGTAGCCACGCACCTCATATGATCGCCTATGTGTTAACCGCGATGCTGGAGGATCATGAACTTACCCCGATGAAACACGGCGGCGGCGCTTTGCGAGATATGACCCGGATTGCGGCGTCCGACCCGGTCATGTGGCGGGACATCGCGCTCACTAATCGCAGCGCACTGCTTGCAGCGATGGATGCGGTATCAGCAGAGCATGACCGTTTGCGCGCGCTGATCGATGGGGCTGACGCAGATGCAATGGAGCAGTTTTTCGCGCGGTGCCGGCAGTTGCGCCGTGACCACGATGAGATTTTGAATCCTCTTGTCTCCTCTGATGAGATCTTGGGCCGATGAATTTTTATCTCGAGCCGGGAGGCAAACTGGTCGGCCGGATCCGTGTGCCCGGAGACAAATCCATGTCCCACCGGGTGATCATGCTGGGATCTATCGCCGAGGGCACAACCCACGTGACGGGCTTCTTAGAGGGTGAAGACGCCCTCGCGACGCTCGGCGCGTTTCGCAACATGGGTGTCGCGATCAGCGACCCCGAATCCGGCCGACTCACCATTGAAGGAGTGGGTCTCGACGGACTGCAAGCGCCACAGGAAATCATGGATGTGGGCAATTCTGGAACCAGTATCCGGCTTATGGCGGGCTTGCTTGCGGGTCAGGCGTTCGGCAGCGTGTTGACGGGAGATCAGTCGTTACTGCGCCGACCCATGGCTCGTGTGATCACGCCTTTGTCCCAAATGGGTGCATTGATGAGCTCTCGCGAAGGGTTTCCGCCATTGGAAATTGCGGGCGGCAGAAAATTGCAGGGAATTGATTATGCGCTGCCGGTCGCCAGTGCCCAGGTGAAGTCGAGCATTTTATTGGCGGGGCTGTTCGCAGAGGGTTGCACTTCAGTGCTTGAGCCTGCACCCACCCGGGACCACACAGAGCGCATGCTTAGGGGATTTGGGTATTCAGTGCAGGTGGATTCAGGTGCTGTCTCGCTTGAGGGCGGCGGCACACTGCGAGGCACCATGGTCGATATCCCCGCTGATATTTCCTCAGCCGCTTTTTTTATGGTGGGGGCGTCTATTGCCGAGGGGTCGGACCTCGTCTTGGAGCATGTGGGCATCAATCCCACGCGGGATGGCGTGATCAGAATTTTGAGGGCCATGGGCGCTGATATAACCATGAGCAACGAGCGCGATGTCGGTGGTGAACCGGTCGCTGATCTGAGAATTCGCTCAGCGGCGCTTCAGGGGATTGAAATTCCGGTCGAGGAAGTTCCCCTGGCCATCGACGAGCTCCCCGCGATTCTGATTGCAGCGGCGTGCGCCGATGGGACGACGGTCTTGCGCGGTGCGGAGGAATTGCGTGTCAAGGAAAGTGACCGGATTGCCAGCATGGCAGAGGGTCTCACTGAGCTGGGCATTGACAATACGGTGCATGCCGACGGCATTACGGTGACCGGAGGTGATTTACGGGGAGGTGTTATCGCTACCCATGACGACCATCGTATTGCGATGAGCTTTGCGATGGCTGCACTGCGGGCCTCTGACGCTATAAAAGTCAGCGACTGCGCCCATGTGGCGACCTCGTTCCCCGGGTTTGCCTCGCTGGCCACACAAGTGGGTTTGCGGCTCGAAGTTGCCGAGACATGATTCCCGCTGCTCCCGTCATCTGCGTAGATGGTCCTGGCGGCGCTGGCAAAGGCACCCTGGCTCAGGGATTGGCCGAACGGCTGGGTTGGCATTTGCTGGACAGCGGCGCCTTGTACCGTGTTCTGGGATTTGCCTGTCGGCATCGAGGCATATCCCTGGCTGATGAAGCTCAGGTTGTTGCGGTCGCTCGCCACCTTGATGTGAGTTTTGTGCCCGCTGCGGGGGGCGTTTCCGTTTTTCTCGGTACTGACGATGTGAGTCTATCGATTCGTACCGAGGAGGGCGGGCGCGACGCGTCGCAAGTAGCGATTTTGCCGGCAGTGCGCGAGGCATTGCTAAGTCGGCAGCGAGAACTTGCTGTACCGCCGGGTCTGGTGGCGGATGGACGTGATATGGGGACGGTAGTCTTTCCCGCTGCGCCGCTGAAAATCTTCCTGACAGCGAGCGCTGAGGTAAGAGCCCAGCGACGATTTGCTCAGTTGCAGGGCCGCGGACAGAGTGGTAGTCTCCCGCGCCTTCTGGCTGGCATCGAGGAACGAGACAGGCGCGACGAGTCGCGATCAGTCTCTCCTTTGCTACCGGCTGAGGACGCGGCGGTTATCGACAGCTCAACACTGTCAGAGGGCGCCGTACTCGACGTCGCGCTTGCACTGGCGGCGGAGCGAGGAGTAGTGAGCGAGACTTCGGAGTCACGGCTTGACCCCGCCGACGTCTCAGGAATATGAACCCGGCCGGGTCTAGAGGTCGGCAGGAGTGCTGACACTCCTCACTTCAGGAATACCATCATGAGCGAATCCTTCGCCGAATTATTTGAAGAAAGCCTTCAAACCGTGGATATGGAGCCGGGCTCCATCGTGACAGGCGTCGTTATCGATATCGACAATGAGTGGGTCACTGTTCACGCCGGTTTGAAATCCGAAGGGGTGATCCCTCTGGACCAATTTACCAATGCCAACGGTGAGTGCAGTCTCAACGTGGGTGATGAAGTTCAGGTCGCGCTGGAGACGGTAGAGGACGGTTTTGGTGAGACCAAATTGTCCCGCGAGAAAGCCAAGCGCGCCGAAGCCTGGAAAGGACTCGAAGCCGCGCACCTTGCCGATGAAGTTGTCATGGGTGTGATTAACGGCAAGGTGAAGGGCGGATTTACCGTCGATATCGAATCTATTCGCGCGTTCCTGCCGGGATCATTGATCGATGTTCGACCGATCAGGGAAACCACGCATCTGGAAGGCAAGGAGCTGGAGTTCAAGGTTATCAAGCTCGACCAGAAGCGTAATAACGTTGTTGTGTCTCGTCGCGCGGTGATGGAGTCGGCCAATAGCGCAGAACGAGAGGAACTCCTCGAAAACCTGCAGGAAGGACAATCGGTCAAGGGCGTTGTCAAAAACCTCACTGACTACGGCGCGTTCGTCGATCTTGGCGGGGTAGATGGCCTGCTCCATATTACTGATATGGCGTGGAAGCGAATCAAGCACCCCAGCGAGATTGTGGAAGTTGGTCAGGAGATGGACGTTAAAATTCTCAAGTTTGACCGGGAGCGCAATCGCGTCTCTCTCGGCCTCAAACAGCTTGGCGAAGATCCCTGGGTACAGATTACGGGACGATACCCTGAGGGGAGTCGTTGTGTCGCCAAAGTCACCAACTTGACGGATTACGGCTGTTTCGCCGAAATCGAAGAGGGGGTCGAGGGTCTGGTCCACGTGTCGGAGATGGATTGGACGAACAAGAACGTTCATCCGTCCAAGATAGTCCAGCTGGGTGACGAGGTCGAAGTCATGGTGCTGGATATCGACGAAGAACGTCGCCGTATTTCGTTGGGCATAAAGCAATGCACGCAAAACCCTTGGGATGCCTTCGCCACCGACCACGCCAAGGGCGACAAAATATCAGGCAGCATCAAGTCGATTACGGACTTTGGCATTTTTATTGGGCTCGATGGCAACATTGACGGGCTGGTGCACTTGAGCGATATCAGCTGGAACGAGACCGGTGAGGAGGCAGTGCGTAGCTACAAGAAGGGCGATGAAATCGAGACGGTCATCTTGTCGATCGATCCGGAGCGAGAGCGCATTTCACTGGGTATTAAGCAGCTTGAGGAAGATGCCTTTTCTCTTTACGTCAGCGACAACGATCGAGGCAGCCTGGTCACAGGAACCGTGACTGAGGTCGATGCCAAGGGCGCCACTATCAAGCTGTCTGACGAGGTTGATGGATACTTGAAGGCGGCCGATATCAGCGTTGAACGCGTCGACGATGCGCGATCGGTGTTGAGTGTGGGCGAGAGCGTTGAGGCGAAGATCATTAATGTCGATCGTAAAAACCGCGGACTCGGATTGTCGATAAAAGCCAAGGACATGGACGACGAGAAGGAAGCGGTCGCCTCGTTGAAGGAACAGGACGAGACCTCATCGCCCGGGACTATTGGCGATCTGATCAAGGCGCAGATGGACGATCAGTGAGGCCATTGGGGCACCATCGGGGCCGGCTTTATGCCGGCCTTTTTTTTATCCGGTTGTCACCGAGCGGCCAGCCAAAAAGCATTTCAAAATGAATAACTTGCCAATAGAAGAGGTGTCAGCGAGAATATTCACGAATCCCGTGGGAGCTGAGCCATGACTCGTAGCGAACTGATTGATTTGATGGCAGACAGCCAGAGCCAATTAAGTCCGAAAGACGTGGAGTTGGCGGTGAAGCTACTGATTGATCACATGGCGGAGACCTTGTCTTCTGGCCAAAGAATCGAGATCCGGGGATTCGGCAGTTTTTCGCTGCATTATCGTGAACCCCGCCAGGGTCGGAACCCCAGGACCGGCGATGCCGTGTCACTGCGCGGCAAGCATGTGCCCCACTTCAAGCCCGGGAAAGAACTGCGTGAGAGAGTGAACCGAGCCGTCAGATCAGGATTCTGACCGTGCAACTGTTCAGGCGCGGATTGATGCTGATCACCGGCATTGCTGCGGTCGCGCTTGGCGGGTTGTTTACGATGCAGAATACTGAAAAAGTGCCGCTGGATTTGCTTGTCATACTGCTGCCGCCTCAGCCCCTCGCCATCTGGATATTAATTGCTATGGCACTGGGCGTTTTTTTGGGTTTGATGTCCAGTGCGCTTCTTCTGATGGGTCGCAGCGCAGAGGTTCGTCGGTTGCGAAAACAAAACGACCGGTTACTGATGGAAACGGGAAAGCACGCCAGCCATGATCCTCAATAACGCACTGCTGTTACTGCTGCTTGTACTGGCGATTGCGTCGGGATGGATGCTGGCGAGAGGGGGCCTGCGCTTGGGTGGTGTCGAGCAAGCTCAGCTCCCCTCACAATACTACCGAGGCTTTAATTTTTTGCTCGACGGTGAGGAGGAGGAAGCGGTTGATGCCTTCACCGAGGCTCTGGCAGTCAACGAAGAGACGCTGGATACGCACATAGCGTTGGGTAGCGTGCTGCGAAAGCGAGGGGAAGTGGACCGCGCAATCCGCATTCATCAGAGCTTGCTCGCCCGCCCCCAGCTGACCGAGGTCCAGTTGCATCAGTCCCATTTGGAGCTTGCGAGAGATTTTATTGCGGCCGGTCTTTACGACCGGGCGGAACAATTGTTGCTGGATCTGATCGTCCAGTCTTCAGATCTGCGCCAAGCGGCCCGAAGACACCTGCTTGAGGTTTATGAAGCCCAGCGGGATTGGCAGTCGGCAGTCTCCGTCGCAGAAGCGCTGATCGACGCCTCCAGAGAAGATGATTCAGGGCTGGGGTCTCAGGGGCAAGCGGCGCATCAGCTCCGCAGCCATTATCTGTGCGAGCAAGCGGAGGGGGCACTGGAGAAGGGTGATACAACCACCGCGCGGGCGCTTTTCGAGGATGCGCTGCGGGACAATGCTGAGGAACTGCGGGCGCTAATGGGTCTCGTCCGATTGGCTTTATTGCTGGAAAATACAGATCAGGCGCTACGGCATTTTGAGATGATTATCGACAGTGGCCGGGCGGGTGCCCCAGACCTGTTGGCACTCCTTGAGGACATCTGCTTACAGCAGAGCGACCCGATGTTGCGGCTGGATTGCTTGCAGCGTTGCTATGCAAAGCAGCCCGGGTCACTACTGGCCAGGGCTCTGGCGCAGGAGTTGGAAGTCCATGAGGGCAAGGAAGAGGCGCAGGCGTTTTTGAGATCAACCCTGACTGATAAGCCGCTGGCCTCCATAGCGGCCTCGTTGTTGCTCGGCGAAACGGCAGGGCAGGAGAGCTGTCCCGAGCGGGATATTCTTGAGCAATTTGCCAACACGGATGCCGGATACCGCTGTGAGCACTGTGGCTTCGCGGGCAAGGCCAGGCATTGGCGCTGCCCAGGCTGCAGGCATTGGGACTCTATTCACTATTTGGGCACTGCTCTGGAACAGCCCAATGCGTGACCCGGGTCCACGAGTCATTGTTGCGATGGATTTTTCCTCGACTCAGGAGGCCTTGCAGCTGGCTCACCAGCTCGATCCAACAGCAGTGCGGCTTAAGATCGGTAAACAGTTGTTCACTCATGCGGGTCCGCAGGTTGTTCGTGCGCTGCAGGATTTGGGATTTGAAATATTTCTCGATCTCAAATTTCACGACATACCAAACACAGTCGCCCAGGCGGTATCCGCCGCCGCTGACTTGGGGGTTTGGATGGTGAACGTCCATGCGGCAGGCGGGTCGCGCATGATGGCGGCGGCAAGGGAAGCGGTGCACCATTACTCTCCGGGGCCTCTGCTGATTGCTGTTACCGTCCTAACCAGTATGCAGCGGGAAGATCTCGCTGAACTGGGTTGGGATGCGCCACCCATTAATCGCGTTACGCAACTCGCGGCGCTCGCGGCAGAGTCAGGCCTTGATGGTGTTGTCTGTTCGGCTGCCGAGGCGACCATTTTGTCCGAGCGGCATGGCTCCGCTTTTTGTCTTGTAACCCCGGGCATTCGTTTGGCGGGTGATGACGTCGGCGATCAGAGGCGCGTCGTGACGCCGGCAGCAGCCCTCTCCGCAGGCGCGACCCATCTGGTGATTGGGCGTTCCATTACCCATGCCGCCGACCCCGCGCAAAGAGCTCATGAAATTCAGGTTTCACTCGACAGCATTATTGACCGTTAGGACGCAAGGAACGCCCCTGATCTGTAAAAAAGGCAGCGGGCGCTCCACAGTCAGTGTCGATCCGGGTTTTCGGATCGCCTCTTTTTAAACAGCGGAGCACTGACAATGGAAAAGCTAACTTCTCAAAAATCAATACTGGACCACTTCGGCGAAGCGCAATTGGGGCGTGGCGTGCAAAGCCTGCGCGACGGCTTGAAAGCTTGCATATTGAGCGTGGGGCTTTTGGTGATGGGTTTAACATCGCTGGCCGCAACGGCTGGAGAGCCAGTTAATATCAACGGGGCGAGTGCTGAGGTTTTGGCGGAGGCATTGCACGGCGTTGGCGAAAAAAAAGCGATTAGGATTATTGAGTATCGCGAGGCGCATGGACCATTTGAAGATATCGAAGAGCTGGCAGCAGTGCGCGGCATTGGCCTCGATACGGTGGAGAAAAACCGTGACGTTATTCGCCTTCAGTAATGCGATGGAGAGTAAGGCGCCTTGTTGCTACTGACGGGCGCCACGGGCTATTTGGGGAGTGCCGTGGCAGCGGCACTCTCGGCGCGAGGTGATCAGTTTCGGTGCCTGGGGAGAAGCCAAGTCAGCTGTGCCGGGGCCGAATGGGTGCCATTGGACTTGTCTGACATCGAAGCACTGCCCAGCGACGCCTTCTCCGGCGTCAGGGTCGTTGTTCATTGTGCCGGTCTGGCTCACCGGATGGCGTCCTCGCTGGAATATGAGCAGATTAATGTGAAGGCCACCTCAAGCTTGGCAAAGCGGGCGGCCTTGGCTGGGGTCAGGCATTTTGTCTACCTCAGTTCTCTCAATGTTGTCCCGCCTGCCGCCGCTGACCCCGGTGCGCCTCCCGCCACTTTTCCGGAGCAGGATGAGCCCTATGCGCGATCGAAAAGGCAGGCAGAGGCAGCGCTTCTCAAAGTTTGTGACGATTCGGGCATGGCCCTCACAGTGATTCGACCTGCACTCATGTTCGACAAGGAGTTAACCGCTAACCTGGCAACGCTTGACCGTGTGTTGAGTTGGTGGCCTTTCTTACTACCAGATGCGGGTTGCCGTTGTTTGGTGGGTCGTCAAGATATTGTTAGATTGATTCTGGCCTGTGCGGAGAGCAAAGCGGGCGCGCCTGTCGGGCAGCCAGTGTTGGTTGCAACCGATGGCGGGTGCTATAGCGCTCGTGCGATCTCACAATTACTGCGGCCCCGACAGATTAAGCGACAGGTTAGCGCTTTTGGCATGCCAGTTTGGCTATGCCAGTGGGCCTGTCGCTTTTTGGATTGGCGTCGCCATTTGCCCAGCGGCTCCACTTGGCGCGCGCTCTCGGCTGAGCATTGGTGCGGCGCTGCTGGAGACATCATTGGCTGGCGGCCGATGCTCACCATGCAAACCCGCCTGCGGCAAGGCTGAGCGATGCTGGTGCTCGCGCTCATGAGTCTGGTGTCTGCTGCGGGTCTCTGGGCGTTTATCAGGCTCGCTCCCAGTGTGGAATTAGTGGACCAGCCGAACCATCGTAGCCTGCACGCCACGCCGACGCCGGTCGGCGGCGGTGCGGTACCGGTTCTCCTGATCGCCGGCTATCTTTGGATCAGCAGCCCAATAGTGGGTGCCCCCGGTGTCGCGGGATTACTCCTCGTATTGGGTGCTATTGGGCTGGGTGATGACCGATGGGGGTTGCCCAGTGCGCCACGGTTTTTGATCTATTTGCTGGCGGGGATCGGGCTTCCCTGGCTCATCCTGCCCATCGAGCCGCCCCTGACGCCCATCCCTCTGCTGGGGTTTTTGGCTCTGGGTGTTGGTGTGGCCTGGTGTATCAATTTGTTTAACTTTATGGACGGCGCGGATGGTCTTGCTGCGGTGCAACTGATTAGCGTGTCCCTGGGACTGGGACTCATCGCGACATTTGGCGCGACGGATGCGCAGGCGCTCATCGGGTGCTGCGGTGTGTTATTTGCCGCTACTCTGCCCTTGCTCGCCTTCAATTGGCACCCTGCCAAAGTCTTTATGGGTGATGCTGGGGCCGTTCCGCTGGGATTTTTTCTGGCGGTGCTTGGGGTCTTGGCGGGCTCTGCTGATAAGGCTCTGGGAATTGCGTGGTGTATTTTAATGATGCCTTTTCTGGTGGATACAGGCATTACCCTGTGTTGTCGGGTCCTCTCTGGTGAGGCACCCCACGTGGCTCACAGGGATCATGCTTATCAGCGTTTGGTTCTGAGGTTCGGAAGCCCGCTCCCTGTGACCCTCGGATTAATGGCGATGCAGACGCTCTGGCAGTTTCCGCTGGCGGTGACGGCCGTGAACGACCTCTTATTCCCACCGCTTCTGGTATTTTTATCAGCCATTCCCTCCTTGTTGCTTGTAGTCTATTCGCGCTTTGAGCATTAATATGTTGGAGTTTTCGACACCCCTGATCCTTCAGGTGCTCGTGCCGGCAGATAGAGAAATATATGGTTAAGAAAATCACATCGCGGTTTCGCGCATTAGGTGTTAGTTCTCTCTCCGGTTTTGTCTGGCTCTTCATGAGACGCTCCATACCCAATGCTTACAGTCTGGTGGGATGGGTTGCCTTGGATCTGTGTATCGCAATGGCGGCGGTGGTGGCGGCCGTGGAGCTTGCCGTTGCCCCGGCATCCTCTGCATTGCAAGTCCTTTCCGTCTCGATGATTCTGGTGCTTCTTACGACGACGGCAGTCATTTTCACGGTCCATGGATTGTATCGGTCCGTTATCCGCTATATGGGACATCAGGCTGTTTGGGATTTGGCAAAAGTCGTCAGTCTCTCAACGCTTATCTTAGGGGGCTTGATCTTTCTCACCTCCGCTCCGATGCCCAAGACGGTGCCAGTGCTTTATTGGCTGTTTCTCTTTTTCGGCGTCGGTGGGTTGCGCCTGGTGTCTCGAGGGCTGCATCAAATCGGTGATCAGACGGATGTGCGCTCGATTATCATTTATGGTGCAGGTGATACGGGCCGTCAGTTGCTTAACGCCTTGAATCATGGCTCCGATTATCGAGTCGTTGCGTTTGTGGACGACAATCCGGCTTTGCATGACACGGTAATCAATGGTCGCCCGGTTTTAACCGTTGAGGAGATTCCGGAACTGGTCGCCGCCCATGCGGTGCGTCAGGTGCTTTTGGCCATTCCTTCCGCATCTCAGGAACGCAGAAGAGACATTATTAATTCATTGGTCGATTTACCCGTGCGGGTTCGAACAATCCCCAAAATTTCTGAGTTGATCTCCAATAACGCCCTCGTGAACCAGATTCAGGATGTGGATCTCGACGACCTGCTGGGGCGCGAACCAGTCCCGCCACATCCGGAGCTCATCGACCGATGCATTACGGATAAAGTGGTAATGGTGACCGGCGCGGGCGGCAGTATCGGTTCTGAGCTTTGCCGCCAGATTCTGGCATCTGCTCCGAGAGAGCTGGTGCTATTGGATATTTCGGAATTTGCGCTGTACAGCATCGACCGAGAGATCAAGAGTCTTTGTCAACGGCGGGGCCTGCGCTTCCCTGTGGTTACCCTGTTGGGCAGCGTCCGCGACGAGCAAAGGCTCGAGTCGATTTTCAGGACCTTTGAGGTAGACACGGTTTATCACGCGGCGGCCTACAAGCATGTACCGATGGTGGAATATAACGTTGCCGAGGGTGTAGCGAATAATGTGCATGGCACATGGAGTGCTGCTTGGGCGGCCCATCGAGCGGGCGTCGATACCTTCGTCTTGGTATCGACGGATAAGGCCGTGCGGCCCACCAATGTCATGGGCGCCTCAAAACGTTTTGCCGAACTGATTCTTCAGGGGCTCTCTCAGATAGAGACGGATACCCGGTTCTGTATTGTGCGTTTCGGCAACGTGCTCGGCTCTTCAGGCTCTGTTGTGCCGCTCTTCAGGGAGCAGATCAGCGCGGGGGGGCCAGTTACGGTGACTCACCCTGAGGTTTCTCGTTACTTTATGAGTATCCGAGAGGCCTCTCAACTCGTGCTGCAGGCTGGCGCCATGGGTACTGGCGGCGACGTCTTTGTCCTCGATATGGGTGAGCCAGTTCGCATCGTTGAGCTCGCTGAGCGAATGATTCACCTGAGCGGGTACGATATTGAGCGCGATAATCTGTTCGGTGAGCACATTGATGTGGAATACATCGGCTTGCGACCCGGCGAAAAGCTTCACGAGGAGCTGTTATTAGGGACGTCGGTGACGGGTACCGGGCATCCCATGATTATGCGCGCAGAGGAAGAGGCCTTTGACTTTGAAGTCATTGAGGACACGGCCCACCGCTTGTTGCGTGCCTGCGCCGAGATGGATCTCAACGAAGTCACGGCAATACTCACTGAGTATGTCATTGGTTTCTCTGGGCACGAGCCGCGCCACGACTATGTCTGGGTGAAGCAGGGCAGAGTCGGGAAGCGGGTGCGCAAAGCGCTCGACGGCGAAAATGTAACCCCTATTCGCCCGGAACTGGTTGGCCCGCGCCAGCACTCCTTTAATCAGGGCGACTAGGGCTCTGTCAGCCTCGGGCTGAGTCGATCTGCCCGCTCTGAGGCGCAGTATCTGCCTCTACTCACGAGTGTAATGCACTATATCGATGGCGAGAGTTGATTGGCGGCACCCTCTTGAGTAACGTCCTCGCTTTACTATTTAAAAGCACAAGTCCCGAGGCGCACTATGTCCATGATTGTCAATCGACGTGACGTCGATTTTTACCTAGACGAAATGTTCGATTTGGGCGGGTTACTTGAAAAAGACCGTTACGGTGAGCACGACCGAGAGAGTATTACCGCGATACTGGACCTTTGCCAAAATATGGCCGAGGAAGAATTCCTGCCTTGTGCGGCCGAGCTCGATGAGAATGAGCCCATCTTCAAAGACGGTCAGGCAATTACCCCCGATGTACTGAAAGCCTGCCTCAAGACTTTTGTTGAAGCGGGACTGCCCACGGCGACCTTCGATCATGATCTGGGCGGTATGCAGCTGCCGGTGATGGTCGCCAATTTTATGCAGGGTATTTTTCAGGCGGCCAATGCACCGGCTACTGGCTACGTATTCTTGACGTCCTCCAATGCCCACATGTTGCAGGCCTGCGGTAGCGAAGCGCTGCGCGAGCGTTACTTGCCGCCTCTCGTCGAGGGTCGTTGGTTTGGCACCATGTGTCTGTCTGAGCCCCATGCAGGGTCTTCACTGTCGGATATCCGCTGTCTGGCCGAGCCCGTTGGTGACGGCAGTCATAAGCTGACTGGTACCAAAATGTGGATCTCCGGCGGCGAGCAGGATATTTCCGAGAACATTGTGCACATGGTGCTGGCTCGAACTCCGGACGCACCTCCGGGAGTGAAGGGCATCTCGCTGTTTCTGGTACCCAAAATCCGTGTCGAGGAGGATGGTTCGTTGGGTGAACCCAACAACATTGCGCTCGCGGGCCTCAACCACAAGATGGGGCAGCGCGGCACTACCAACACGCTGCTCAATTTTGGCGAGGGTGGTGATTGCCTTGGCTACCTCGTTGGAGAGGAAAACGAGGGCCTCAAAAACATGTTCCACATGATGAACGAGGCGCGGATCGGTGTCGGGATGCTCGCCACGATGTCGGGTTTGGGTGGTTACCTTTACTCGCTCGATTACGCCCGCAACCGGCCGCAGGGCCGACACCCGGGAGATAAAGACCCCAATAGCCCAATGCTACCCATCATTGAGCACGCAGATATCCGCAGACTCTTGATGGAGCAGAAGGTGGCGGTGGAGGGCAGTATTGCTTTACTCACCTACTGCTCGCAACTCGTGGATCAACAGCTCATTTCAGATGACCCACAGGCGTCACAGCGGCTCACCTTGCTGCTTGAGCTTCTGACTCCAATCGCCAAGTCATGGCCCTCGGAATACACCCTCGAGGCTAACAAGCACGCCATCCAGATTTTGGGTGGCTATGGTTACACCCGGGAGTATCCGGTTGAGAGGCTTTATCGGGACAACCGCTTAAATCCGATTCACGAAGGTAGCCACGGTATTCACGGCCTTGATCTCTTGGGCCGCAAAGTGAATCTGGCGGGTGGTGTCACGCTCGCCATTTTTGAAGAGGAAATGCAGCCGGCGCTGGAGGCAGCCGCAGGCAGTGAGTCGCTCTCAGCGATGGGGGAGGCACTCAACGCTATCTGGCAACTGGCCAAGCAGACCGTCGAGACCGTGAATCAGGAAGCCGATACGGTCGCCCGTCTCTCCAGTGCCACGCCATTTCTGGACGCCTTTGGACACATCGTTATCGCTTGGCTGTGGCTGCGTCAGGCGTTGACTGCTGAGCAAGCGTTGCAGAAAGGCGCGCAAGGGGATGCTGACTTCTACGAGGGCAAGGTCGCAGCGTGCCAGTTTTTCTTCCGCTATCACTTGCCACAAGCGGCGGAGAAGCTTCGCTATGTGGCGTCCCAGGATCGATCAGTGCTGGAAACCCAAGCGAGTTGGTTTACGGGTCAGTGAGGAGCGCGACTCCAGTCAAGGGGATGTCTGGATGCTGCTTACCATCAGATCGGATTCAGTCTGATTTCTTCTTAGATTGAAAATTGCGCATGAATTCCCTGTCTATGAACGAGCCGTCTTGGTGCAAGCGATAATGTGTGTGGGCCAGATGATGTGCATTGAATGCGCTCCGCTGCACGTTCTCAAAGCCTTGGGCGTGAAAAGCCGCGTTGATCGCATCTTTGCCGAGTTTTAAGGCAAATGACGGTTTGTCGGACAGCGTGCGAGCGAAGGCTAAGGTTTCCTCTTCCAGCTCGTCTCGTGGGACAACCCGGTTCAGCATACCTGCAGCCTGCGCCTCCTCGGCAGTAATGGGCTGACCAGTGAGCAGGAACTCTTTGGCCTTGCGGATGCCCAGCTCCCAAACGTGGGCAAAGTACTCTACGCCGGGTATACCCATGTACATGGTGTTGTCCTGAAAGGTGGCATCGTCGCTGGCAATGACAAAGTCACAGGGCCAGATGAGCATCAACCCGCCGGCAATAGATTTGCCGTGCACAGATGCGATGGTGGGTTTGGCCAAATCCCGCCAGCGGCGGCAAAAACCTTCATAGATTTCCTTTTCTCGGCAGTAATAAGCTTCCGAGCCTTCCCATTTATCGTCACTCCAGGTGCCAACCCGTTTGTGTTCGCTGCCGCGATTGTTGATATCCCGCAGGTCATGACCGGCTGAAAAATGGGGTCCCTTCGCGGCCAGAATCACCACCTTCACCTCGCTATCGCCCATGGCGATGTCGAAAGCGTCGTTCAATTCGTAGAGGAGGTGAGTGTCTTGGGCATTTCGTGCCTCGGGACGGTTGAGCCAGATACGAGCGATGCCCGCCTCAGGTTTTTCGCAGATCAGGTTGTCAAAATCGGTCATATCGGTGTCCTTCAGCGGGTGCGGCAACGGTACTACAAAACGTCAGTGGGGGACTATTTCGTGCGGGGAACAGCAGCCGGGGCTAACGCGCTAAATGCTCTAGATTCGACAACAGAGCTCAAATTAAAGGCTTGCAAAAGTAAAGCGGCCTAATGAGTGGGTTTCCCTATTGATCCCTCTGATTGAGTGCTTTTGAACTGGAATACTTCCCAGTGAAAAGAGGCGACGCCTTGGTTGGCGGTACCGGGAGGGGCCAAGTATAAGAAGTATAAATGGGGTGTTGAGATGAACTGGTCGCCCAGAAAGTGATCGTGCAGGCATGAGATCATGGGTACAGGTACCCCCACCGCCCCTACAAGACAACGTATCAGGCCGGCCTCATCGCAATGCTGGCACTAGAAGTGCGAGGGCAATATTTCGCGCTATTAGAGCAAGCAGTCATGTTGACAGTCTTTTCTTCAACGTCAACACTATCGTCAGATATAAGCTGCGCCTCACTGATGCAGTAAAACAACAATAGTAAGCTGGAGCCCTAAAATGAAAAAACACGCCTTAGCAGCTGCTGTAGTGTCAGCGGCAATTCTCCCCGCAGTGCCTGCGTTTGGACAGATTGAAGAAGTTGTCGTAACAGCTCAAAAACGAGAGCAAAGTTTGCAGGACGTACCAATTTCGATAACTGCACTTAGTGGCGAAAGAATTCAGGACGCTGCTATTAATAGCTTCAATGACCTGGACAACTACATACCGAACTTTCAGGTGTCCGAAAACGCTATTGCGACATCGATTACGATGCGCGGTATATCCGTTGGTGCCAACCAGTCTTTCGAACAATCTGTCGGCACGTTCGTTGATGGCGTATACCTTGGTCGTATGCGACAGATTCGCTTGGGCTTTTTTGATCTGGAGCAGGTAGAGGTGCTGCGAGGCCCTCAGAGTGTACTCTTCGGAAAGAACACGCTGGCGGGAGCTGTCAACATACGCTCCGCGTCACCTGAAGTGGGGGGGGAGACTTCCGGCCGGATCGCGGCAAGCATAGAAAGCAACGATGGACAGATCTTTGAAGGCTGGTTTCAAACGAGTTTGGGCGATTCGCTGGCAATACGGCTAGCCGCGCGCGATAGATCCGACGAGGGCTACTTGGATAACGCTTTTACTGCGGTAGACCCCACGGTAATCCCCACAGCACCGCAGACCGATGAGCAGATTTTCAGGGTCAGCCTGCGCTGGGAACCAAGTGAAAACACTCAGGTCGACCTAAAGTATCTGTGGAGTGAACATGAGCGCCTTGGCGCCACCTCGGTGATTACACAATTCCAGCCGACCGAAAATTTGCCCCTGTTAGATACTGTTGGTTACGCACTAAACGGGATTCTGTACCCTAACGCCCCAGTTGGAGAATATTATCGATCTTCGTTTTCAATCGGAGGCGCCGCCCTCAGCGGTAGGCAGCGCGATATTGGAGGCCCCGGGGAGCGCCCTGAGGGTACGGAAACCGAGAACGATGAATGGTCGTTGAATATCAAACATGACCTAAACGATTCCATGTCTATTAGCTGGACTACTGGCTATTCAGAGTATTACTTTGAAGATGGACTCGATGCGGACTGGGGCCCATTACGCTTCGTAGGCCGTAGCGATGATCAGGCATTTGATCAATGGTCCCATGAATTTAGATTTTCTTCTGCATCGGATAATTTATTTTGGACGGTGGGAGTCAACTACCTAGAGTCAACACAGCACATCAACCGCTTAACTGTCCTTGATGGGACCTTTGGTGCACCGGCCGTTGTTCAAGCTGTCATAGGGCTGCCCACGGCGTTTGCGTATGGCCCGGCTGATTTGGTTGGCGTGAATGCGCCTAATCCAGCTCTGGGGGGCGCCTCGCTCGCTAACCTTGCAGGCCTCGCTGCGGTGACGCCGGGAATGCCAGGTATAAGTATGTTTGACGCAATGGGTGGTATGGCCGACTGGACTCAAGACACTGAGTCCGTCGCCATCTTCGGGCAGGTGTCTTATGACCTGACAGACACATTGAATCTGACGGCGGGCGTTCGATACACGGAAGAGAAGAAAGATGTGGTTGCGATCACCGATATCACCTTTGCTGAGCGCGGTATTGCAGAGGCTGTAGACTACGCACCAATAGCTCCCGGCTTCGACATCGGGGCATTTCTCGGGCACGAGTTACTGGCCTCCTTACTGGGACGCTACGAAACCGATTTCATTGAAAATCGAAAAACTGATCAGGTCTTGCCTGGAGTGTCTCTATCTTGGACGCCGTCTGACACAAGCAGTTACTACATTTCTTACTCTGAAGGCTTCAAAAGTGGCGGATTTAACGCCGCTATTGACCAAAATCCTGTGTTTGCACAGGTTAACGGACAACGTGTAGCTCTGCGTGATCAACCAGGGCCCGGATTCGAGTTTGACGATGAAACAGGTCAGTCCTTGGAAATAGGTGGTAAGCATCAGTTCCTTGATGGAGATATGATCTTTAACTGGAACGTCTTTTTCAGTGAGTACGAAGATCAACAGGTGTCTACATTCCAGGGGACCGGATTTGTCATCGCGAATGCGGGTAAGTCGTCCTCAAATGGACTCGAAATTGATATGCAGTGGCAAGTCACTGATAAGTTTCGCGTTATCGCAGCGCTTGGTTTGCTTGACGCAGAATATGACGAGTTCGATGGTGCCGCCTGTACGGCTGAGCAGTCTAGTGCCCTATTGGGTCTAGCGCGAGCCGAACCGGGTGGAGTGTTAACGCCCGACTCACCGGTTACTAGTGCATTAGGTTGCGATACGCTCTTCCAGGCCGGTGCGAGGACTGGAGAGGCTCAAAGCCTTGCGGGCGGACAGCTTGGATCTGATTACAGTGGGTCTATCATCCTCGAATATAACCAACCACTGACTGAGAACCTGATGTGGTTCACTCAATTCGATGCGAACTTTACGGACGGTTACTACATGACAGGTGATCTCGATCCTGTCGACTATCAGGACGGCTTTGAGCTGTATAACATTCGTACCGGACTGCGGACCGATAATTGGATGATCATGGCTTATGGCCGAAATCTTGGTGATAAGTTCTACGCAACGGGGTCGGCTGACTTGCCATTAGCGCTGGGGTCACACTTCCAGTACACAGGAACCACTCAAGTGTATGGCGTACAAGTGGCGTATGAATTTTAAATACGACGTAAGCGAGTAAGAAAAAGCCACTCGTCAGAGTGGCTTTTTTTTTGCTTTGCAGCACAAGGTTTGCACTAAAACTCGACCGCGCACTAAGCTCGGCTAACGCAACGAACTTTTCATAAATGAATGCCTGCGATTATGAGTCGCCAGACGTCTTAAGCTGTCTCTGAATCGATTTCAGCGTATTCATCAGGTCGCGGTTGCTGGGTTCTTTGCCTTTGGGTGCGGCTGCAACAGCGTTCGATGAACCCACCATAATGGCTAATAGATTGGTCACGACCGAGTGGTCGTAAGGCCGCTCCCGCAGCTTCAGCGTTCTGGCTGAAAACTCCAGTGTCCCGAAGAAAACATCCCGCAGTTGTCCAATAGGTATATCTTTGGGGAGTTCACCCCGGTCCACGCCGCGCTGCATGATGCGATCGAACACCCGAACATACTCACGCACCTGATCGAGGTCCTGCTCCTGTTGCGGACGTGCCCGATTGGTCAGCGAGACCACTTCAAACTGATTAAGTAGAGATTGCAGGTGGTAGCGCCCCAGTTGCTCTAGCTGTGCTCGAGTCGTCGCATCAGGCTCAATCGCTGCCTCGGCGCCCAGCGTTAGCTGGGTCCAGAAGCGACCCACGACACCAGCCAAGAGATCCTGCTTGTTTTTGTAGTAAAGGTAGACCGTGCCCTCGGCAACCGACGCCGCCCGCGCAATGTCCGACACCTTGGCGCCATCGAATCCAACCTGCGCAAAAATTTTTTCCGCCGCGTCGAGAATGCTCGACTCTTTGGCTTCCACGCGCGCTCTTGAGGTGTGGCGGGGTGTTGCCGGCATTGAACAGTACCCTTATAATGAATCAGGCTCAGTTTAAGTGAATTAAAATCAATTTGGTAGCGATGTGAATAGCGATGTGAATAGCGATGTAAACAGCGTTATGAACAGCACCCAGCGCAATGAAAGGCAGACAGCATGATTCGGATAGGCGGTGCAACGGGCTATTGGGGCGAGGCGGATCTCGCTCTGCCGCAATTTCTGACTGAGGGTGATCTCGACTTCATCGTGTTCGACTATCTCGCCGAGATCACCATGTCGATCATGGCGCGCGCCAAAGCCGCGGACCCTGAAAAAGGCTACGCCACCGATTTTGTCAGCGCCATTGTCGCGCCTCATCTGCAGGCCATTGCCGATTCAGGCGTCAAACTGATCAGCAATGCAGGTGGCGTGAATCCCGAGGCCTGTGGCCGTGCTATCCGACAACTCATTGAGGATGCGGGGCTGTTACTCAAGGTGGCAGTGATTACCGGCGACGACCTCATGCCCAAGTTGGATCAGGTGTTGGGCTCAGAGCCCACGGAGATGTTCACCGGCGAACCGACACCTCCGCGCGAGGCGATAGCGAGCGCTAACGCCTATCTCGGCGCATTCCCAATTGCAGAGGCGTTGAATCAAGGCGCTGATATCGTCGTCACCGGTCGTTGTGTCGACAGTGCTGTCACGCTGGGGGCTTGTATTCACCGGTTTGGCTGGCAGCGTGATGACTTGGACTTGCTGGCAGCAGGTTCACTCGCCGGCCATCTGATCGAGTGCGGACCCCAGGCAACCGGTGGCAACTATACCGACTGGCACGAGGTGGCCGACTCCCTCCACGAGGTCGGCTACCCCATCGCCGAGATTGCTGCCGATGGTGCGGTAGTGATGACCAAACCCCAAGGCACTGGTGGCTGTGTGACGATGGGCACGGTCGGTGAGCAGCTTCTTTACGAGATCGGTGACCCTGCTTCGTATCATCTGCCCGATGTGATCTGCGATTTCACCCAGGTATCGCTCGAGCAAATCGACACAGATCGCGTCGCTGTGACCGGCGCCCGAGGGCGCGGAGTGCCCGCTCAATATAA